>CALMUY010000028.1 GCA_937873005.1 uncultured Aeromicrobium sp. | reverse complement strand
GCTTTGCGCTGCGTGCGTCGTTTCGAGAGCAGTCCACCGTTGCCGTCCCACACTGCAGTCGATGTATTTTCGACCGGACCTCGAAAGGTCCCGAATGGCACGAGTCGGCCATTTCCGGCGTCAAAATCGCGGGGTGCTTTGGGGAACAACTGATCAAACGACATTCAAACTCCCAGACATCTCGGTGTTGGCAGTTTCCCATACCTCAAGGTGAGAGGGGAGTGAAGTGAGCTAGTCGATTGGTTCGAGCGCCTCGTATTCGGCATCGGTGAAGATCCGCGACCGGATCAAGAAACGCACACCTTCTGGTGCTTCGAGCGAGAAACCAGCGCCGCGTCCTTTCACGACGTCAACCGTGAGGTGAGTGTGCTTCCAATATTCAAACTGCGATTTTGACATCCAAAAAGGAACGGATGCATCTGCACCAACATCAAGGTCGGCCAGCCTGATATCTGAATCGCCCGTTCGGAACTCGCCATCGGGATAACACATGGGCGAGGACCCGTCACAACATCCGCCGGACTGGTGAAACATCACCGGTCCATGCAGGTCGATCAGGCGACGGATGAGATCCGCCGCCTGATCGGTAACTGCTACTCGCTCCATCAGAAGAATCCGAGCTTGTTCGGGCTGTAGGACACCAACAGGTTCTTGGTCTGCTGGTAGTGATCGAGCATCATCTTGTGGTTTTCGCGTCCGATGCCCGACTGCTTGTAGCCGCCAAACGCAGCGTGGGCGGGGTAGGCGTGGTAGCAGTTCGTCCAGACACGTCCGGCCTGGATTGCCTTGCCGGCCCGGAACATCCGGCTGCCGTCGCGCGTCCACAAGCCAGCACCCAAACCGTAAAGCGTGTCGTTTGTGATGTGAAGCGCCTCGGCTTCGTCCTTAAATGAGGTGAGGGACAAAACGGGACCGAAGATTTCCTCCTGGAAGATCCGCATCGAGTTGTTGCCCTCGAAAACGGTTGGCTGCACGTAGTAGCCCTCCGCCAAATCGCCATCGAGCACGAGACGTTCACCGCCGGTGAGCACCTTGGCGCCTTCTTCGCGGCCGATCTGCAGATAGGACAAGATCTTTTCGAGTTGATCGTTGGAGGCCTGCGCGCCCATCATGGTGGTTTCGTCGAACGGGTTGCCTTACTTGGTGGCCTCAACCCGCGCGATCAAGTCGGTCACCAAATCGCTGTACATCGAACTTTGTACCAACGCACGGCTTGGACACGTGCAGACTTCGCCTTGGTTGAGCGCAAACATCGTGAACCCTTCGAGCGCCTTGTCGTAGAAAGCGTCACGTTCGGCGGCTACATCGTCGAAGAAGATGTTCGGGCTCTTGCCGCCGAGTTCGAGCGTCACCGGAATGATGTTCTCGGAGGCGTACTGCATGATGAGTCGGCCCGTGGTGGTTTCACCAGTGAACGCGATCTTGCGGATGCGTGGCGAGGTCGCGAGTGGCTTGCCGGCCTCAACACCAAAGCCGTTGATGATGTTGAGTACGCCAGGCGGGAGCAGGTCGCCCACAAGTTCCACGAGCTTGAGGATCGACCACGGGGTCTGCTCAGCCGGTTTAAGTACGATCGCATTTCCAGCCGCGAGGGCGGGCGCGAGTTTCCAGACAGCCATCAGGATCGGGAAGTTCCACGGGATGATCTGGCCGACAACGCCGAGTGGTTCGTGGAAGTGGTAGGCGATCGTGTTTTCGTCGATCTCCGAGATGCCACCTTCTTGGGCGCGCAAGGCCCCAGCGAAGTACCGGAAGTGATCGATGGCGAGCGGGATGTCTGCGTTGAGTGTCTCGCGGACCGCCTTACCGTTCTCCCACGTTTCGAGCACAGCGATGTCGGTCAGGTTCGCTTCCATCCGGTCGGCAATTTTCCACAGAATGTTTGCGCGCTCCGTAGTCGAGGTGCGACCCCAGGCGGGCGCGGCTGCTTCAGCGGCATCGATGGCGGCTTCGATATCTTCGGCGGTGCCGCGCGCGGTTTCGGTGAATGCTTTGCCGTTGACGGGTGAAATGTTTTCGAAGTAGTTGCCCTTAACTGGGGCAACCCATTCGCCACCGATGTAGTGGTCGTAGCGGCTCTTTACCTCAATGGTTGAGCCAGCGGTACCGGGTGCTGCATGGACAGTCATGAAGGTCTCCTGAGTGATTCTGAAGCCGTCACTGTGACGGTCATCACACATTAGGAATTACAACGTTGCAACAACGTTGCACCGGGAAGTTCAGGTTCTTCACATGCCATATTCGGCATCGAGTCGAGCGATTTGCCCGTCGATCAAAGGCGAAAGCGGTGAGTTCGGACCGGCTAGATCGCGTTGCGCCGTCCACATCGCATAGTCGTCGTTGCCCCACGAAGTGCGCGTCCACGCCGACATCAGGTCTGCTGAGCGCGTGTGCAACAGGCTTTCGCGCATGGCGGACGTTAGCGATTCACGTAAGCGCACAATGCCGGGGGCAATCGACCGGGGTAGTAGCGGCCCAGCGAAGGCGCGAAGTGCTTGCGCTGTATTGCCCGCGGCAAGTTGTGATTCGAGACTGAGCCAGTCTGCTTCGATGTGACCACGCAACCGGTAGGGGCGCGAACCGAGGATCTCTTCACCAAGGAATTGGCGAATCCGGTTGAGTTCGGCGCGCATCGTTGATCCGGCACTGTCTTCTTCATACAGAAGGATCGCCAACTCGTCGCCGGACAGACCTTGTGGGGTGGCCGCGAGCAGCGCCAGAATTTCCGAGTGCCGAGGTGACAATACGATTCGATCTGCCTCACAGCCAGTGCGCTGAACGTGCGCGATCGCTTGGGAGCGGCCGAGTGCCTCAAGGCGCAAGGTGGGGCTGTGGGCTGCGCTTGAGCGCATGCCCGATATCGCTGGAAAGTCGCGCGACAATTCGGCTTCGGCCATTCGTGCGGCGGCTCGCACCATGGCCATGGTTTGTGGCACCACGATCGAATCGCCGCCGGTGATGTCGAGTACGCCAAGCAGGGACGATGTTCGCGGATCGTAGATGGGAGTCGCGGCACAACTCCAGGGCTGAACGGAGTGTCGGAAGTGTTCAGCGCGGGTGACGCTCACGGGGCGGCCGAGTCGCAACGCGAGACCGGGTGCGTTGGTTCCCGCGAGGCGTTCGTCCCAGTTGCTGCCCTCCACGAACCCGATGCTCTCGGCTTTGCGCAGGGTCGACGGCGAACCGCACACCCACAGGAGGTTCCCAGATTCATTGAACACGGCCATCACCGCATCACAATCGCGTGCCGCTTGGCCGAGGACGTCGTCGAGCAGTGGGAAAACTCGTGAGAGTTTGTGTTCGGTGCGCAAGCTGCGCAGATCTGGTTCCGGCAGGGTGATAGGCGCCTCTATCTTGTCGACTGCGACCCCGGCCGCTACCGAACGTTGCCAGGAGTCAGCAACTTCCGCCCGCAAGCGAGTGTGATCCATATCACTATTAGACACCGTGGGGTCAAATCCGCAGACTTCGGTGGGGCATTGGTGACGCGCGTCAATCCTTGTTGTAGACAGGGCCCGGTCGTACAGTCAGGCTATGAAAGTCCGTCGGTTTGTTGCCATCTTCTTCGGGTTCCTCCTTGTTCTGGTGCTTGGGTTTTGGGGCCTGACGGCCACCCTCACGATGAGCAACCCTGTCGTGTTGGGTCAGTACCTAGTGACGCCCACATCCGAATTGGGCGGACTCTTCGCCTACCGAGAACTTGACGCCTCCCAACAACCCCGGCCGATTCCGGCAAACGTTCAGCCTTTGCCGAGTTCGGTGACCTGGGAAGGTGAATCGGCGCCGGTTGAGGATTTCCTGACCGAAACGAAAACCAACTCATTCCTTGTCATGTGTCGGGGCGAAAACACGCACGAGTGGTTCAAGACGGAGGCTGACCGCGAGCGGAGACAATCGTCCTGGTCGGTCGCGAAATCATTCATCAGTCTGTTGGTGGGACAACTCATTGACGAAGGCAAACTCGCCGAAGACACCACGTTGGTTGAGGTGCTTCCCGAGTACAAGACAGGTACCGAATTCGACGAAGTCACGGTCGGCCACTTGCTTGACATGAGCAGCGGCATCGACGTGAACGAGGACTACTCCTATTTCAAACCGTTCTGGGGCGTGGGCGGGCTGCAAATCACGACCGATATTCCGGCGTATCTGAAGAAGAACCAGGGAATGCGTTTCGCACCAGGCGGAAAGTTTGACTATCGCAGTGTCGATACCCAGTACTTGTCGATGATTGTTGCTGCAGTCGAGGGCGACAACCTGACGAACATCATGCAGCGTCGCATCTGGGAACCGCTCGGCATGGAAGACGACGCCCACTGGAATCTCGATCGCGAAGGCGGAATCGAGAAGGGCTTTTCCGCCATCAACGCGACGCCGCGCGATTTCGCCAAAATGGGGCTGTTGATCGCCAACAACGGCAAAGTTGGTGACAAGCAAGTCGTGTCCGAGGCGTGGATCAAGCGCATCACCACAGTAAGCGTCGAAGACGACAAAGGATGGGGCTACGCCGCAAAATGGTGGCACCCGCCCGGATTCGAACAACACCACGACGTGACCGCGATGGGCGTGTACGGGCAGTATGTGTACGTGAACCGCGAACAAGGGACGGTCGTGGTGAAACTCAGCGACTACGAATCTGAACGCGACGAGGGCGCCACCATTGAAGTGTTCCGTCAGTTCGCCCAAGAATGCGAAGAGAGTGCCTCATGAATGATCCGCGCGAGTTCTACTACTGCATCAAACACCAGGCGGTGGAGGGCTTCGAAGGCTGCCGCGCAAAGCATCGGCTCGGGCCCTATCCGACGCGCACCGACGCCGAGAACGCATTGGCCGCAGCGGCTGAGCGCACAAAATCTTGGGACGAAGATCCCGTCTGGAACGATCGCGAAGAGTCTGAACGCGACGCTGAAGAGTCATAGGATCACCGAGTGAGTTCTTTTCGGCAGTCGTGGATGTGGCCGTGGCTGTTGTTGTCCCTTCCAGCATTTGGATGGTTCGTTTACGCGTTGGCAACGGGTTTTGCCCTTGAAGGCGACAATGCGCACATCGCGATTCGAACATTTGACGTGTTTGGGCCAAATCCTCCGCTTTTGGGAATGCCCTCAACTGCTGGGAACGAAGTTTCTGGGGTCAACGCATTTCATCCAGGGCCTTTGCACTTTTGGCTGCTGGCTCCGCTATTTGCCGTCAGCGGATGGAACACGTGGGGGCTGTTACTGGGTTCGCTTGCTATCAATGTGGGCTTGGCGGGCCTGGGGCTGTGGGCAGCATGGCGAATCGGTTCACCGTGGGTAAAGCGAGCCGTCGTTTCAACGTCTGCCATCGTCCTCATTGTCTTGCAATTCCTTTGGTATACGCCGTGGAATCCGTATCCAGTATTTGTCGGTTCGATGACGCTCGTTGTGTTGGTGTGGGGAATCGTGATCGGACAACGGGGCTGGTGGCCGATAGCGATTTTTGTAGGTTCGCTGATCATTCAAACCCACCTTGCGGGGGCGCTAATTGTCGTCCCGTTGATTCTGACCGTAGTGGTCCTTTCGCGCACGTTCGGTTGGGCAGCCAGGCCCTCAAGGAGAGAAGTTTCGCTAACGGTGCTGCTTTTGCTTGTGTGCTGGGCAGCGCCTCTCCGGGAAGCATTGACAAACTGGCCAGGCAACATCGGAGAGGTTCTCGACTACGTAGCGGGATCGCGATCAGTGGCCCGAGACGCCTCAGTCTCAAACTCTTTCGACTCAGGATCGATGGCTTTCGGTTTGGTACTCGGCGCCATGTCAGTGTTTGGGGTGCGTCGTGCAGCCTCGGTGCTGAAGCGGGGTGCGCGCGAGGGTGGGCCGACTGATAATCAGGTCGTTGCAGTTGGATTGCTCATTACTTCGATGGTCACGGCCGTGTCGAGCGCGGGGTATTTCATCTTCGGCAGCTCGCGTGGGTTGTACCTCTTGATGTTCTGTGGCGTGTGGCTATTGCAGGTGCTTTTGTTGAAACCCCGTAGTCGGATTTGGTGGACTCAAGGAACACGGATGGCCGTCAACCTCACAGTCCTGATGGCCATCGGGTTGATCTTGTTTGGTTTTGTGGGTGCGGTTCGGCTAGCGGACGCACGGGCGAACATGTCGGTCCGAGAGGCGACGCGTGAACTGGTCGAGGGGTACAGATCAGAGAGTATTGTGGTGCATCAGATCGGCGGCATTGTCGAAATATCACCGGGAATGGCAGTCGTTGCTGACCTCGTGCTGACCGGCCACGATGTGTATTTCACGCACTTTGATAACCGTTCCGACTACGACACGCAGCGGCGCATTGAACGGGCTCCCGATTCGAGGCTTGAACTCTTCGTTGTTCAACAGAACGCAGACTCGACATGGCCCGATACTGGCAATGGCGCGGTGATTGACAGCCGTGAAATTGATCTGCCCCATTGGGGCACGCGCGTCAAACTCGTGCTCGTCGACCAGCGTTAAGCGACGCTGCTAGCTCTCGAAGGTGTGCTCGGGGCCAGGGAATGTGCCGGACGCGACGTCCTCAGTGAACTCGCGAGCAGCGGCCGAAACGATCGCGTTCAAGTTCGCGTATTGCTTCACGAACCGAGGCGTCTTGCCGGAACGCAAGCCGAGCATGTCTTGCCAGACCAACACTTGAGCATCGCAACCCGCTCCCGCACCGATACCGATCGTCGGGATGTCCAACTTGGCGGTCACTTCCGCCGCAACATCGCCAGGCACCATTTCCATCACGACTGAAAACGCGCCAGCCTCTTGCACCGCGAGTGCGTCTTCGATGAGTTGCGAAGCGCCAGCGCCGCGGCCTTGAATCCGGTAGCCACCCAAACTGTGTTCGGACTGCGGCGTGAAACCGATATGAGCCATCACTGGAACAGCGCCGTGAACGAGTTTGGCGATTTGTGGCGCCATCTCCACCCCGCCTTCAAGCTTGACCGCGTGTGCTCGGCCTTCCTTCATGAACCGGACAGCGGTGTCGTAGGCCTGCTCGGGATCGCGTTGATACGAGCCGAACGGCAAATCAGCCACCACGAAGGCTCGCTTCGCTGAGCGGGTTACGGCGCGCACAAGGGGGAGAAGTTCGTCTACCGAGACCGGAAGCGAGGACTCGTAGCCGTACACGTTGTTCGCCGCAGAATCACCCACGAGCAACACCGGAACGCCAGCTTCGTCAAAGATCTGCGCCATGTATTGGTCGTAGGCCGTCAACATGGCCCAGCGGTGACCTTCTGACTTCCATTGGCGCAAGTGTTTCGTGCGCACACGACGCACATCAGCGCTCGTGGTCGGGCCAGTTCCATAAGGGGCGACTTCTTCGCTCATGTAGTAAGCCTACGGTCAAGCACTCGCCCGTGGGTAGTGCCGTAGAATGCGAGGGCTGGTGCTTCAACCATTCGCACGGTTCGCGCCCGCCAAAATCGTTGTTCTCGGAATGAATGTGTGGATCGTTTCTCAACCTATGTCGAACTTAACGTCGAAACTGCCCCGAAACCAGATAACCCGCACCGCGATTTCAGAGAATCGCTGGTTTTTTCTCGCGCTGATCGCGTTGATTATCCCGCCGATCTACTGGCTTATCGCCTACGTCAAAGCCGGTTGGTTCCCGACTGGTGACGAAGCACTTATTGCCATTCGGATGTACGACGCCTGGACCGGTAATTGGCCACTGGTGGGCATGCGATCAACCTCAACCGAAACTGACCCCAACATCATGGCCTATCACCCTGGGCCAATGCAGTTTTATCTTTTTGGACTGCCGTACTTGTTGTTCGGGTGGACGAATCTCGGACTGCTGGCCGCAGGCGTCATCATGCTCGTGTTTTTTGTTGCGATCGCCCTGTGGCACGGCCAGAAAGCCGCCGGAATCGCCGGTCTAACAGTGATTTTCGCTTCTGTGGTCATGCTGTATGGCTTGTTCGGTAGTGCCTTGATCTTGCCATGGAACCCATGGCCACCAGTGATGGGATTGCTTGCCTGCTTTGCGCTCGCATGGCGCATGCTGATGGGCGATTCGGGCTTGTGGCCGCTTTTTATTTTCTGCGTGAGTTTTGTGGGCCAGGCGCACCTTGGTTTGCTTCCCATCGCGGTTTTCCTGGGCATGATCCTGCTGGGCCAAGCGCTCTACCGGTGGTATCGACATCCTCAACGTCTTGTACGCAGGTCTGAAGTCAAGTGGGCGTTGATCGTGGGCGTTATCTGCTGGTTTGGTCCGATCGTCAACTTCTTGAATTATTCGCCCTCGAACGTCGTGGAAATCATCAGGTTGAGTGGCTCGGATAAGCCTCCGGCGGGAGAACCCATGGAGCCGCTCAACCACGTCACGTATGTGTTGTTCCCGTGGATCGGCGGTCCGCGTGCTGCGGGGGAAATCTCGTTCTTTGGCGTTGTCGTGTTCGTGGTGGCCCTCGCGATTCTGGTGGAGACTACGTGGCGTCGGCGCAAGCAGGAAGAGCCTGAATATGGGCTTGAATACGCTGCTTATAACGGGGTGGCACTCGGGGTATTTGGTGTGTTGGTCACGCTGTGGTCAGCAAACCGAACTGGTGGTGGCTTGCGTGTCATGTTCGTCGACTACATGATGGCCGCACCTGTCTTCTTGTGGGCGTGCATCGTGTTGTGGGTCGTTGCACGACTCAAAGCGCTTGTCCCAGCAATCTGGATACGGAACGGCCAACTTGTGGGAGTCGTCGCGGTGGCGGCCGCGGTGACGCTCGCCGTGATCGTGCCGTATTCCTTGCAGAAACAATTCGTTAACCAGGCGTACCAACTCGATATCGACCAGTCCGAACTAGTTGTCGACAAACTCATGCCGATCCTCGCCGGCAAGGAGTTCGCGAAACTACCGGTCGCAGTAGAAGGCCACGGTCTTGTTTCGTGGGCTGGGATTCAGCCAACAGTTGCTCAACAATTAGTCGTCCAAGGGCGACGAGCCTACTTCTCGTCACCGTGGCCGCGTCCTGCCGACGACGATTTCCGTAGGGCGCACAACATCAATGGCACATTTGTCGACGTGTACATCGAGGACGTGGGTCCGGGAGAAAAGCCCACACGACGCAAAGCCGACGAAGAGTTCACCGTGCCAATGTTGAACCAAGAGGGCGGAAACCTGCTGGTCCACGTGACCATTTCCGAGCGCTAAATACCTGCCGCGACCACCGAGGGTGGACTTTCAATTCTTGTCGCGCCAACGGTGCGTAATTGGCACACGGCGGTCGCGGCCGAAGTTGCGTTTGCTGAGTTTTGGGCCGGGTGGGTATTGACGACGTTTGTACTCTGCGCGATCCACCAGCTCTGCCACCCTGTGCACGAGGTCCGCATCGAACCCTTCAGCAATGGTTTCGGCTACCGATAGGTCTCGCTCGACGTACGCGTCGATGATGCCGTCGAGGATGTCATAGGGCGGAAGGCTGTCGCTATCGAGTTGGTCAGGACGCAACTCCGCCGAGGGTGGCTTGTCGATCACGGCCTGCGGAATGGGAGGCGTTTCACCACGTGATTCGGCGAGTTGATTCCGCCAGCGGGACAACTCCCACACGAGCGTCTTGGGTAGGTCTTTGATCGGTGCGTAGCCGCCCACGGCATCCCCATAAATCGTGGAGTAGCCGGTTGCGAGTTCCGACTTGTTGCCGCACGCCAACACGAGGCGGTTCTCCTGATTGGACAGACCCATCCAGATCACCGCACGGATCCGCGCCTGCAGGTTCTCTTCTGCGACCCCTGTCAGTGACAGTGACTCTTGAAACGCATCAAAAATTGGCGCGATGGGAATCGTGCGAAGGTTCATGCCCATGCGTTCGGCCTGATCTTGCGCGTCGCTTTTCGAATGCTCGGTAGACCACGCGCTGGGGTTCGAGACACCGAAAACACGATCGGGACCGAGCGCATCGACGGCGAGAGCCGCCACGAGCGTGGAGTCGATACCGCCTGACATGCCGAAAAGAACAGACGTGAACCCGTTCTTCTCGACATAGTCGTGCAATCCAAGGACGATCGCCCCGTAGCGTTCGGCGAAGTCGTCGAGTCGCTCGCTGATGAGCGTCACGGTGTCTAACGGGGGCGAGACTGGGGGCGTGGAGCGTACGTAGAGGCGCGAAACAGAAGGAATCTCCGGTGCGTCTGTGTTCGGGGCGACTTCCAAGTCCGCAATGAGCAGATGTTCGGCGAACTGTGGCGCTCGTGCGAGAAGTTGGCCAGAGGAATCGACAATGAGCGAATCGCCGTCGAACACGAGTTCGTCTTGGCCGCCCACCAAATTCACATACGCGAGATGTGCGTTCGCTTCGCGAGCACGACGCTGACACAACGCCAAACGAACGTCGTCTTTGGCTGCCTCATAGGGCGAGCCGTTGAGGACAAGCAAGACCTGTGCCTGGGCGGCTCGCGCGGCCGCCGCCGGCCCGTCTTGCCAAATGTCTTCACACACGGCGATCGCGATGGGGATGTCGTTGACGTGAACGACGAGTGACTTGTCCCCAGGGACGAAGTGACGGAACTCGTCGAAGACGCCGTAGTTAGGCAAGTGGTTCTTGTCGTAACGGCCGAGAATCGTGCCGTGTTGAATGACCGCAACCGAGTTGGTGGGGTTGTTTCGCGGGTAGACGTGCCCATCGTCTGCCGGTTCGACAGCTTGGTCGAGGTATCCCACAACGACTACGAGGTCGCCTAGGCCAGCAGAATCTAGTCGGTCCGCGAGAGCCTGAACGGCGGATCGGCTCGCGCTGATAAATGCCTGCCGGTGGGACAAATCTTCGATCGGATACCCAACGATCGCCATCTCGCCAGTCGTGACCACATGTGCTCCGGCGGCAGCTGCCGAAACGCACTGAGACACGATCAACTCAAGGTTGTGATCAATGTCCCCAACAATTGGGTTGATTTGGGCGAGTGCAAGTCTTAACTGAGGCACGCGATCAGCCTAGACTGAGCGACATGAATAAGCAGCAGGAGTTCGTCCTTAGGGC
>CALMUY010000027.1 GCA_937873005.1 uncultured Aeromicrobium sp. | reverse complement strand
CGAAGATCACGTCAACGTCACTGATGTAGTTGAGTTCTCGACCACCCGTCTTGCCCATCGCCATCACGGCTAAGCGCACATGGGCCGCATCTGGTTCATTACTCAGCGCAATGGCGAGTGCGGCACCAAGCGTTGCCACCGCAATGTCTGACAGCGCACGCGAAATGTGTACGAAATTGCGTTCCTTCGCAGCATCGAGTGCTGCGATGACAGAAAGTATTCGCTGATACCGGACCCGCAACTCGTTGGGTTCTCTCGCGTGCAACATGAATGCGCGTAGCGACTCCTCGTCGAGATGTTCGACGAGCGGTGAGCCTTCTGCGACATCGCCGATGCATTCGGGATGCCGTCGCCAAAACTCAGCAACGGCACGACTGACACCCAGTGCCGCGATGAGTCGGTTAGCCAAAACCTCATCGGTCGCAAGTTCCGTCGGCAAGTTGGCCCGGACCTCAACGAGCATGTCGAGTCCATCGAGCGTCGCGTCAACATCGGCGGACTGCAGCACCAGATCGGCAACGCCAGCATCATCGAAACCGAGGTCTTTCAGGCGTGACGTCGCTCGGTTCTGGGCACCGGAACGAGACGAAACCATCGTGTTTAGAGCAACGGAAGAAGTCGGTCGAGCTCGAACTGGGTTACTTGTGATCGGTAGTCCTGCCATTCGGCGCGTTTATTACGCAGGAAGAAGTCGTAGACGTGTTCGCCCAGTGTTTCCGCCACGAGTTCGCTTTCTTCCATGATGCGAATCGCTTCGTCGAGGTTGCGCGGCAGCGGAGCAATCCCCAACGCTTTGAGCTCGTTGTCGCTCAATGCCCAGACGTCGTCTTCAGCCTCGGGTGGAAGTTCGTAATCATTCTCGATTCCCCGCAAGCCAGCTTCAAGCACCAGCGCGTACACCAAATAGGGGTTACAGGCCGAATCGATCGCACGCAATTCCACGCGCGTAGACCCGCCCTTGTTGGGCTTGTAACGCGGAACGCGCACCAGCGCCGAACGGTTGTTGTGCCCCCAACTGACGTGACTTGGCGCTTCGCCGCCCCACGACAAACGCTTGTAGGAGTTCACCCACTGGTTCGTGACCGCTGTGATCTCTGGGGTGTGCTTCAAGATTCCGGCGATGAATGACCGGCCCACCTTGCTGAGTTGGTGTTCCGCCCCGCTCTCGAAGAAGGCATTCTCGTCACCCTCAAACAACGACACGTGCGTGTGCATTGCCGAACCCGGTTGGTCGCTGAACGGTTTAGGCATGAACGAAGCCCACTGGCCCGAGCCCAAAGCCACTTCGCGCACCACGGTGCGGAAGGTCATGATGTTGTCTGCTGTGGTGAGCGCGTCCGCATAACGAAGATCAATTTCTTGCTGACCCGGGCCGCCCTCGTGGTGACTGAACTCCACCGAGATCCCCATCGATTCGAGCATCGTGATCACTTCACGACGGAAGTCTTGACCGCCGCCTTGGGCCGTGTGGTCGAAGTAGCCGCTGTCGTCCACAGGTACCGGGCGAGTGCCGGGAGCGGGCTTGCCCTTGAACAGATAGAACTCGATCTCGGGGTGGGTGTAGAACGTGAAGCCCATTTCTGCTGCACGGCTCAGGGCTCGTTTCAACACGAATCGCGGATCGGCAAACGAGGGACTTCCGTCTGGCATCGCGATATCGCAAAACATTCTGGCCGTGTACGGAGAATCACCACGCCATGGCAGCAGTTGGAAGGTGGAGGCATCGGGAATAGCCAACATATCGGCTTCGTGAACGCGAGCGAATCCTTCGATCGCGGAACCGTCGAAACCGATTCCTTCCTCGAAAGCACCTTCGAGTTCAGCTGGAGCGATCGCCACCGACTTCAAGGAACCCAGAACGTCCGCGAACCACAAACGAATAAAACGCACATCGCGTTCTTCAATGGCCCTAAGGACGAACTCCTGCTGCTTATTCATGTCGCTCAGTCTAGGCTGATCGC
>CALMUY010000026.1 GCA_937873005.1 uncultured Aeromicrobium sp. | reverse complement strand
GACTACTACGGCGACTACCAGCGCCAGTTGTTCCTCGTCGATCACGCGGGATTGCCGCTCAAGACGGTGCTTGAACAGCTCGATCTGCTGGGCGAGATCTTGCCGACGATGCGCGCCGAGTTTGCGGCCCGCCGTCCTGCTGACGTGCCCGATGCACCCACCCACGCTTCGCGTGTTTCCGCAGCGCAAGCCCAGCAACCAGTGGAGGTAAGAGCATGACGAAAATCGCGGTAGTTTCTGCAGGTTTAGGAGACCCGTCCACCACCCGCATGCTGGCAGACGCGTTTGCCGCGAAGGTGAATGAACTCGCGCCCGCTACGGCCGTTGAGGTGTTCGGCCTGCGGGATCTGGCCCACGACATCGTCGACGCCACGTTGGCTGGTTTCGCATCCCCGCGTTTGCAGTCGGTGATCGATTCGGTACAGCAGGCCGACGGCGTGATCGTCGTATCACCGATCTATCAGGCATCGTATTCGGGCTTGTTCAAGTCGTTCTTCGACGCATTCGAGAACGACTCGCTGATCGGCAAACCTGTACTGACGGCGGCCACGGGCGGCACGGCTCGACACTCCCTCGCGATCGAGTACGCGTTGAAGCCGATGTTCTCGTATCTGCAAACGGTGTTAGTGCCGACGGGTGTTTTCGCCTCGCCACACGATTGGGGCAGCAACGGCGAACGTGCCTTGGACACGCGCATCGAACGCGCTGTTCGCGAGTTGTTGAGTTTGGTCGAGGGGCACGGGACTGGCCGTTCGATTGACGATTCGATCGACCTGTTCAGCGAGACGATGCTGTCGATTTCTGACCCAATTAGTTGATTCAGTCAGCGCGGTGAACACTCGAAAACCTTGATCATGTAGCATTTTCGACGGTGACGTGTCCGAGCGGCCGAAGGTGCATCACTCGAAATGATGTGTGGGGTCAAACCCACCGTGGGTTCAAATCCCACCGTCACCGCCAGTTGAAAACCCTTAGTTTCCCCGGGATTCCGGAGGAAAACTAAGGGTTTTCGCGTCAGACCAAGCCGCGAATCTCTTTGATCAGATTCGAAGCATTGCGCTTCAGATGAGGGCAGATAAGACCTCTCGTTTTCCCGTGCCTGTGCTACCCTTGTGCGTAACAAGACCGGTTCCGCTGCCCGCTTCGGTGGGAGTCCAGGGCCGGTCCTCGTTTTTTCTTACCGGGGGTGACGGTGGCGGAAACTAAGCAGTTCAAGTCGTACGCTCAGCAGCTTGCGCTTCTCAAACAGCGCGGCATGATCGTTGAAGACTCCTCAGAGGCTGAATACTTGCTACGCCAGTTGAACTACTACCGTCTCTCCGGCTATTGGCACCCGATGCGGCGCTTCGATGCGGCCACTGGGCGAAGTCTCGACGTGTTCCGTTTGGGCGCATCGTTCGAACTTGTTTACAAGTTGCATCTATTCGACGAGCAACTCCGTCATGCCGTTTCAGGCGAACTCGGGCGCATCGAGTTGGCTATTCGGGCACTGCTCGGGCACGAACTTGGTGCGATTGATCCGTTCATCCATCTGAAGCCATCGCTGCTCGGAGCATCTGCCCACCAAGCCCTCTCAAAGACTCGAGAAACTCGTTACGAAATCTGGCGAAAGAAGTACGAGTCGGCTTTGAGCGCTTCGCGCGAAGATTTCGTCGCCCATCACAAACAAAAGTACGGTGGACGACTGCCAATCTGGGTAGCTATCGAAGTGGTGGACTGGGGCAGCCTCTCGCACCTGTACGGCATGGCGCCCGGCCGAGCACGTAATCCCGTCGCTAACGCATGTGGACTACGTGCGCCGCAACTTGAATCTTGGTTGAAGTCGTTGAACATTCTGCGCAACTACTCCGCACATCACGCCCGGATATTTAACCGTGTCTTCGATATCAAACCTCGGCTCAGCAACGATCCTCGTCTGAGCGTTGCGAAAGGACACGAGAATCGAGTCTTCACTCAACTCACCTTGATTCAGTACTTGCACCACGAGTTGGGCCTCTCCGCGGCGACGGTACTTCCAACACTTCTGACCACGTATCCGCAGAACGAGATTGTCCCCTTCAAACGAATCGGAGCGCCCGAGGGATGGGAAAAGTCTGAACTTTGGTCGGTTCGCTGATTCTGTTCGCGTAGATTATTGATGCAAAAATCGCGAATCT
>CALMUY010000025.1 GCA_937873005.1 uncultured Aeromicrobium sp. | reverse complement strand
TTCTTCTGCGCCGAAGCGCTCGTACACGATGTTGTGCCGGATGATCGGGCGACTCGACAGTGGGTGCTCAAACGTGCGCACCGGAGCGGGAACAGCTGGAGCCGCACCCAAATTGACGTCATCGATTCGGCGCCGAAGCGCCTCGCGGCCCGACTCAAACTCACCGCGAGTGGCCTAGCCCGCGTTGGTTTCGGAATCACGCGCGGCATCTACGGGTTTGTGACCCGAAATCTCTCACAGCGGGCTCAAGGCGCTCGCAATATCTACCGAGGCGCGGGCCTGATTTCCGGGGCTTGGGGGCACACCCACGTCGAGTACGCGCGCAAGAAGTAGCGTGAGGGCAAACTCGGCCCGGACGTTCACCCGTTGATCGTGTCGATCGTGTCCGAGACCCAAGCCAGCAAGGCACGTCCGCGAAGCGGCTTTCCTCCGAATCCCGGTTCTTTGGGTTGCGGAATTTGGAGCACGCCTGCGGCTTCCTTGTAGAGGCTCTTGGGATGGATCCTCGCCATCCGAACTTTGCCGGACTCAGGCAACACTACTGGCGAGAACTGCATGTTCGAACCTGCTGACGTAACTTCGCGCAACCCGCTCGCGCGTACCTTGATTCGCAGCAGGGCAACCTCAATGAGCAACTCAACCGGCTCTGGCAGCGGCCCGTAGCGGTCCTTGAGTTCGGCAACGATCTGATCGACATCGTCGCTCGTGCGCACCTGCGCCAAATGCTTATACATTTCGAGCCGTAGCCGCTCGCTGGAAACATAATCGTGCGGCAAATGCGCTTCGATTGGCAGCTCCATGCGCACTTCGGGTTCGGGGCCGTCTTCGCCACGGAACTCCGCCACAGCCTCACCGACGAGCCGGATGTACAAGTCAAATCCAACATCAGCAATATGGCCCGACTGCTCACCGCCCAAGAGGTTCCCAGCACCTCTAATCTCGAGGTCTTTCATTGCCACAGCCATTCCGCCACCCAACTCAGAGTGCGATGCGATCGTCTGCAGTCGATCGTGTGCGGTTTCACTCAAGGGCTTGTCTGGCGGATACAGGAAGTACGCGTACGCGCGTTCACGGCTTCGGCCGACGCGTCCGCGCAATTGGTGCAACTGTGACAATCCGAGCGTGTCAGCGCGTTCGATAATCATCGTGTTCGCGTTGGAGACGTCCAGACCCGATTCGACGATCGTGGTGCACACGAGCACGTCGAAGTTCCCTTCCCAGAACTGCACCATGACTTCTTCGAGTCGTGCCTCCCCCATTTGCCCGTGCGCCGCCGCGATGCGCGCTTCGGGAACGAGTTCTTGCAACGCCGCGACCGCTCGATCGATGCTCTGCACGCGGTTATGAATGAAGAACACTTGACCTTCACGCAAGAGTTCACGACGGATTGCAGCAGCAACCTGTGCGTTGTCGTACGGCCCGATGAAACTCAACACCGGGTGGCGCTCTTCAGGCGGTGTGGCGATCGTGCTCATTTCACGGATTCCGGTAATCGCCATTTCGAGCGTTCGTGGAATCGGGGTCGCCGAGAGACTCAACACGTCAACGGCGGCTCGCAAATGCTTGAGAGCTTCTTTGTGTTCAACACCGAACCGCTGTTCTTCGTCGACGATCACAAGACCAAGGTCTTTGATCCGCACACCCGGTTGCAGCAACCTGTGCGTGCCGATGACGAGGTCTACCTTGCCGTCAGCCAAATCCGCGAGGGTTTGCTTGGACTCTTTTTCGGTCTGGAATCGAGACAACGGTTTGATCGTGACGGGGAATTGCCCGAACCGTTCGGCGAATGTTGCGTAATGCTGCTGCACGAGCAACGTTGTTGGCACGAGCAGCACGACTTGTTTGCCATCTTGAATCGCTTTGAACGCCGCACGCACCGCGATCTCGGTTTTGCCGTAACCGACATCGCCGCACACGAGTCGATCCATCGGTACGACTCGTTCCATGTCGCGCTTGACTTCGTCGATCGTCGCTAGTTGGTCGATTGTTTCCACGTGCGCGAACGAGTCTTCAAGTTCGGCTTGCCACGGCGTGTCCGGCCCAAACGCGTGGCCCTTGCTCGATTGCCTGGCGGCATACAGTTTGATGAGTTCGTCCGCGATCTGGCGCACGGCTTTGCGGGCGCGCGATTTGCGTTTCGTCCAGTCGCCACCGCCGAGTTTGTCGAGCGATGGAGATTCACCGCCCACGTACCGGCTCACCTGATCGAGTTGATCCATCGGCACAAACAGCCGATCTGCCGGTTGTCCGCGTTTGCTGGCCGCATATTCGATCACGAGATATTCACGGGCAGCGCCGTGGACTACTCGATTAATGAGTTCCACGTATCGACCGACACCATGTTGTTCGTGCACGACGGGGTCACCGGGCTTGAGTTCCAAGGGATCGACGGCCTTGCGTCGCCTCGTCGGCATGGATACTTTCGTACGTTCAGCCGTGTGCTGACCCACGAGGTCATTTCTCGTCAAAACGACGAGCGACAGGCTTGATGCGACGAAGCCATACTGGATGTTTCCGCACACCACGTCGATGACAGCATCCGGGCTTTCACCCGTGCTCGATTCGGTGAACCGACCCGGTAAGTCGTGTTCGGCCAACCATTCAAGAGTTCGGTCGGCTTGGCCGCGCGTTGGGTTAACGATGACAATGTGATGCCCGTTGGCGCGCCACTGGTCGATATCGATGATGGCTTTCTCAGTGTCGCCTCGATATTCGGGCGCATCGTCGATGCCCACCCGTACCGTCTCATCGAGGCCGAACCCCGTGAGGTCGAGCAAACCGAAACCTCGTTCGCCAATGGCCGCACGAACATCGTCGAGGGTGTGGAATGTTGCGGCTCCCACGTCAATGGGGGCTTCAGACTTATCGGCTGCGGCTGCCCAGGACGCGGCAAGGAACTCTTCGCTCGTGGCAACGAGGTCTGCCGCGCGCGCTTGGATGCGCTCAGTGTCACTCATCACGACGGTTGAGCCAGCCGGCAGGAGGTCGATCAGCAACTCCATGTCGTCGACGAGTACCGGAGCGAGCGATTCCATCCCTTCAACCGCGTGCCCTTGTGCGATCTTGGTAAATAGTTCAGCCAACGACGGGTGTTTGGTCGCCAAGTCTGCGGCCCGTGCTCTCACCTCATCGGTCAGCAGCAGTTCTCGGCACCCAGGGGCGGTGATCTCGCTGATGACTTCGAGCGCACGTTGGTCTGCAACCGCGAAGTAGCGAATCTCATCGACCGTATCGCCCCAGAACTCAATGCGGATCGGATGGTTCTCAGTGGGAGGAAATACGTCGACGATGCCGCCGCGTACCGCAAACTCACCACGATTTTGGACCAGATCTACGCGGTGGTACGCCGCAGCCGCTAGGCGTGAAATCACGTCGTCGAGTTCGATCGTTTGGCCCGTCGCGAGGCGGACGGGTTCAAGATCTGCGAGGCCTTTGACTTGCGGTTGAAGAAGTGAACGGATCGGCGCGACGATAATTCGAGGACGACGAGATTCACCGCCGTGGACGAGG
>CALMUY010000024.1 GCA_937873005.1 uncultured Aeromicrobium sp. | reverse complement strand
GCCTGATCAAAAAGGCGTTTCGACGCGGCTTTTCAACGCCCTCGCGGGTCACAACATCGAAGTGATTGATGTTGAACAACTTGTCGTCCGCGGTCGACTTGTCTTGAGCACGCTCGTGAGTAGACCCGCCGACGTTTCGACGTTTGCTAGGGACATGGACCGAGTTTCGGCCGACGTTGGCATGGAATTGTCCATCGAATACGGCACGGGCGATAATCGCCCGAGACGCGTGGGTCGGGCTCAAGTGACGTTACTTGGCGCTCCGCTTGATCCTGGGGCACTCGCGGCCATCACCGAAGGAATCAGCGATCTTGGCGGCAACATCGACCGCATTTTTCGCCTCGCTCGCTACCCAGTGACGGCTATCCGCCTTGATATTTCCGGTGCTGACCCCGACGAACTTCAAAGGGAACTCCCCCGAATTGCACACAATTTCAGAGTTGATGTGGCTGTGCAAGAAAACGGAATCTTGAAGCACGCACAGCGGCTTATCGTGATGGACGTCGACTCCACGCTCATCCAGGGTGAAGTCATCGAAATGTTGGCGGCACACGCCGGCTGTGAAGCCGCCGTCGCCGAGGTCACGGAGCGAGCCATGCGCGGCGAAATTGATTTCGCAGACTCGCTTCACGAACGTGTTGCCCAATTGGCAGGGGTTCCTGAATCAGCCATCACTGAGGTGTACGAGTCACTCCAGTACACACCCGGCGCGCGCACCATGATCAGAACGCTCAAACGGCTCGGTTACCGCTTCGCGCTCGTCAGCGGTGGTTTCACGCAAATCATTGAACGGATTGCGGCCGATCTTGGCATCGACTACTGGGCCGCGAATGAATTGGCAATCGTCGACGGCAAACTCACCGGAACAGTGGTGGGTGACATCGTCGATCGTGCCGGCAAAGCGTCGGCTCTGCGCGCATTTGCGGAACAAGCGGGCATCAACATCAAGAACACGGTCGCCATCGGTGACGGCGCGAACGATCTCGATATGTTGGCTGCGGCAGGGCTCGGTATTGCCTTCAACGCCAAACCGCTCGTTCGTGAACAAGCACCCACGTCCGTCAACGTGCCGTATTTAGATGCGATCGTCTATTTGCTTGGTGTCACGCGCGAAGAAATTGAAGCCGCCGATCGTGCCGACGAGCCTAACTAGGCCTGATCTTCGAGACGGAATCCGATCTTCATCGTCACTTGGTAGTGCTCGACTTTCGAATCCTGGATATGTCCGCGGATTCCGACAACTTCAAACCAATCTAGGTGGCGAAGTGTCTCGGCTGCGCGAGAGATGCCGTTGTCGACAGCTTCTGACACGCCTTCAGATGAAGTGCCAACGATTTCCGTAACTCGGTAGGTGCGATTCGTCATAAAGACCATCATGCACCACCGGCCTAGCGCCAGAGCGTGTGCGCGGGCGTACAGTGGAGAGTATGGCTCGCCGGCATAATGAGGACGTTCCCTCAATCACAAGCGCGTCGGATGCGCAAAGCAGGCTCATCGACAAAAAAGAGCGTGAATACCTGATCCAAATGGCGATCCGGGTGGTTTGCTTTGTGGGATTCTCGTTCATCGACCACCCCATCCGGTGGGTATTGCTTCTCGGCGCCATCATCTTGCCGTATACGGCCGTCGTGATTAGCAATTCCTCCATTCGTAATAAGGGCGATGGTCCATCGCCTTTTGGCGGGTCGACAACGGCTGTCGAAAACAAACAGCGTTCAATCTCGTCTGAATCTAGCGAGGACTGACTGCGTGTTTCGTTTTCTCTTGAGCCGTCGTTGGCTTGGGCTCGGACTTTTCGTCGTCTTTATGGTCGTTGCGTCGTGGTTCCTCGGAAACTGGCAACTAGACCGTTGGGACACCCGAAAGGCGAATAACGCGCGCGCCGAAGCGCATATGAACGCGGCCCCAGTCGGCCTTGACGCCATCTGCGAACCGGACGGAACGATCGGTGCCGCCAGCGAGTGGACGCGCGTGAAACTGACGGGCACGTTCCGTACAGATGCTGACGTTGTGGTGCGTTTCATGAACCGGAACTCGAGCCCTGGCGTCGATGTGGTGACGCCATTCGATACTGAAGACGGAGAGACGGTCTTAATCAATCGGGGCTGGATGGCAGCAGCGAACAACGGCGCGCGTCCAGACGACATTCCGCCCCCGCGAACTGGAACTGTCACCTTGGAAGGCTGGTGGCATCCGAACGCGCATTCGGGCGGAAACGTTTCAACCCCGATTGACGGCACGGTACGGGCCATCAATAGCGCCTCGTGGAAGAGCACGCTCGGCACCAAGGCAGTACCTGGCTATATCGCTATGCAAAAGCCACAAGACGAAGGCCTACTCCCCCAAGAACCGCCCGAATTGGGCAATGGCCCGCACTTCTTCTATGCGATTCAATGGTTCTTTTTTGGGCTGCTCGCGATCTTTGGTGGTTTCTGGTTTGTGCGGGCAGAACTCAAGGAACAACAGGCCGCTCAGGCCAGCGTCACCAGGTCCAAGTAGTCGTCGGACCAGAGGTCTTCATCGCCATCAGGCAACAGCAACACTCGATCGGGGTTCAACGCTCTTACAGCGCCCTCATCGTGTGATACCAGAATGATCGCGCCTTCGTAACGGTGGATCGCGTCAAGGACCTCCGCGCGGGACGCGGGATCAAGGTTGTTGGTGGGTTCGTCAAGTAGCAGTACGTTCGCGCTCGACACGATGAGTCCGGCGAGGGCCAGACGTGTTCGCTCCCCGCCAGATAACACCGCGGCAGGTTTACTCGAATCGTCACCGCTAAAGAGGAACGCCCCCAAGACGCTACGGGCCTGGGTGTCGGTCAGATCAGGTGCCGCGTGCTGCATGTTTTCGAGCACAGTCTTATCGAGATTCAGCGTCTCATGTTCCTGCGCGAAATAGCCCACCTTCAGACCGTGGCCGGGCTCGATCAGGCCGGTGTCTGCTTCAAGAGTGCCAGCCAAGATCCGCAAAAGTGTGGTCTTACCCGCGCCGTTGAGGCCCAAAATGACGACTCGGCTGCCACGATCGATTGCCAAATCTACGTCAGTAAAGATCTCGAGAGACCCGTACGATTTAGACATTCCAGTAGCCATGAGCGGAGTCTTTCCGCAGGCTGCGGGCTTCGGGAAGTCGATCTTGGCGACCTTCTCGCTCTGCCGTACGTCTTCTAGGCCGGCCATCATCTGCTCGGCTCGCCGCAGCATTTGCTGGGCCGCCGAGGCCTTTGACGCCTTGGCGCGCATCTTGTTGCCTTGCGCGATCAACCGCTCTGCTGTCTTGGTCGTGATTTCACGTTCACGCTTACGGCGAGCTTCATCTGCCTCACGCTGTTTGACGTAGTTTTTCCATCCCATGTTGTAGATATCGATGGTGGCGCGATTCGCGTCGAGGTAAAAGACCTTATTGACCGTCTCTTCTATGAGGTCGACGTCGTGGCTGATGATGATCAAGCCGCCAGAATACGTCTGCAAGAATCCTCGCAACCACGTGACCGAGTCGGCGTCGAGGTGGTTCGTTGGCTCATCGAGCAGCATGGTGTCAGCGTCACTGAAAAGGATGCGAGCCAACTCAATGCGGCGCCGTTGACCGCCAGACAACGTTGACAAGGGTTGGGCCAAGACGCGATCGGGTAATCCGAGTGCATGCGAAATCGTGGCGGCTTCAGCTTCGGCCGCATATCCACCTGCAGCAGTAAATGCTGCATCAGCAGCGCTACCGCCCCGCAGGGCGTCTGCGGGGAGGTCGGGGCCGCCCGATGCCATCTCAGTTCGGGCCAGCGGCAGGCGCCGCGGGGCGTCGTCACGGCCGGGAGCCGAGAGGATTCTGTCGCGTGCCGACACCGTGAGATCCCCGGATTTGGGATCTTGCGGAAGATACCCGATCTCTCCAGAGCGGGTAATAGTGCCTTCGGCGGGATCGCCACCCGCCCCAGCAAGCATCTTGGTGAGAGTGGTCTTGCCGGCGCCGTTGCGGCCAACGAGCCCGATTTTGTCGCCCTTCGTCACTTGGAACGAGACGTCGGACATCAGCACACGCGCGCCAAAACGTAGTTCGACGTTTGAAACAGTGATCAAGCCAGTGCCTTTACCAAGTGAAATGTGCGCGCAAGCGCAGTCCGACGGGCGGCCTAGCCGTGCCGGACGAGACGGATCAGAATTAGCCGATGTTGAAGCCGAGAGCGCGCAACATGTCGCGACCCTCGTCGGTGATCTTATCGGGGCCCCACGGCGGCATCCAAACCCATTCGATCCGGAACTCGTTGGCGATACCGTCGAGTGCCGCGCGGCTTTGGTCTTCGATGACGTCGGTGAGTGGGCAAGCAGCGGAGGTGAGCGTCATCGAAATGATGACGTTACTGTGCTCGTCTACGGAAACACCGTAAACGAGCCCCAAATCAACAACGTTGATGCCGAGTTCAGGGTCGATAACATCGCGCATCGCTTCCAAGACATCATCTTGGGTCAAAGTTGAAGTGCCGGCCGGAGTGACGGTGGGCAAATCGCTGTGGTCTGTCGTCATGATTCTTCACGTTCTTTCTGGCTGAGCGCCTGACTTGTTGCGTCTTTGAAGGCCATCCAGGCGAGCAAAGCGCATTTAACGCGGGCGGGGAACTTCGCTACTCCAGCAAAGGCAATACCGTCTTCAAGCACATCTTCGTTGGGTTCGATCTGGCCTTTGCCTTGCATGAGGGTCTGAAACTCATCCAGGATCGAAAACGCATCAGTTACCGATTTAGAATTGAGCAATTCGAACATCACGGACGCGGAAGCCTGGCTGATGGAACACCCTTCAGCCGCATAGGAAACGTCTTTGACTATGCCACCGTCGAGGTCGACCCGAAGGGTGATTTCGTCGCCGCACGTGGGGTTGACGTGGTGTACTTCCGCATCGAACTGTTCGCGAAGTCCAGCCCCGTGCGGAGACTTGTAGTGGTCCAAGATGATCTCTTGATAGAGCGCATCAACGTTGGCAGCGTTCATTTCAGACACCAAAGTACTTCCGTGTGTGGTTCAACGCGCCAACCAATGCATCAATCTCTGACTCGGTTGTGTAGAGGTAAAACGATGCGCGGGTAGTCGATTGCACGCCGAAACGTTGATGCAAGGGCTTCGCACAGTGATGGCCTGCGCGCACGGCTACTCCCTGGGAATCGAGCAACTGCGCCACATCATGCGGGTGAACGTCACCCAAGGTGAAGCTGATCGCTCCCCCGCGTTCAACTGCTTCGCGTGGGCCGACGATCGTGAGCCCTGGCACTTCGGCCATCCGTTCGAGGGCGTAAGTCGTGATGTGCTGCTCATGTGCTGCGACGTTATCCATGCCGATGGCGCTGAGGTAATCGACGGCGGCACCGAGTCCGACGGCTTGCGCGATGGGTGGCGTGCCGGCTTCGAACCGCGCCGGTGGTGCAGCGAACGTGGTGCGCTCCATCGTGACGGTCTCGATCATTTCCCCACCGCCGAGGAATGGTGGCAGAGCAGCGAGCAAGTCGTAACGGCCCCACAACACGCCGATTCCGGTTGGGCCGACCATCTTGTGTCCCGTGAACGCCACGAAGTCGGCGCCGAGTCCGCTGACATCAACTGGAATTTGCGGGACCGACTGTGACCCGTCGATCACTGCCAAGGCACCAACCGACTTCGCGCGACGCACGATCTCGGCGACGGGATTGATCGTGCCGAGCATGTTGGACACCCACGTCACGGCCACCACACGTGTTCGTTCGCTCAAATCGATCGAATCAAGATCAAGCCGACCTTCATCGGTCACCTCGAACCAACGCAAAGTAGCGCCAGTACGTTCGCACAACAATTGCCACGGAACGATGTTCGAATGGTGTTCCATGCGTGAGATCACGATTTCATCCCCGGGGCCAAGCGGCCCACGACCCTCAATCACTCGGGCGTCACCTAACACCCGAGCCACGAGGTTCAGGGCTTCCGAAGCGTTCTTCGTGAACACCACTTCTTCAGTGCGCCCGGCGCCGATGAATCCGGCAACCTTGGTGCGGCCCGTTTCAAAAGCCTCGCTGGCTTCGGCTCCCAATTGATGCATTGCCCGTGCCACATTGGCGTTGTGCTGGGCATAGTGATCGGAAATTGCGTCGATCACTTGCCTCGGCTTGTGGGAGGTATTGGCGCTGTCGAGATAGACCAGCGGCACATCACCAGCCAGTCTGCGTTCGAGGATAGGGAAATCCTTGCGAACGTTCTCGACATCAAATCGGGTCATGATTGTCCTCGGGTGAGAATTGAAAGGTCAGACAGCGGCGTTGATGAACTTGTCGTAGCCTTCAGCCTCAAGCTGATCAGCAAGTTCACGCGTGCCAGTCTCAACCAAACGACCGGCGACGAACACGTGAACGTAGTCAGGCTTGATGTACTGCAAGATACGGGTGTAGTGGGTGATGAGCAAGACTCCACGATCGCCCTGAGCGCTGTAACGGTTGACCCCTTCAGAGACAACGCGGAGCGCATCGATATCGAGACCCGAGTCAGTTTCATCGAGCACCGCGAACTTCGGGTTCAAGATTTCAAGTTGGGCAATTTCGTGGCGTTTCTTTTCGCCACCGGAGAAGCCTTCGTTGACCGAACGGTGAGCGAAACTCGAATCGAGTGTCATCCGCCCGAGGGCTTCGTTCACTTCTTTCGTCCAGGTGCGGAGCTTGGGAGCTTCACCATCGATGGCGGTCTTCGCGGTGCGTAGGAAGTTCGCCACTGAAACGCCGGGAACTTCGACGGGGTACTGCATCGCCAAGAACAGGCCAGCGCGAGCGCGTTCGTCTACCGAGAGTTCGAGAATGTTCTCGCCATCGAGCAACACTTCACCATCGGTGACGGTGTACTTTGGGTGGCCGGCGATGGCGTAAGCGAGTGTCGACTTACCCGAGCCGTTAGGGCCCATGATGGCGTGTACTTCACCGGACTTGATGGTGAGGTTGACGCCGCGCAAAATTTCTTTCGCGCCTTCTTCAGTCTCAACTTCGACGTGAAGGTTCTTGATTTCGAGGGTGCTCATGCGTTGTCTCCTTGGTGAGAGAGATCCACCATGACGGTTTCTCCCTCGACTTTTGTGGGGTAGATAGGTACGGGTTCAGTTGCTGGCAAACAGGTCGGCTTACCAGATCGCAGATCGAAAGTAGATCCGTGCAGGTAGCACTCGATGGTGAGATCGTCGGTATCGACGTCGCCTTCGCTCAACGGAACTTGGCCGTGAGAGCAGAGGTCTCGGATGCAGTGCACATCCGCGCCGACACGAACCAGCACTACGTCGGTGCCGTCGACGGTGACCGCGTGTGGCTCGCCGTCGCTCAGATCGGCGACTTTAGCCGCAGATTGGAAGGTCATCGAGATGTCACTGCCTCGAGGTTTTCGACATTGGCAAGTTCGGCCTCGATTGCGGTCTGGAGACGTTCAACGAGGTCAGGTACGCCAATTCGACGGATGATGTCGTTGAAGAACCCATGCACCACGAGACGACGGGCTTCGCGCTCGTCAATACCGCGGCTCTGTAGGTAGAACAAGTGCTGATCGTCGAAGCGGCCGGTCGTGGAACCGTGCCCGGCATCAGCAATATCGCCGGTTTCGATTTCAAGATTCGGGATCGAATCGGCACGCGCGCCATCGCTCAACACGAGGTTGTCGTTTTGCTCGAAAGTCTCGATGCCCTGTGCAATCTTGCGAATGAGCACATTGCCCACCCACACGGTGTGTGCATCCTGGCCTTGCAGCGCGCCCTTGTAAGCAACATTGCTTCGCGTCTTGGGCGCAGTGTGATCCACGAAAAGTCGATGTTCGAGGTGTTGGCCAGCATCAGCGAAGTACACGCCAAAGAGGTCAGCGCTCGCACCAGGACCCTGATAGTCGATGTTCGTTGACGAGCGCACGATATCGCCGCCGAGCGTGAACTCGAAGAAACGCAAGGTGGCATCGCGACCGATGCTGAGGCTGTTTTGAGCCGCGTGAATCGAGTCGTTATTCCAATCGGCAAGGCTGATCGCGTCGAGTTGCGCGCCGTCGCCAATCAGGTAGGTGACTTGGGCGCCCAGCTTCGTTGAACCGCTGTAGTCGAGAAGTAGCGTTGCCTTCGCGAACGGGGCAACCGACACGACGACGTGAGCCCAGGTCTGCTCGTCGGCGCTATCGCCGACGAGTTTGATGCGCGCGGGTGCGTCGAGTTCGCCTGTGATCTGAATCCACGTGACATCGGGGGCATACTCGACCGCAAGCGCTGCGGCACGATCGAGCGGAGCGATTCCGCCTAGTGCCTTGGCTTCTTCGCGGGTGATGGTCGAGAGTGTGACGCCGGCAGGCAGTTCTTCAGTACGGGTGAGTTTCGCATCCGAGGCGGAGCCGTCGAGTAGGCCTTTGAATCGCGCCAATGGCGTGAAGCGCCAGATCTCTTCGAAACCGGTTGGCACCGGGTGATCGGCGAGATCGAAGGAAGGCTTCGGGTGCAGATGGGACTCAACGTGTCCGAGTTCCAAAGCCGAAGAAACGTTTTCGTTGATGGTGGCGGTCATCCGACAGCACCCTCCATTTGCAGTTCGATGAGACGGTTGAGTTCAAGTGCGTATTCCATGGGAAGTTCGCGGGCGATCGGTTCCACGAAGCCACGCACGATCATCGCCATTGCTTCGTCTTCTTCAATGCCTCGGGACATGAAGTAGAAGAGCTGGTCGTCGCTCAATTTGGAGACGGTCGCCTCGTGACCCAAGGTGACGTCGTCTTCGCGAACATCAACGTAGGGGTACGTGTCCGAGCGGCTGATTTGATCAACGAGCAGCGCATCGCACTTAACGGTGCTGGCCGAGCCGTGCGCACCTTCTTGCACTTGCAGCAGGCCTCGGTACGAGGTGCGTCCGCCACCGCGCGACACGGACTTACTCAAGACCGAGCTGGACGTGTTGGGGGCAACGTGCACCATTTTCGCGCCGGTGTCTTGGTACTGGCCTTCGCCTGCGAACGCGATCGAAAGGGTCTCGCCGCGAGCATGTTCACCCATCAGCCAGACAGCTGGGTATTTCATGGTGACCTTCGAGCCGATGTTGCCGTCCACCCACTCCATCGTTCCGCCCTCTTCGCAGACCGTGCGCTTGGTCACGAGGTTGTAGACGTTGTTCGACCAGTTTTGGATGGTGGTGTAGCGAACGCGAGCGTTCTTCTTCACGATGATCTCCACGACGGCCGAGTGCAAAGAATCCGACTTGTAGATCGGCGCAGTACAACCTTCGACGTAGTGAACATAGGAGCCTTCATCAGCGATGATGAGCGTGCGTTCAAACTGGCCCATGTTTTCGGTGTTGATGCGGAAATAGGCCTGGAGCGGGATGTCGACATGGACTCCCGGTGGCACGTAAACGAACGAACCGCCCGACCACACTGCCGTGTTGAGCGCCGAGAACTTGTTGTCGCCGCTGGGGATCACGGTGCCGAAGTACTCTTCGAAAATTTCGGGATGCTCTTTGAGTGCGGTGTCGGTGTCGAGGAAGATGACGCCCTTTTCTTCCAAGTCTTCGCGAATCTGGTGGTAAACCACTTCAGATTCATACTGTGCAGCAACACCAGCAACAAGGCGCTGCTTTTCAGCTTCTGGGATGCCCAAGCGGTCGTACGTGTTCTTGATGTCTTCGGGTAGCTCTTCCCACGAGGTGGCTTGTTTCTCAGTGGAACGCACGAAGTACTTGATGTTGTCGAAGTCGATGTCGTCGAGATCGGCTCCCCACGCAGGCATGGGCTTACGCTCAAACAGGGTCAGCGCCTTGAGCCGACGCTTAAGCATCCATTCGGGCTCGTTCTTCAACGCAGAGATATTGCGCACGACGGCTTCACTCAAGCCTCGTTGAGCAGCGGCCCCGGCCACGTCGGGGTCGGCCCAGCCGAACTCGTACGTACCGAGTTCCTTGAGGCCCGGGTTCATCTCCTCGATGGTGTTCGGTTCATGCGTTGCAGTCATGACGACAACCTTTCGGGTGTGGGTGTTGTCCGTTTCAAGGCGGACACTTCATTGATATGTGGAACATGGGTGGTGCAGACACCGTCGCCGTGGGCAATGGTGGCAAGGCGTTGTACGTGGCTACCGAGCAGTTCGGAAAGGAACTCCGTCTCGGCTTCGCACAACTGGGGAAACTCTTGCGCGACATTCGCGATCGGGCAGTGGTGCTGGCAGATCTGTTCTCCGCCGGCACCGTGAATCACGCTGGACGGATAGCCGTCTTCAGTCAAGGCCTGTGCCAACGTGGGCACGATCTCGGCGTCGGGAAGATCTTTGACCAACGCGAGATAGTGCTCGCGGCGAGATTCCCAGCGGTGCTTGGCAAACGCGAAGACTGCCTCGTCTCCCCCTGTGTCTGAAAGAAAAACCAAGAGCTCGCGAGCGAGGGAATCGTAATTGTTCGCGAAACGCTCTCGGCCAAGCGGGGTGAGTTCGTACATCTGTGCTGGGCGTCCGCGTCGCCGTTCACCGATTACGCGATGCGCTTTGGCCTGAATGAGTCCGTCGTGCACGAGATGTTCAAGGTGGCGACGAATCCCCGCAGCGGTGATGTCGAGTCGTTGTGCAAGCGTGACGGCGGTTGAGGGGCCGTGCTCCAGAATGCTAAGAGCGACACGTTTACGGGTAGGCGCGTCTTCCCCGGTGGTCTCTTGAGCCACCGGCGTCACAGACGAATCCGACGCGCTTTTCACAACACTATTGTTGCGTTAATGCCCAAACGGCCGCAACGAAGGTTTGCCTTAGTTGCGGCCGTTTGTTCTTACGAAGCGATTTCTGCCCGTGAATTCGCTGTTTTAGCGGGGAACAAGTACCCACATATCAAGGTCGAGAAGAACACCCGCCGCGTACTTACCTTCCTCGTTGCGCAAAGTCATCGAGGCGTCCCGATCTTTGGTGGCTACCAAACGCAAACGCAAAGCACCCACGCTTGGATTAGCAGTCTCAGCCTTCTCGAGTACCTCGGACCACGCGTACACGGTGTCTCCAGCGAACGCAGGCGAGGCATGTGCGCCACCGTTGATGGCCGCAATCATCTGCGCATTGGCAAGACCGTTAAAGGAAAGAGCGCGCGCCAAGGAAATGATGTGCCCGCCGTAAATCAGACGATTGCCATCAGGCCGCGCTTGGGTATTGAAGTGGACCTTCGCGGTGTTCTGCCACAAGCGAGTCGCCATCATGTGTTCGGAATCGCTCAAGGTCACGCCGTCAACGTGGTCGATCTTTTCGCCCACTTCATAATCATCGAACCGGTAATTCTCCCCCGCTTGAGTGAAATCGTAGTTTGCGAAGTCGAGAGTGGACGGAATGAGCAAGTCCGCAGGATCCACTCGGTCCGCCAGTTCAGGGATAACCGTGGTAGGCGCGGGCGCAGCGTGGTCACGCTTATGCACCATGACCCAACGTGCCCAATCGATCGCGACCTGTCCGCTTTGGTCCCGTGCGGTGGAGCGAACGTAAACCACACCTGATTTGCCGTTCGAGTTTTCTTTGAGCCCAATCACTTCCGATGACGTGACCAAAGTGTCGCCTGGCACGAGTGGGCGATGGAATCGAAGTTCGGCGTACCCAAGATTCGCTACGGCGTTCAGCGACACATCTGGGACCGTCTTGCCAAATGCGATGTGAAAGCCGATCAGTTCCTCGACAGGAGCATCCGACAGCCCCGATTGAGCCGCGAACTCGCGCGAAGACCAGAGTGCGAAACGCGTCGGGTACAACGCCCCATACATGGCGCGATCGCCCTCAGTGATGGTGCGAGGAGTCGCATGCTCAATCACGTCGCCAATGCGGAAGTCCTCAAAGAAATTGCCGGGATTTGTCTTAGCCATGTGTCATATTCTGCCGGGTTGATGTTTGGCCGGTCTGAACCCGGTCCACTCGAGGGTGAACCACCCTTAAGTTAGGTATGGCTAAACTGGAGCGCGTGCCACGTGCTGCCGTAGTTATCGAAGACCTCACGATCCGTTATCGCAAGGGAAAAGAGCTGTTTTCCGCAGTCGATGGACTCAGCATGACGATGAACGCCGGAGAAATCACGAGCATTCTCGGACCCAACGGCGCAGGCAAGACGTCCACGATTGAATCGTGTGAGGGATTTCGGCGCCCCACGTCAGGCACCATCCGCGTATTCGACCTTGACCCGATTCGTGACGCCGTGCAACTGCGCCCACGTGTGGGCGTCATGTTGCAAGAGGGTGGCGCTTGGTTGGGCGTGCGAGCCGGCGAGTTATTGCGCTACGTCGCCTCGCTGTATGCGAATCCGCTCGACGTGCCCGCATTGCTGGAGCGGCTCGACCTTCAGGACCATGCGCAAACGAACTTTCGCCGACTTTCGGGTGGGCAACGCCAACGACTGTGCCTTGCGATGGCAATTGTGGGACGTCCGGACCTCGTATTTCTCGATGAACCCACTGCCGGTATGGACCCGCATTCGCGACGAGCCACATGGGACATAATTCGGGAACTACGCGATGGTGGCGCAGGAGTGGTTCTCTCCACGCATCACATGGACGAGGCCGAGAACCTGTCTGACCGAATTTATATCCTCAAGGACGGACGCCTTGCCGCGAGCGGAACTCCGACGGACCTCCTTCGCGAAAGCCGCCAGCCTCTGCTTGAGTTGTCAGTCAAAGGTGAATTGGATTTCGCAGCGTTAGTGCGCGCGGTGCCAGAATTGAACAAGGTCGTCGACGCAGCCGCGGGTTTGTATTCGTTTGACGCAAAGCCTTCGACAGAACTCATGGCGCGAGTTGCCTCGTGGTGTGTCGATCACCAGATCGAACTGCGTGGCATCAGGGCTCACGAACCAACACTCGAAGAACTCTTCCTATCGTTAACGAAGCGGGTAAAACAGTGACGCTTGACCTCACCCCGAAGCCTGGAGCGGCCCCATGGCCTTCACGCCTCTGGGCGCACGTGCGTATGGAGTTACGACTCCTATCCCGGCAAGGCGAGCAACTCCTGCTCACCATCGTGATCCCGCTCATGGTGCTGATCTTGGGTTCGAAGGCGGGCTCCCTACTCAAGACAGACGCTCCACTCGATGTGGTGTTGCCAGGTGTGCTCGCATTGGCGTTGGTTTCTATGTCATTCACCTCGTTAGCGATCGGTACCGGGTTTGAGCGGCGCTATGGGGTGCTTAAGCACTTGGGTGCCACTCCCCTATCTCCACAAGGACTGTTGTGGGGAAAGGCCCTAGCGATCGCGCTAGCGCAAGGTGTCCAAGGGCTCTTACTGTTCGGTGTCGCGTTGGTTTTGGGTTGGCGCCCCCAGGCTGATACCAGCTGG
>CALMUY010000023.1 GCA_937873005.1 uncultured Aeromicrobium sp. | reverse complement strand
TCTGGCCAGCGGAGTGGCTGGTCTACTTCGTCCAGGACAAACCGTTACGGTGATTGGCATGATTTCTCCAGATATTCTCAAGACGAGTACCACCTCAGTGTTCACTGCGCCAATTGCGGAATTTACTTCACCCATTGTTTCACTCACTCCTGGCGTAACCGCAACACCTACACCAACGCCTACCCCGACACCTACGCCTACGCCTACGCCTACGCCTACGCCAACGCCAACGCCTACGCCAACGCCAACGCCTACGCCTACGCCGACGGTTCGGCCGAACCTTCCTGCTAAGCAGCTCAACGCCAACAACACTGGTGTACCTGCGGGCACGAAACTAACGTTGTTCGAAGGCCACCTCAAGATCACGAAAGACGGAACTGTCATTGACGGTCTCGACGTCAAGGGCCGCATCTCGGTGGAAGCTAACAACGTCACGATCAAGAACACGCGCGTTCGAGGCCAAGGATCGGTTCCGGTTGGCCTGATTGATGCTCGTAGCGCCCATACGGGACTCAAGGTGATCGATTCGGAAATCTACAACCAGATTCCTCACCCAGACACCAACGGCATCATGGGAGGAAACTTCATCCTGGAGCGCGTGAACATCCACACTGTGGTTGACCAAGTACACGTGACTACGCTGGGCAACGTCGAGATCCGCCATTCCTGGCTCCACGACAACACCCACTTCGTCAACGACCCGAACTGGAATGGTGGTCCAAGCCACGACGACAACATCCAGCTCATCGGTGGCTCCAACATTTTGGTGAAGTCGAGTCGGATCGAAGGCTCGAAGAATGCGGCGATCATGGTAGGTCAAAACCACGCCAAGATCCAGAATCTCCACATTGAAGACAACCTCATTGGCGGAGGCGCTTGCTCAATCAACGTTGGCCCGAGGAGTTTCGGTGACATGATCACGTACGGCAACCGAATCACCGGTAACACCTTCCAGCGCAACCAAGTTACGCACCTTGGATGTGGCGTAATCTCGCCAGTGAACTCACTCCCCACGATGCTCGACAACGTTTGGGAAGACACCGGAGCAACGGTCGGGTTCTGGAAGGGCTGACCACAACGGGACTTTGCGTAACACGCAAATCAGGTAGAATATCGGTGGGGGTTTCTCGGGGCCCACCGATATTCGCCTGCGAGACGGGGAAAATCCTGCTCGCCCGATGTTGTTGGAGTTATGTGAGGCAAGGCCTAACCGTCCGTATTCTCGGAACCACTGTCGTAGTCTCTTCAATTTTTGCGATAGCTGGGTGCACGCATACACCAAGCAACCCCGAAAGTCCCGATACCGCTGACCTCTCCTCGTCAGATCCTCACGCTCGGGCCGACAGGGACGTTGAGCGACCTGATCCCACGGTTTCGCCCTCTACGTCCCCAACACCGACCGCAGCAGTACCGACCGCGATTGCGTCCGACACCGTGACGCCGTCCCCCACAACTCCGGCGCCTGTGATCAAGCCGCCACAAACAAATCCGACTCAGACTTCTTCCAAGACCACTGGGGTTCCCTCGGGAACAAAGTTGACGCGATACGACGGCGATCTCGTCATCACCGAGGCCGGCAAGATCATTGATTCCCTTGAGGTTCGTGGGTCGATCTCCGTGCGGGCTCCCGATGTTGTCATCAAGAACACGCGTGTAATCGGCGTGAAAGCTCTCAAGACAGGCCTTGTTTCGTCGCGCTCAACCGGGCTGAGGATTAAGGATTCGGAAATCTATTCCACTCACCGCAATCCCGATTCGAACGGCATCATGGGTTCAAATTTCTCACTCGATGGCGTGGAGATTCGAGACGTGGTCGATCAGGTGCATATTCACGGCGCCGGCAACGTAACCATCAAAGATTCTTGGCTCCACAGCAATGTTCACTATGCAAAGGATCCGAACTGGAACGGCAAGCCAAGTCACGACGACAACGTTCAGATTGTCAGTGGATCCAACATCAAAATTTCCGGTAACCGCATGTCTGGCGCGAAAAATGCGGCTGTCATGATCACTCAAGATGACGGAAAAGTGGCAAACGTTCTCATTGAAAAGAACCGTCTTGGCAACGGCGGCTGCTCCATCAACATCTCCCCCGGTAAGAATAATCCTGCGATCTCGGGTCTTAAGGTCGCGAAAAACAGTTTCGACGCGACTCAGAGCGTTCGAGGGTGCGCAATTATCGGACCCCGCTCGTATGTCGGAATGGCGCAAGGGAACTACTGGCTCGCCACGGGCGCGCTGGCCCCGATGAGCGACGGCGGCTACTGACTCGATTTGGCTGCCTTGGTTGCCCACAGTGACTCTCGCATGCGTCATGCGGTGGTCACTAACGGTTGAAGGAGCCTTGCGTTCGATCGAGGCCATGCTCGATCAAGCTTTCGATGGAGTCTGCGGCTTCCTGAACGACGATGTCGATCTCAGCCCGTTCATCCTTGGTAAACGGCTTGAGGACGAAGTCATGCACTTCTTGGCGCCCTGGCGGACGCCCAATACCTACTCGAACTCGATAGAAATCGCCCGTACCGATCGCTTGGCGAATTGATTTGAGTCCGTTGTGTCCGTTGTCGCCGCCGCCCATTTTGAGACGTAGCGATCCAACCGGGATATCCAATTCATCGTGAATGACGATGAGATTTTCTGGCCGAACCGAGTAATACTTCATGAGCGCAGCAACTGGCCCACCGCTCTCGTTCATGTATCCGCGTGAACGACCCAACAGGACTGGTTCACGAACCAACCGGCCAGAGACTGCCTCAGCCTTGGTTGCCTTATGAAGCGCAAACGAGCCGCCCACCCTCGTGGACAGCTCGTCTGTCACAAAATACCCGACATTGTGTCGAGTTGCTGCATACGTTGGGCCCGGATTTCCGAGCCCAACGATCAGCCAGGTCACTCGCCCTCGGCTGCCTCAGGTGCAGCGGCTTCAGCGGCAGGCGCATCCGTAGCGCCTTCTCCGTCATGCTCCATCTGTGCCGCGGTAGGCGCAGCCGTGATGTTGACGATGAGGATTTCGGCATCCTCCGCGAGGGTTGCACCCTTCGGCAGAGTCAAATCGGAAGCGTGAACCAAAGCGCCCGCTTCAAGTCCGTCAAGGACAACATCGACCGATTCAGGGATGTGGGTTGCTTCAACTTCAAGCGCAATCGTGGCGAGTTCGGTAACGACGAGAGTGCCAGGCGCAGCCTCACCCACGTGAACCAATGGAACTTCAACAACAACGCGTTCGCCCTTTTGCACGATGAGCAGGTCAACGTGTTCGATGTGGCCGCGCAGCGGGTCGCGCTGAACTTGGCGTGGGATGGTGAGGTGCTCGTCGCTACCGACAGTCAACTCGAACAATGCGTTCGCTTGCTTGAGAGCTTGGGTTGCTTGGTGTCCAGGCAGGGAAACGTGGATTGGGTCGCTTCCGTGTCCGTACAGAACAGCCGGAATCTGGCCTTCGCGACGAAGACGGCGAGCCGCGCCTTTGCCGAACTCAGTGCGGGTTTCGGCGGTAATTTTCAGTTCAGACACGGGTTTCTCCTGCTGGTTCTCAGTAGTTTTCGGTTCTTTTACGGCGCTCAACACGACACTCTGTGGAGCGCCCTGTCGATCACAGTCACGTGTTGGTGCGACCCTCGCCGAGGCAACCGAAAGTCTACCCCAGCAGGTGTCGCGCACCCAAATCGGGCGGAGGGGCCTGATGCTCTATTCGTCGAACAGGCTCGTGACCGAGCCGTCTTCAAATACTGCTGACACTGCCTTGGCCAATAGCGGAGCGATCGACAGGACTGTGAGTTTGTCAAACATCATGTCCTCAGTGAGTGGGAGCGTGTTGGTCACGATTACTTCACGTGCAACAGAGTTTGACAGACGTTCCACTGCTGGCCCGGAGAAAACTGCGTGCGTTGAGACGATGACAACTTCCGCAGCACCATCGTTCATAAGCGCTTCGGCAGCTTGAACGATCGTGCCGCCGGTATCGATCAAGTCGTCAACCAAAATGCAGGTTCGTCCCGTTACCTCACCAACGACGCGGTTGGCTTTTGTTTGGTTCGGCTGATTGATATCGCGGGTCTTGTGAATGAATGCCAGCGGTGCTCCACCGAAAGCTTTCGCCCACGACTCGGCGACCTTGATGCGTCCGGCATCGGGTGAAACCACAGCGAGCGGCTTGTCTCCGTACTTCTTCTTGACGTCGTCAACCAGAATCGGCATCGCCAGAAGGTGGTCGACAGGCCCGTCGAAGAACCCTTGGATCTGCGCCGTATGTAGATCGACCGTCATGAGGCGGTCTGCCCCAGCGGTGAGGAAGAGATCGGCCATGAGGCGCGCGCTAATGGGTTCGCGTCCCAAATGCTTCTTGTCTTGGCGCGCATAGCCGTAGAACGGGAGTATCACCGTGATGCGCTTGGCTGAAGCCCGTTTGAGCGCATCGATCATGATGAGTTGTTCCATGATGGCTTCATTGATCGGAGCAGAGTGACTTTGGATCACGAATGCGTCGCAACCACGAACTGATTCGTTGAATCGCACATAGATCTCGCCGTTCGCGAAATCGTAGGCAGTTGTGGGCACGAGATCCACGTCGAGAATGCTGGCGACTTCTTCGGCTAGCACCGGGTGCGCACGACCCGACATGAGCATGAGGTTCTTTGTCGTGGTGCGTTTGGCTGAACTGTTCGATGCCACCGGTGTGCTCCTGAAGGTCCTATGAGGAAGGGTCTTGCGTTTCACTGCTCGAGCGGGATCGTTTCACCCACTCCTCAATGTTCCTCTGTGATCCAGCCGATACGGCCAGCGACCCCCCCGGAACGTCTTCGCGAACGATTGTGCCAGCACCGGTATAGGCACCATCATCAACAGTCACAGGAGCAACAAGAACGTTGTCGCATCCGATTCTCACATCGCTGCCGATGGTTGTTCGATGTTTGTTCTGACCGTCGTAGTTCGCGGTGATACTTCCGGCACCAATGTTGCTGCCCGAACCGATCTGGGCATCCCCCATGTATGACAAGTGGGGCACCTTGGAGCCGGGCCCTACCTTGGTGTTTTTCAACTCGACGAATGCCCCCGCCTTGGCACCCTCGGCTAATTCAACTCCGGGACGCAAATACGTGAATGGGCCGACGCTCGCATTCTCGCCGATCAGTACATCAGTTGCGTCAGTGCGCACTACTTTCGCGCCTGGCCCGACTTCCACGTTGCGCAAGGTGGTGTCTGGGCCGATCGTGGCGCCTTGACCCACCGTAGTGGCTCCTAAGAGCTGGGTGCCTGGGTGAATGATCGTGTCACGACCAACGCTCACGGCTGAGTCAATCCACGTGGTTTCGGGATCGATAATTGTGACGCCTTCAGCCATCCAGCGGTTCGCGATTCGGCGGTTTAACTCTCGCCCCATGCGGGCCAGTTGTCGACGATCGTTGACTCCTTCGGTTTGCCACACATCATCGAGTACGTGCGCACCTACTGGAAGGCCCTCCAACACCGCGGCCGAAACAATATCGGTGAGATACAGCTCGGCTTGGGCATTATTGCTCGTGAGTGCGCGAACGGCACGACCAAGAAATTCGCCGCTCACGACCAAGATCCCGCTATTGACTTCGTTGACGAGCAACTCGTCGCTGCTTGCGTCTTTGTGTTCGCGGATTGCTACAACTGCGCCATCGGCATCACGCAAGATTCGACCGTATCCGGTCGGGTCAGCCACAGCAGCGGTCAAGATGGTGACGGCACGCTTGGCCAAGGCATGATCGGTGAGGAGTTCCCGCAACGTTTCGCCAGTCAAGAGCGGAACGTCCGCGTAGGTGATGACGTAGGTTTCCGCCGCTTCGCTTTCGACATCCAGCGCGCACCGAACCGCATCGCCAGTTCCGTTTTGTTGCTCCTGCACTGCCACGATCGCGTCTGCAGCGCACTGCCCGAGCGCCGCTGTTACTTGCTCGCGGTCGTGGCCTACAACTGCCACGATCGAGTCAACCTCAACGTCACGTACGGCAGCGAGCGCATGCTCTAGCATCGAGCGTCCGGCAATCTCGTGGAGCACTTTGGCGCGGGCCGATTTCATGCGGGTACCCGCTCCTGCAGCAAGAACAATTGCAGCGGTCTTTTTCACGGGTCTCCTCGAAAATCTCAGGAACGTATTGAGCGTAGACGGGAATAGATCTCCACCTACGCTCAAGCCTAAATGTTAGCCAGCGATACGGCTCACGCCGGACACGCCAACAATCTACTTCTTAACGCGGACCGTTAGTTTCTTCGCAACCGGCTGTGCTTTTTCATTGCCGAGATACTTCACGGTGTAAACCGTGGTGCCGCGTGGCTGCTTCTTCAAGGTCACGGCGGCTGCGCCACGACGATTGAGCGTGACGGTTGTTAGACGCTTGTTGCCCCGATAGATCGCTACATTGCCACGAGCGACTTTGCGCTGGGAAAATACTGCGATCACAAGATTGACTTTGCGCTTCTTCTTAGCCTTCGCGTACACGCCAAGCGCCGATGGGAGTGGCTGAACAACTTCTGGCTGAACAACTTCTGGCTGGGGTTCCGGCTGTGTTACCTCCGGCTGTGTTGCCTCCGGTTTAGCATCAAAACGCGCGTCAATGCCGGTTTGCTTTTCGCCTGCTGCAAGCACAATGTCGTGGGCAAGATCCAACGTTGGCTGGTTTCCGGAGTACTCGTTATTGAACCGGTCGTCGTTCGGGAAAAACCCGAGACGATAAACGCCCGCGGGAAGCGACGTAAAGTAATAAAGGCCTCGAAGTTCGACGTTCAGCAACCTGTACGAGTCGTACATGTGGAAGGTGCCGTCTGGCCCTTGCTGGTACAGGGCGACGGTCGCATCGCTCGGCGGTGAACCGTCTGGCTCTGTTACTGTCCCTGAAATTTCGCCAGACTCAGCGGCCAAGGTGACGTCAAGGCCGGTGATGTCTTGCCCTGGCGCCATGACGATGGGCTTCGCATCAGCCAGAACTTCTCCGCTCTCCCAAAACAAGCGCGCAAATTCACCGTTCGTAGGCACGAATTCAATCCGGTAGATGTCAGCAGGCAAACCTGTGATCGAAAACGAGCCGTCCGCCTTCGTGACTTCGCGATCGTTGGCAACCCAGAAAAATTCAGTTCCTCGCAAGACCTCAATTTTTACTCCCTGAATGGGCGCACCGTTCACGTCGGTTACTGTGCCAGAGAGGGAGCCTGTTTCAACCGCTTTATCGGCCTGCGCAGGAGCGAAAACCGCAATCGACGTGATGAGCGCGAAAACCGCAATTAGTGCGCTCAGAACGCGCTGTATTTGTTTCACCATCGAGCCGAACCCCCAAGTCCATCCGTGAGTCGCTAGGCACAAAGCCATCGCTTTGATGGATACTACGGGAAAAACACGATCTGCATAGTTCGAAATAACTACTTTGGTGGGTCATTGTGGGCTAAGGCACATGCTCGTGAAATCCCTAGCCCACATTCCACTCCTATTTCTTGGTGGTGACGCGGACGAGTTTCGTGACCGGCTTGGCCGTCCCGTAACCGAAGTACTTGACCGTGTAAACCACAGAACCCTTCGGCTGCTTCGTCGTTTTGAGCGTGACTTTGCCCTTTGAGTTCAAGTTCGCCGCCTTCACCAACGTTGAACCGCGATACACCGCAACCCGACCGCGAACCGCCTTCCGATTCGACGACACAGCAAGCGTGAAATCAACCTTGCGCTTCTTCTTCGCCTTCATCTTCACCGACATCGCCGAGGCATACCCAATCGACGCAGTCGCCGCCGACGTCGCCTGACCGGGATCAAAACCAGCCTTCGCAGCAGTCACCCGAACCGACAACGACTTCCCCAGAACTGTCGCTGGAACCTTGTATGTCGAACCCGTCGCACCTGCAATCGGTACACCATTGGCCAACCACTGATACGACACCAAAACCCCAGACTCACTCCACGACCCAGCCGAAACCGACAACACCGCCGCAACCGCAGGGAAACCCGACACCACCGGAGCGCTGGTACTCGAGATCACTCCTGAAGTTACTGGCCCTGTCTCAAGCGAGGTCACCGGCTCGACGTCGTTGTATCCAGCCTTCTCGGCCCGAACGATGAACGAAATCTTCTTGCCTGCAAGCGCCGAAGTTAGTGCGAGCGTCGTACCCGTTTCACCCACGATCGGCTCACCGTCCGCGAGCCAACCGTGATACAACGTCACGCCCGGTGTACTCCACGTGCCCGTTGATCCTGTAAGCGTCGACCCGATATATGGGTTTCCAGAAATAACGGGCCGAGCAGTGTTCGCGAAGGTTCCCTTGCCAACCACCGCTGTGGGTGCCGAGGAAACCGAGCCCATTTCTTGGTAACCGGATTTGCTTGGTGTGACCTCAACTTGGATTGGCTTGCCGACATGACTTGCGGTCAAGACGAGCGTGCTCTGTGTTGCGTCGAGAATGGGCGCACCATCAGCAAACCACTGATAGGTCACGGTGACATCGCTCGGATTCCACGTGCCTTTGCTCGCAGTCAGGGTCTGCCCGACCACGAGCGAGCCGGAAATTGCCGGTTCAGTGATGTTGCTGATCTCAGGAAGCTCCACGGCATTCGTACTCGCGGTAAGCACCGGTTCGGAGTTTGAATAGCCGGACTTGCGTGCGGTTACTTCAACAGCGATTTCCTTGCCGCCCTGCGCTGACGTGATCTGAAAGGTAGCCGCTGTGGCACCGGGAATAACAATTCCGTCCGCAAGCCAACGGTAAGAGAACGTCACGCTCGGCTGACTCCAACTTCCGTCGGAAACCGACAGAGTTTGGCCCACATACGCGTTACCGATGACTGCTGGCGGATCGATGTTCTCGATGCGAATGCGGTCAAGTACGACCGTGATGCCAGAGACAACTTGGCCCGCAGTCACGGTCCGGGTGAGTTCTTTCGTCCGCCCGTTGTGCTCAAAACGCAGCGTGTAGGCACCCGGAATGAGCCCGCCAACTTTAAAGTCGCTCTCGGGTAGTTGGCGTTCCCCAATCTCAATTCCAGCCGGAGCCGAAATTAGCGAAACGGATGCGTCTTCAACCGGCACGTTGTCACTATCGGAAACACTTCCCGCAATAGATGCACCCACCGAAAGTTGCGCGTGCGCTTCGAAGGTCGGTTCTTCACCCCACGAAATCTCTGCCGCATTGGCCGCTTGATACACGGGCGTTCCCGAAACTGGCCAGAACCGTGGCTCGTGCTCGTTGTCGTCAGGGACGAAACGAATCCGGTAGGGCTCCTGGGCGACGTTTTCGAATCGGTATTCGCCGTTAATGTCGGTGGTTTGAGTGTTGAGTTGAACGCACTCGGTGCCGAAGATGCCTTCTTCGCAGCGATACAGCACGACGGTCACGTTGGTCAGATGATCGCCCTGGGCGTCAGTCACCTCGCCCCAAATCGAACCAGTCAATTCGCCTTCCGCTTGAGCCGGTGGCATCGCAAGCATGGCAAATAGCATGGCGAGCACGGCAGCAAACACCGACAGATAACGGCGAGGCAACGTCAACATCCCGAGAAATCCCTTGTTGTAGGAGACACGTGTGGCTTTCAAGATTACCAGCGCCGCGTCGAATCAGGAATATCTTCAGCCACACCCAAAAAGGCCGAGACCACGAGAAGGGATGCAAGGCGCTATCGGTTCCAGCGAATGAAAGTTCCAGCGAATGAAAGAGAGAGCGGAAAGAAGAAAGTTCCGCCCAGCCTGTTCAGGCGAAGGACGGAACCTCGTTGCCACTTTGCTCCCCGGGTAGGAGTCGAACCTACGTCGCTAATCCTGATTCAAAGTCAGGCGGGCCCTGCCGGCAGACCAACCGGGGATGGCGAAGCAAGCCTACCTGACACCCTTTCGGCGTGAGTATCTCGACATCGAGATTCTTGACGGCTAGCCTGAACTCATGGACGAAGTCGATCGGATTATTGCCGAATGGAAGCGGGAACGACCCGAGATCGACGCGTCCCCGATGGAAGTCTTCAGCCGCATCTCGCGTCTCAATAAACACGTGAGTTTGATGCGCAAAGAAGCATTCCTCCGGCACGGACTGGAGACATGGGAGTTCGACGTGCTCGCAGCACTCCGCCGTTCCGGCCCACCCCATGAGCTCGCGCCCGGACAGTTGGTGTCAGAAACAATGGTGACGAGCGGAACCATGACGAATCGGGTCGACCGACTCGTAAACCGCGGGCTCGTCACCCGTGAACCCTCCCTCGACGACCGTCGGGGGGTGCGCGTGATCTTGACGCAGTCGGGACTAACGCGAGTCGATGCCGCAATTGATCGACTCTTGACTATGGAAGCCACCATGCTGAGCCGGTTGCCACCACACGAGCGCGAATTGTTAGCCAACGCCCTGCGTCTCCTAAGTCTTACGTTTTCCGAAGACACTGCACACCTCGAAAACTAGCCGCGCGACTGTCCTTGCCGGTCCACAACTAGGCTTGAGGGACCATGGCGCACCTACTCGGGGCGGAAAACCTTTCCCTTGAATTCCCCACCAAAACTGTCTTCGATGCAGTCACCCTCGGGTTGTCCGAAGGCGACCGCATTGGCATCGTCGGCCGAAACGGCGACGGCAAGTCAAGCCTGCTCGGGATGCTGTCTGGGCGAGTTACCCCCGATGCCGGACGCATCACAGTGCGCAACGGTGTCCACATCGGCTCGCTCGCCCAAGAGGACTCGTTCGAACCAGGCGACACCGTTCGACGTGCAATCGTCGGCGATGTCGATGAACATGTGTGGGCGTCCGATCCACGAATTCGCGACGTCTTGGCTGGACTTGTCGCCGATATTGATCTTGAGGCACCCGTTGATGGACTCTCGGGCGGCCAACGTCGCCGCGTCTCGTTGGCTCGACTTCTTGTTGGCGATTGGGACGTCCTGGCTCTCGACGAACCAACCAACCATCTCGATGTGGAAGCAATCGCTTGGCTCGCGGGACACATCAAGAACCGCTGGCCCCGCAACCGCGGCGGACTGCTCGTGGTGACGCACGACCGCTGGTTCCTAGACGAAATCTGTACAGCAACGTGGGAAGTGCACGACCGGATCGTCGAGCCGTTTGAAGGAGGCTACGCCGCCTACGTACTGCAACGCGTCGAACGAGATCGCCAAGCCGCAGCGATCGAGGCTCGGCGGCAAAACCTTGCCCGCAAAGAACTCGCCTGGTTGCGCCGTGGAGCCCCCGCAAGGACGTCGAAACCGAAATTCAGGATCGATGCCGCCAACGCGCTCATTGAGAATGTCCCCGAGATTCGCAACGACATCGCACTTCGCGCCTTGGCGCTGGGCCGTCTCGGTAAGGATGTCGTCGATATTGTCGATGTTTCGGTCTCCTACGGCGAACATTTGGTTCTCTCGGGAATCAACTGGAAACTCGCTCCAGGCGAACGCACGGGCATCCTCGGGATCAACGGGGCCGGAAAGTCGACCCTACTGAACCTCATCACGCAAGCTGTTCAACCGACTGCTGGTCGCGTGAAGTTCGGTAAAACGATCAGCGTCGCAACCTTGACCCAAGGAACCGACCGACTCGCGAAGCACAGCGACGAACCCGTACATCAACTCATCTCTACGCTGCGAACCGAATTTACTTTCGGAGACGGTTCGAAAGCGCAGTCGCTGTCCCCCTCTCAACTTCTCGAGCAACTCGGATTCGCGAGCGAACAACTCGCCACTCCTATTCGTGATCTCTCTGGTGGCCAAAAACGTCGACTTCAGTTGCTACTCGTGCTCTTGGAGCAACCGAACGTGCTCATCCTCGACGAACCGACGAACGACCTCGACACCGATATGCTCACTGCTCTCGAAGACCTGCTGGATTCGTGGGCCGGGACCCTCATCGTGGTATCCCACGACCGCTACTTCCTTGAACGAGTGACAGACCAGCAGTACGCCGTTATGGGCGGTTCGTTGCGCCATTTGCCTGGCGGAGTGGACGAATACTTGCGTTTGCGTGCCAACACGAAAACGTCGCCACAAACACCACCATCTTCACAGCCTGCGAACAACCCGCCTGCTGCCGAAGACTCGCCTCAATTGAGTGGGGCTCAATTACATGCGGCACGCAAAGAACTCGCGGCGACAGAACGACGCATGGGCAAACTCGAGAACGACATTGCTCGGGTCAACGAGCTCATCGCCCAAGCCGATCCAAGCGATTTTGTTGAACTACAGAAACTCGCCGAACGCCTCAACGCATCGGAAACTGAGTTTGCGCTCCTCGAAGACCAGTGGCTGGAACTGTCGGAACTCGTAGGCTGAACTTTCCCTGCCGACGTCAGATCAACCGAGCACCCTGAACTGGGCCAAAAGCTTGAATGACGTCCGCGCCGAGGCCTGATGCGGTCAGCATCGCAGCAAGTTCGTCCGCATGTACCGCGTCACGCGCCAAGAATAAGGTTGTGGGCCCCGAACCTGAAATCAGTGACGCGAGCGCACCGAGGCTCAACCCGACCGTCATGACATCGGCTAGATCAGGACGAAGCGACAAGGCAGCTTCGGTCAGGTCATTCGAAAGTGACGACGCCAAAGCCTCAGCATTGCCGGTACGCAAGGCGGCGAGAAGTTCGGGAGCGATCTGAGGTTCTTCAGCGCTGACCGGATTGAGTCGATCGAATTCGGCATAGACCGCGGCCGTCGAGAGGCCAACATCCGACGTGACCGCGACCCAATGAAAGGTGCCTCGGCTCAAGATCTGGCTCACTAGTTCGCCACGCCCCGAACCAAGCGCATTACCGCCATGGAGCAGGAATGGAACATCACTGCCGAGAACCGCTGCAATCGGTTCGAGCTGATCTTTGGTGTAACCCAACCCCCATAACTCGTTGCAGGCAACCAGTACGCCCGCCGCATCGGCCGATCCGCCCGCCATTCCGCCCGCGACGGGGATTTCCTTTCTGATCGCAATGTCGGCCCCAAGGTCAGGCCGACCTGCGTGCTCGCGAAGGAGTTTCGCGGCACGGACCCCAATGTTGTCGTCACCGTCGGGGACGAGTTCGGACGACATCAGTTCGCCGTCGTGCGTTACGACAACGGTCACTTCGTTGTCAGCCCGCAAACTAACGCGCACCTCATCGCACACGTCGACTGCCTGATAGACGGTAGCTAGTGGGTGGAACCCATCATCGCGGCGCGCGCCAACACCTAGACAGAGATTGATCTTGGCAGGCACGCGCACCTGGGTTCGAGAATTCACGTTCTCAACTTAGCGGTTACGCGCGTAGACAAAAAGCGAACACCTCATAGTGGCGTGGCAGGCACACCCGACATGTACTCCTGAACGAGACCAAGCAGATCACGATCGCGTCCCGGACCCGCA
>CALMUY010000022.1 GCA_937873005.1 uncultured Aeromicrobium sp. | reverse complement strand
TTCCTCACCAGGAGTGTCGCCGACGCATGCGGCCATCGCCGAGAGCCGACCAACGTATCCGTGATGGTCTGCACCCAAAAGGTAGATACACCGGTCAAATCCACGTCCGCGTTTGTTGACGTAGTAGGCCGTGTCGGAGGCGAAGTACGTGAGCGATCCATCGGATTTCACCAACACGCGGTCTTTGTCGTCGGCGAAGTCGGTAGTGCGCATCCAGATCGCACCGGCTTCGGTGTAACTGCGGCTCTGGTCTTCAAGCATCTTGAGGCTGACGTCGACCGCGTCCGTTTCATGGAGCGACCGTTCGGAAAACCACACATCGAAGTTCGTGCGGAAGTTGGCGAGCTGCTCTTGGTGTTCACGCAGCTGCAATTCGTAGCCTGCTTCACGGAACGCCACGATTTGTTCGGACTCGGGCAGTTCGCGAATCGCGGGGTGAGCCGCCACGATCTGTTCGGCAATATCGTTGACGTATCCACCGAGGTAGCCGTCTTCTGGCGGTTCTTGACCGTTGGCTCGCGCCATCAGCGAAGCGCCGAACTTGTCCATTTGGATTCCGCGATCGTTGATGTAGAACTCGTTGGCAACCTCGTTACCGGCTGCGCGCAAAACACGACTGAGCGCATCGCCCACGGCAGCCCATCGCGTGTGTCCGAGGTGAAGCGGACCTGTTGGGTTGGCCGAAATGAACTCAAGATTGATTCGAGTGCCGCTCGGTTCGCTATGACCGTACGCCTCGCCCGCTTCCAGCACGAGTCGCGCGATCTCGCCCTGCGCACCAGCAGAAACCTTAATGTTGAGGAACCCAGGGCCAGCGATGTCGACACTGCTGATCCCCGCATGCCCTTGTAGTTCCGCTGCTAACACGGCGGCGAACTCGCGAGGATTCATCGACGCTTTCTTGCCCAATTGAAGCGCGATGTTGGTGGCGTAGTCACCATGGTCGCGATTCTTGGGGCGTTCGACATGAACCGTGGTCGGCGCACCGTCAGGTAACGACACTGAGCCCTTGTCCACAAGGGCGTTCAGCGCGGCGGCGATCACTTCGGAAAGTTGCTCGGGAGTCACCGGCTAAGCCTATCTGCGACTGTTGATCAGCCTTTGGACGGTTGTCACTAAGTGGTCTGGGTCGAACGGTTTGATGATGTATTCGTCGGCGCCTGCCACCTTGGCGCGGTTTAGGTCAATTTGTTGACCTTGCGTGCTCACCATGACGATGGGGATCTGGTCAAGACGTTCGTCGGCACGCATGGCAGCAATCGCACTGATGCCGTCCAATCTCGGCATAACCATGTCAATCGTGATCAGGTCTGGCAACGGGTCGAGCGTTTCGAGTTGAGTCAGACAGTCTTGACCGTCTTCGGATTCGATCACGTCGATGCCGGCCAGTTCGAGATTCATCCGAATGAGGAACCGAATC
>CALMUY010000021.1 GCA_937873005.1 uncultured Aeromicrobium sp. | reverse complement strand
CTCACATGTGGTTCGGCGATTTGGTGACGATGCGCTGGTGGGATGACTTGTGGCTTAACGAATCGTTCGCAGAGTTTGCGGCCCACCATTCTTCGGTGAAAGCCACGCGCTTTACCGACGCATGGACTGGTTTCACGAACAACCGCAAGAACTGGGCCTACCGTCAAGACCAACTACCAACCACCCACCCGATCGCAGCCGACAACTACGACTTGCATGCGGTGGAGGCAAACTTCGACGGCATCACATACGCGAAGGGCGCGTCTGCGTTGCGGCAGTTGGTGGCGTGGGTGGGCGAGGATGACTTCTTTGCTGGTTTGCGTTCCTATTTCACGAAACACGCTTGGGGCAACACCGAACTCACTGATTTGTTGACCGAACTTGAGGCCGCGTCGGGCCGTGAGTTGAGCGATTGGGCGGCCGAATGGTTGCAGACTTCAGGCGTCAATACCTTGCGCGCAGACTACGCGGTTGATGCCGAGGGGCGTTTCACTTCGTTTGCGATCGAGCAGAGCGCGATCCCTGAGTACCCGACATTACGTCGCCACCGTATCGGCGTTGGCTTGTATTCGAACGTTGACGGCGCACTTGTGTTGGTTGATCGAATCGAAACAGACATTGCCGGGGCGCGCACCGAGATCCCTGAACTGGTTGGCAAGCAGCGCGGTGATTTGGTGTTGCTCAATGACGGCGATTTGACCTACGCGAAGATCCGTCTAGATGCCCATTCGCTCAACACGCTGTTGGCTGGTTCAGCTCGTTTGAAGGACTCGCTGGCGCGTGCTTTGTGTTGGGGTTCGGCCTGGGACATGACCCGCGATGCGGAACTTTCACCGTCGGTGTTTGTTGATTTGGTGTTGGGTGCGGTTGGTGCTGAAACAGATTTGACTGCTGTTTCGGCGTTGCTGCGTCAAGCAAACTCGGCTGGCATGTTGTTTGCGTCCGAGTCGAACCGCGATGAGGTTCGTGCACGTTTAGCGCAAGGCGTTTATGAGTTGTTAGTGAACGCGGAACCGGGCTCGGATCATCAGCTTGCTTTTGCTCGTGCTCTTGCTGCTTCGGCGCAAGACACTGCACCGCTGCGTGACGTGTTGGGCGGCTCAGTGCCCGGGTTGGTGCTCGACGCTGATCTGCGATGGACGTTGATTGGCTCACTTGCGGCGCTCGGTGCGGCCGATGCTGCCGAGATCGCAGCCGAGTTGGCTCGCGATGACACCAACCAGGGCCGCGAGAAC
>CALMUY010000020.1 GCA_937873005.1 uncultured Aeromicrobium sp. | reverse complement strand
AAGCCGCTTCGGCCAGGTGCGTCGCTGTGGTCTTGCCTTGCGTGCCAGTCACCCCAAATGTCATGAACGCGTCGCTCGGTTGTTCGTACAGCGCAGCGGCCACCTTCGCCACAACCTGTCGCGGAGACTCGACGATCACGAGTGGGAAATCTGCCGGGACTGCCAAGGCTCCCGCATGATCGGTCAGTACCGCTCGTGCACCAGCGGCCACAGCGGACTCCAGAAATCGAATCCCGTGTGCACTGGCGCCCGGCGCGGCGACGAAAAGGTCGCCCGGTTGAACATTCGAACTCGATAACGTGATCCCCGATATCTTCGTGTCGTGCCCGGGCGCGGGTTCGGCACCAACGAGCTGAGCCACGTGGCTGAGTTTCACGTGGGGCATCGTTGCCGGTCGAGTTCGCATGTGTTGCATCGTGGACACCTTACTGAGTAAACCCTGCGAGCGAACAGAAGCCAAGATCGAGTCTTAGCGGTTCACCATTCGTGCTCAACTTTCGGCGACTTAGAACCAGTTGGAGGAACACCGAACCGTTCGAGCGCCATCGACATGACGTCTTGGAACACTGGCGCGGCCAACAGGCCACCGCCGGCTGCGCTCTTCGGGTTATCGATCACCACGTAGGTCACAAAGCGCGGACGATCAGCAGGGGCGAACCCAATGAAGGCCGCGGGGTTTTGCCCACGACCATCCCGCCCCGTCTTGGGGTGGACACGCCAGGCGGTACCCCTCTTCCGGGCCACTCGGTGGCCCCCAATCATGGCTCGCGAAGCCGTACCGTCTTCGGCCACGACCGCCTCCATCATGCGGGTGACCTCGGCCGATGCTTCACGCGAAATCACTTGAGTGGTCTCTGGCTTATGTAACTTCTTCGTTTTCTGGTCGTTCGTGACAGTGGCATCGGCGATCGACGGCGTACACATTTGACCACCGTTGGCGATGACGCCCACCGCTCGAGTCATCTGCACTGCGTTGACGGCGATACCTTGACCAAACGAGGTCGTGGCCTTCTTCGAGCGACTCCATTCGCGCGCCGGCGTCACAATGCCCTTGGACTGTTCAGGAAGATCGATGCCCGAGAGTTGACCAAAACCGAACTTCGTGAGGTAACGGTGAAAGGTGGAATCGTCCATTTGTTGGGCCGCGACGACGGTACCCATGTTCGATGACAGCGCGATCACACCGCCAGCGGTGAGGTTGATCGTGCCGTGGTTCCAGTGATCAGAAATCGTGAAGCCGTCCAAACGCATCTGACCGGGAACCTTGATTTTCGTATCGGCCTTGACTTTGCCCTGATCTGCGAGCGCAGCCATCGTGATGACTTTCATCACCGATCCAGGCTCGTACACGTTAGACACCGCACGGTTGACGAGCGTTTCAGACTTCACGTTCTCACGCGAGTCAGCATCAAACGTTGGCACTTGGGACATTTGGACGATCTCGCACGACCGGACGTCCATCGTGATCGCGAGTCCATAGTCGGCTTTCGCATCGCGCACAGCATCGCTGAGTCGCTGGTCGGCAAACCATTGCAACTCGCGATCGAGTGTGGTCTGGAGATCGTCGCCCGGCGTCATTGCTTTCAAGGTTGATGTCGCAGTAGGGATGCGCTGACCGCTCGCCGCGATCTCATACGTTTCCTTACCGTTGGTGCCCGAAAGCGACTCGTTGTACTGCTTTTCGAGCCCTGCAATACCAGTGTGTTCGCCCTCGGTAATTCCCAATACGTTGGCTGCAAGCGAACCGCCCGGGTATTTTCGCAAGCTCACGCTTTCTGCGAAGAGTCCCGGGTAGCCGGCTTCGTTGACTGTGGTGATCGCTGCTTTGGCCGAGTAGGCAGGCACGTTCTTGATCACGTAGACGAATCGGGAATCCGGCGTGCGCAGGAGTTCGACGGTATCGAAGTAGTCAATTTTCTCGCCGAGTTCGGCCCTGAGCAGCTTGACGATCTTGGGTGCGTTCGGAGCCGTGAGGTAGGGGTCAGCTGTGATGGAGACGCCTTGTGTGCTCGACACGAGCGCTTCCCCATTACGGTCGAGAATGTCTCCCCGAGGTGCTGGGATGGTCAACTTGCGCGCGCCCGCTTCCTTCGCCATCGCGGCGAATGCGGCCGAATCGATTCCTTGTATTTGGACGAGGCGCATCGTGAAGGCAAGCAACGCCAGAACGAAAACGACAGTCAACAGGCCCATACGACCCCGAGAAAAGTCCGATTTCATTCTCAGTCCACCCGCCTCACGTTGGTTCCAGCTTCGGCTGGGACCGGCTTTCCGATCACTTTTCCGTCAGCAAGGCGAAGGAACACGGGGTTCGTGTTGGGCACCATGCCTTCGTCCAGCGCGCGTTCGGCGATTGCCGCAGGGCTTTGCAGATCGTTCACTGTGACGGCCAGTTCAGCCCTTTGCGCCTCCAGCAGGGCAGCCTCCCGTTTGAGGTCGCTGATGGCGAACGCTTGACCTTGCAACAGCGTGCTGAGAAAGATCAAACCGACAAGTCCGGAACCGACAAGTCCGATAAGTACGACGACAAAGGGCGCCTTGCGTGCTCGCTGTCGAACTGGTCCGACGAGGCGGAGGCCCACTTCTTTGGCCTGCTCGCCACGGTAACGCGCTTGGGTCGACCAAGCGCTGCGCGTCGAGGCTGTTGCGCGTTGACTCATGCTGCCACCCTTTCGACGGCGCGTAAACGAACCGAAGTCGCTCGCGGGTTGAGGTCAATTTCGGCGGGAGTCGACTTTTCCGCACCGCGAACCACTAGCTGGAACTTCGGCAACATGTGTTCGGGCACGACTGGCAAGTCCCGTGGCGCTTTGTTTTCGGTCACGTCGGCGAAGGTGCGTTTCGCGATGCGGTCTTCGAGCGAGTGATACGCAAGCACGACGATGCGGCCACCCACACTGAGCAAGCCGAGCGCATCAGCCACGGCGCGCCGGAACACGCCCAGTTCGTCATTAATTTCGATGCGCAGGGCCTGGAACGTACGTTTGGCGGGATTTCGCCCCGGGCGCCGGCCAGCCGCAGGAATACTACGACTGATGATGTCGACAAGTTCACGTGTCGTGGCGAACGGCTTCTCCTCGCGTTGCGCCACGATGGCTGAAGCGATTCGCCGTGCGAACTTCTCTTCACCGAAGTCCCGAAGTACTCGAACGATGTCGTCTTCGGAGTAGGTGTTGAGCACATCGGCCGCAGTAAGACCGTCTTGTTCGTTCATACGCATGTCGAGTGGACCGTCTTGCGCGTAAGCGAATCCACGTTCGGCGAAATCTAATTGCATCGAGGAGACCCCGAGGTCAAAGAGGACCGCGTCAATCGTGGCGAAACCAGCTTCGGCAACGATGTCGATAATTTCGTCGTCAACCCCGTGCACGATCTTGACGCGCTCTCCGAAGCGTTCGAGACGCTTGCTCGCACGCGCGATCGCTTGCAGATCACGGTCGATTCCGATGACGGTGGCGTGTGGGAAACGTTCGAGAAATGCTTCGGTATGACCGCCCAATCCGAGGGTCATATCCACCACGACAGGTTTCTCAACGTTTGCAATGGCTGGCTCGAGAAGTTCGATGACTCGATCGAGCATGACGGGAACGTGTACGGCTTCGCTCATCGCACACGCTCCTCACGGCCATCGAGCACAGCGACGATGACGTCCGATTCCCGCCCGGACGGCACTGGCACCGGGGAAGTGGAGCCAGTGGGCGTCGGGCGGGCATCGCACCCCACCGTCAAAAGAGGCCCGGCATTATTTCGCTCGACATATCCGAGAATGCTTCTTCCTGACCTTGAGCAAATTCGTTCCAGCGTTCCGAGTTCCAAATCTCGATGCGATCCATGGCACCGACGACTGTGCACTCGCGATCCAACCCCGCCCATTCGCGGAGCACCTGCGGGATCGTGACTCTCCCCTGCTTGTCCGGCATTTCGGACACAGCCCCCGAATACAGCATCCGCAGGAAGTTTCGGGCTTCCTTGTTCGTGAAGGGCATTTGCCGCGCCTTCTCGTTGAATAGTTGGAAGCTCTCGATCGTCCAACCAAAAATGCTGTGGTCCTGGCCGCGAGTGAGCACGATTCCCTGCTCGAGTCGCGGACGGAATTTCGCGGGCAAGAACAGTCGTCCCTTCTCGTCCAAACGAGGGGTATGGGTGCCAAAGAAATGCGCAATGTCGGGACTCATTACGTACCTCCTTCGCTAGCACCACGGTGACTCCTCTGAGACGATCTTGCTCCATTTCGCCCCACTATACTCCACAAGCCTCCACCACAATGGGGTTCCGCGTCAAGAATGTGGCGTGTCGCACATGAAAAAACCCCACGATTTCAGCAAAAGAAATACGTGGGGTGAAGTGGAGCAAAAAATCGCCCCACCCTAAGGTGAGGCGATTAACTGTGAATGGTGTTACTTGTGGGGTTTGCTAGGTCCGGCGGTGGTGCACAGTATTCGCGTCTCGCAAACTAGAACTGACCTTGATCACGCCGGTCTTGCCAACGCTGTTCCATTCGCTCGACGAAGGTGCCATTCTTGCGCGTGGACTTTGCAGGCCGAGGCGAGTCGTCAACTTGGCCAGGCAGCACACCGCGCCGCCACGATTGAGCGAACCAGTAAGCGCCAGCGAGCATCAACAAGAAACCGAGCACGCCGAGCCAAGTAAAGGTTTTCATGGCACCGACGAGCAAGAGGACAATTCCGGCAACAAATGCGATCGCAGATATGACTGCGATTCGCCGATATTGATCGGCAATTTTCGAACCTCGAAGTGCCGAAGCGAACTCTGGATCTTCAGCAGTAAGCGAGCGCTCAAGTTGCTCAAGCACTCTGGCTTCTTCTTCAGAAAGTGGCACGCTGCCTCCTTCGTACATACGCGGGGCCTTCAGTCTAGTCGGCCGAGGGCTTGCAGACCACCCGATCCGGCTGCAAATTCTGGGCGGGAACGCAGTTCCTTCTCCAATTCAAGCAGGTGCGCAAAACCAGGCAAGTTATCTTCGCGGATTTCAGGCGGCGCACCATCGCTCACGGCACGTACGCCGCGAATGCCGATCAGCCCAAACCCAGAGTCAACCATGAGTTGTTCAAGGTGAGACCACACGTACCGGCGTGGCCCCAGCGCGACTAGATCCCAAGCGTTCGGGTCGGCGTCGAGCAAGCGCTGAGCCTCGTCAACATCCCCCAGCGATACCGCGTGCCGAATGCTCGCTACAAGCCCCGGTACCACAATGCTCACTACACCACCGGGTCGCAACACCCTCGAAATCGACGATACGAGCCTGACCGGATCTTGGGCATACTCCACGACCCCGTGACACAACGCGACATCAAAAGCCGTGCCGAACATATCTCGGGTGATCAATTCTCCGTCGCTCTGGACGCTCGCGATCTCAACTTTCGCCTCACGAGCGCGCTGGTGCAAAGTCGCTAGCGCATCGGTGCTCGTATCGACCACAGTGACTCGGTGACCTGATTGAGCGACCCGCACGGCATCAGCTCCTGAACCGCCACCAACGTCGATGACGTCCAGCACCGAATCGCCCGACGACGCAGCCTGAGCCAACGCCTCCGACACCGCCAACCAAGAATTGTGTGAGCGAAACGAAGCCATGTCTTCACCATGCCACACGAAAAGGCAGATACCGTCGTAACTGCGAGTGCGAATGCGCTCGTTTTCATGAACATCAGAGGACACCATGAGTTCGATCGTCGTAGTAGGCGCTGGATTCGCTGGCATGTCCGCGGCCGCGCGTCTGGCCAAACTCGGTCACGATGTCGCGATCTATGACGCTGCACCCCATGCGGGTGGCCAAATGCGCGGGATCGAAATCGACGGAAATATCTGGCAGCCCACGTCGATGACCGTCACACTTCCCGGGGTATTCCGAGACCTGTTTCGCAAGTCCGGGAGACCCATGAAAGCAGTCATCGACCTTCAGCCCGCACCCCCTCGCCACCATGTGTTCCTCTCGGCTTTTTCCCGCACTGACCTCGACATGCCGTTCGGGACACGCAGTGAACAACACGACGCGATTGTTGCGACTTTCGGCACCGACCGCTGGTCCGAATGGGTTGACGGTCATGTTGACACGTGGGACGTCGTGCGGCGCCATGTCTTTGACCGCGTCACATCGGACGAGGATATTGATGCCGTCCTTCATCACCTCGATAACAGCCAAACTGCTTTCACCGGTGCCCGGCGTGCGCTGAAGAACAAAGACCTCACTGCCATCGCAACCGACCGGTGGCGATTTATCGACGAAGGCCAGAAATCACTGCCCGCCTTGTGGAACATCTGGCACTACGTGGAGCGAAACTTCGGACGTTGGCGGTTCGACAACGACATGGTCGGTTTGGCTGACGCACTGACTAAGCGACTTGGCGAACGCAAAGTCGACATGCATTTCAATACGCATGTTGTTGGCATCACGATGAAGTTTGGCCGAGTCATCGGCATCGAGACGACCAATGGGCCCGTCGAAGCCGACATTGTGGTGTGGGCCAGCGGGCACCGATTGCCCGGCACCCGTCAACCTGACTTCGCAGGCACTAAGACGCTGACCGGCATTGAGTTGGACGGTCAAGCACTCCCGTCGAGCCTCATGGTCCATGGGAAAACATGCCTGAAAGCGTGGGAGTCTGGCCCCAACCGCTGGGTGATCTCATCGCTACAGAATGCGGACCCGATTCGCACACTCAAACACTTGGGCATCGGACCCGAGGCTATTCGAACTCAAGTCGAGTTTTCTCGCCCCAAATACACCTTCGAGTATGCCGAGATGTCCGGGTCGGGATTAAACCTCGAACTCAAATCAAGTCGACTCAAATCGAACCCGAACGCCAACAAAGTGCCTCGACCTGCTGTGTCGCCGTCACCGGGCCTGTTCGTGGTCGGGGGCGCTGCCGTCCCTGACTCAAGCCTTGAGCTCACCGGTATGGGTACCGCGGCTGTGGCCGAGGCGATTGGACCGGCGAGCCGGTCGGCACATTTGACTGGCGTGGACAACGAAGAAGACTAAAGCAAACCCTCGCCTTTGAGTGTCTCCAAGATTTCACGACTCGCTTTGGACCGGTTCAGCGTGATGAAGTGCAGGCCAGGCGCGCCTGCCGCTATCACGTCACGACACAGTTGCGTCGCCAGTTCGACGCCCCGACGCCGAACTTCAGCCGGATCATCGATGACCGGCTCAATGTATTCCAGTACTTCGGCAGGAATTGCCGCCCCTGACAATTCCGCCATTCGGGCAACTTGTCCGTAATTAAGAATCGGCATGATGCCTGGCACGATGGGGATATCGCTGCCTTGAGCTGACACGCGTTCGACGAGTTCTACGTAGTCGCTCGCCCTAAAGAACAATTGGGTGATCGCAAACCGCGCACCGGCATTCGCTTTGGCTACGAGCACATGGGCATCATGATCACGGTCACGAGCATCCGGATGTCCTTCTGGGAACGCCGCCACGCCGACCGAGAAGTCGCCTGTTTGGTGGGCCAGATCTACGAGTTCAATGGCATGCTCGAGCCCGCCGGGGTGCGTCTGCCACGGCGCTCTCGGGCCACCCGTTGGGTCGCCGCGAAGCGCCAAAACGTGTTTGACGCCCGCGCTGGCATACTGCTTGAGCACGAGTTCGAGATCATCTCGCGATTGGTCAACCAGCGTTAAGTGACCGACCGGCACCATCGAAGACTCTTGGGCAATCCGTTCCGTGACGCGCACCGTGCGCTCCTGGCTCGTCCCCCCGGCCCCGTACGTAACCGAGACGAAGGTCGGCTCCAATGACTCCAAATCGGCAATCGTCGACCACAACAGAGCCTCGCCTTCATCGTCCTTGGGTGGAAAGAACTCGAACGAGAATGTGGGTTTCGGCGCGAGCAACGCATCGACGAGCGGATCGGGCAACGCGTGTGGCACTTCGGAACTCATAGACCCAAAGGTATCCTCAACCTTGTGACCACCAGTGCTGATGCTTCCACCTTTCGGACAAGCGTCTCTCAAAAACTGCGTGAGTTCGCCGAGAGGCAAGCTAGTTTTCTCGCAGAAATCGATGAAAATGCTGCCGAACTCGCGGCACATGCGTTGAGTTTCACCGAGGGCGGCAAGTTGCTTCGTCCCACGTTCTGCCACGCCGGTTGGCTCATCGCTGGCGGAAGCCAAAGCGCTGAACGCATCGTCACGGCCGCTGCCGCCTTCGAATGGCTCCAAGCGAGTGCCCTCGTCCACGATGACCTGATGGACGAGTCAGACACGAGACGAGGGCGCCCCAGCGTTCATCGCGAGCACGAGGCTCGACACCGGGCGAATGGCCTCGTTGGCGACGCCGTCCAACATGGCGAACGGGTTGCCGTCTTGCTTGGAGATTTGCTGTTGTCGTGGGCCGACGAACTATTCGCCGAATCGCAACCAGACCAGCGTTCGCTTCATTTTTGGTCGCGCTGCAAATCTGAAGTCATCGCCGGCCAGTACCTAGACGTGCTCGCCCAGACATCAGCCCGGCTCACCGTCGAGGACGCCTTCCGTGTCGTTCGCTTCAAGTCCGCCAAGTACACGATCGAACGCCCTTTGCATGTGGGTGCGAGCTTGGCTGGCGCCTCAGATGACGTGCTCGACGCTCTCAGCGGCGTGGCACTTCCACTCGGTGAAGCCTTCCAACTTCGCGACGATTTGCTCGGTGTGTACGGCGACCCACAAGCGACCGGAAAGCCTGCAGGCGATGATTTGCGCGAAGGCAAACGCACGGTCCTCGTGGCACACGCCACCGAACTAGGCGACCCAGAGCTCATCTATTCCCTCCTAGGGACCGAAGCCGGAGCCGAAAAGTTGGGTCCGCTTTTTCGCGAATGGGGCGCTGTGGAAGCCACAGAAGCAGATATTGCTCGGTTGGAGGCTCAAACTGATGAAGCGATCGATCGCTTGGGTCGCGACGCACGCGCCATCCTCGAACCGCTGGTCGCAAAGACAATTCACCGCAACCGTTGAGAAACACCGTCAACATACGCACCACCGCTAGTGGTAGCCACATAGAATCGCTTCAGTTGTCACGAAACTCGTCACCACACACGAATTGAGATCACCATGGATGAGCAGTCACTGATCGGGCGCACGCTCGACCAGCGCTATGTCATTCAGGAACTCATTGCTCGTGGCGGAATGGCAAGCGTCTTTCGCGCCGTCGACGAACGACTCGACAGGGTTGTCGCCGTCAAAATCATGCATCCTGAATCATCGAAGATCACCGATTCAGAACAATTCATTCGCGAAGCGAAACTCACAGCCCGACTCAATCACCGTGGAATCGTGTCGATTCACGATCGCGGAACTGACGGCGATTTGACCTACCTCGTGATGGAGTACGTCCCCGGCAACACACTCCGCGACGTCATGCGTGAAGAAGCTCCCATGTCACCACGACGGGCGCTCGCCTTCATAGAGCCCATCTTGGTGGCCCTTTCTGAAGCACACGCGAACAGTCTCATTCACCGCGATATCAAGCCGGAAAATGTGCTAATCACGCCAACCGGTGACGTCAAGGTTGCCGACTTCGGGCTGGCTCGTGCTGCCTCTGTGGACCACCGGACGAGTTCGGTCTTGATCGGCACGGTCTCGTATCTTGCCCCTGAAGTGATCGCTAACCAAGCAGTCGATCCGCGAGCCGACATTTACGCCTGCGGAGCGATTTTCTATGAAATGATCACGGGCCAAAAACCCCACATCGCCGATTCTCCGATCGCGGTGGCCCACAAACACATCAATGAGGACGTCGCTCCCCCGTCCAGCCTCCGGCCGGACATTCCGCCATATGTCGACGCGTTGGCCATGCGTGCCCTCGCCCGTGATCGGGCTCAGCGTTCGCCTGACGCTCGCACGTTCCTTCACCAAGTTCGTATGGTGCAGCGCGCGCTCGCTGAAGGTCTTACAGACGACCCGGAACTCACAGCAGATCTCATGCCCGGCGCCGGTCCCACACCCGCGATGCCTCCCACATTGCCGAGCACGCACTCAGACACCGAGGCAACCGCCCCCGTTTCATTGGGTCTGGCCGACTCCCAAGCTACTGCTCCGGTCTCGCTCGCCTCAGATTCAGAACACACGATGGCGTGGGATCCGATGGTCGCTGCGCCCTCTTCGAGCGCACCGCGTCAACGTTCAGACACGCCCCTCGCGGCACCAAAGTTGCCGCAACCGCCACGCCGGAACAAGAACGGTCGCCGTACGTTCTTCGTGGTTCTGCTGTTATTCATGGCCGCTGGAATCTTCGGCTGGTGGATCGGAATCGGCCGCTTTGACGAAACACCCGATGTCACGGCGCTTCCGCGCGATGAAGCCATCAAAGTGATCGAAGGGGCTGGCTTCGAAACGGCTTTCACTCCAGACGCCTATTCGGAAACGATCCCTAAGGGTGCAGTCGTCGCCACCGATCCTGGAGTCGGCGATCGCATCCTGCCCGGCGATACCGTCACCATGACGTTGTCGAAAGGCAAAGAGCGCTACAAAATCCCCGATATCAAAGACAAGACGCTTGAAGAAGCGCAAACGATTTTGGGCTCGCTGAACTTGCAGTCAGGCAACATTTCGACCGAATACCACGACACAATTCCTGAAGGCGCCGTCATTCGCTCGTCGAGCCACAAAGTCGGCCAAGAGGTCAAGCGCGACACTGCTGTTGATCTCGTCATCAGCGACGGCCCCGCCCCCGTCGAGATCGTCAATTACACCGGAAAGACCGAAAGTGAAGCCACGTTAGCTCTCAAAGCCGCCGGATTGAAAGTCGCAAAGAAGACCTCGTTCCACGACACAGTTCGGGCCGGAACCGTCATTTCCCAGTCGCCTAAGTCCGGCACGGGTCACCGCGGCGACACCATCACAATCAATGTTTCTAAGGGCCCTGAACTCATTGTTGTGCCCGATCTTGACGGCCTTCGCGAAGCCGAAGCACGCGCCAAGGTCGAAGCGCTCGGTTTGACGTTGACGGCGACGCGTGGTCCATTCTCCGGATCGCGTGCGACTGTTCGCTATCAGACTCCTGGCGCCGGAGCCAAGGTCAAGCGCGGCTCAAGCGTCACGGTGTTCATCAACTAACTCGACCAACACACGAATCCCTACGAGCGGCACGCAGTGTGCCAGCCCCTGGGGGCATGTCTCAGGCGCGACCGGCCAGCATCTCAGCAACTAGAAATGCCAACTCGAGCGATTGTGCGCGGTTCAGACGCGGATCACACAGGGTCTCGTAGCGATGCTCCAGATCAGCCGGGGACAATCGTGACCCGCCGCCGACACACTCGGTGACGTCGTCGCCGGTCAGTTCAACGTGCAAACCGCCAGGCCACGTACCGAGCGAACGGTGCACTTCAAAGAATCCGCGAACCTCGTCGATAACGTCATCGAACTCGCGCGTCTTGTAACCGTTGTCGGTCGAGAACGTGTTGCCGTGCATCGGGTCGGTCACCCACGCAACGCTGATACCGGCAGCCGTCACCTTTTCGACGAGGGTGGGCAGCAAGTCACGGATCTTGCCTGAACCAAAGCGAGTAATGAAGGTGACTTTGCCCTCCACGTTGTTGGGGTTCAACCGCTCGAACAACGCCAACGCATCGTCGGCCGTGGTCGTGGGACCGAGTTTGACGCCCACTGGGTTCGCGATTCGGCTCAAGAGGTCAACATGAGCACCGTCAAGTTGACGGGTACGTTCGCCGATCCACACGAAATGACCCGAAACGTCATACGGCTGTTGTGTTCGCGAGTCGATCCGCGTCAGGGCGTGCTCGTACTCAAGAATCAACGCTTCGTGCGAAGAGTAGAAGTCAACCGAATGAAGTTCCTTCGGATCAGCGCCGATGGCTTCCATGAACGCCAACGCGCGATCGATCTCGTCGCCGATACGTGCGTACCGTTCCCCCATCGGGCTTTCGCGCACAAAGTCAGTGTTCCATTCGTGCATCTGCCGCAAGTCCGCGTACCCACCGGTGGTGAAGGCACGAGCAAGATTCAAGGTTGCGCTTGACGCGTTGTAGACGTCCAAGAGTCGCTGCGGATCGTGCGCGCGCGCCGATTCGGTGAAGTCGAATCCGTTGACCGCATCTCCGCGGTAGGCAGGCAAGGTGATCCCGTCGCGAGTTTCAAAGTCGCTCGAACGCGGCTTGGCGTACTGACCAGCAAGACGCCCCACCTTGACGATCGGGACGCTCGCAGCGTAGGTCAGGACCACTGCCATCGACAAAAGGACACGCAACTTGTTGCGAACGTTCTCAGCCGTGACGCCCTCAAACGTCTCTGCACAGTCGCCACCCTGGAGCAAAAATGCTTCGCCGCGCGCTACCGCCGCCATTTTGTCGCGAAGCGCGTCGACCTCACCAGCAAACACCAGTGGCGGCATGCTGCGGAGTTTATTGACTACTGCTTCTTTCGCGGCAGCATCGGCGTAGGTGGGCTGTTGCGCAGCACCTACGGCATGCAGTTCCTCAAGGCTTGGAATGGTCACCCATCAAGGATACGGGAGGCACTAGCCCCCTGAACCGTCGCGCCAAAGTGGGCGAAGCTCACTGTTACTCGGAAATCTCTTCCCAAATCTCGTCGGTCTCCACTTTGGCTTGAGCCTTGGCCCGCGCGCGTTCTGCTTCTTTGTCTCGCTTCTTGGCGTCTTGGGCATACAGGTCGACGTACTCCTGACCTGAAAGGTTCATGATTTCGTACATGATTTCATCGGTGATCGCACGCAAAATATAGCGATCATCTTGCATACCTTCGTATCGCGAGAAATCAAGCGGCTCACCAAAGCGGACACCTGGTCGAGCGAACTTCCCGAAGATCTTCCCCGGGGGCGCCACGACATCCGTGTTGATGACGGCCACCGGAATAACCTTCACTTTTGCTTCCAAAGCAATGCGTGCCACGCCCGTCCGTCCGCGATACAACTTGCCATCATGCGAACGCGTGCCTTCGGGATAGATTCCGCACACTTCACCATCGGAGAGGAGTCGCAGCTGGGTACGGATCGCACCAGCTGCCGCCGATCCGCTCGTGCGATCGATCGGAACTTGGCCAGCGCCGGAGAAGAAGTTTTTCTGAAGCCAGCCTTTAAGACCGCTGCCTTCGAAATACTCGGCCTTGGCAACGAACGTAACCCGTCGAGGAATGACCAACGGCATGAACAACCAGTCGGCGTAGGACAAGTGATTACTCGCCAAAATCACCGCGCCCTCTTTGGGCACGTGTTCGGTGCCCTCTGCCCACGGACGGAAAATCAACTTGAGCAAGGGCCCTAATGCGAGGAACTTCAAGAACCAATAGAACACGGCAAGACACTACCCCGAACCGTGCCCTCTTGACGACACTATGCGCAATGATGGACACATGAGTTCTCCGTCAGCCGTTCTCCCCCAAGCCCGACCATGGCACCACGAAGGTGGTTCCGTTGGCATCCTGTTAAGCCATGGCTTCACCGGTTCACCTGCCTCGATGGTTCCGTGGGGCAAAGATCTTGCCTCGCGCGGCTACACCGTCGCCGTTCCTCGGTTGCCAGGTCACGGCACCACGTGGCAAGACATGAACAAGACGACATGGCACGACTGGTACGGCACTCTCGACCAAGAACTGAACGCCTTGCGCGAAACGTGTGATCAGGTCTTCGTCGTTGGGCTATCCATGGGGGGCGCGTTAGCACTGCGTCTCGCCGAGCAACGACCCGATGATGTCACCGGCCTCATTTTGGTCAACCCCGCAGTGAACCTCGATCGCCTCGAAATCAAGTTCGTGCCGTTCTTGGCCAAAGTTTTACCCGCCATCCCCGGAATCGGCAACGACATCGCCAAGCCCGGTGTCGATGAGCACGGGTATGACAAGACCCCTCTCAAGGCGCTCGCCTCACAACTCGAGTTGTGGCGAGACGTGCGGCTCAACCTGCGTAAAGTCACCGCGCCGATTTTGTTCTTCCACTCAACAGACGACCACGTGGTCGACGCATCGTCGGCAAAAATCATTCGCGACGGCGTCTCCTCGACTTACTACGATCACATTGAGCTGAGCCGCAGCTACCACGTCGCAACCATCGACTGGGACGCTCCGTTCATCATGGAATCCTCCGCGCAGTTCATTCACGACCGGCTCGCCAACTCGTGAAGCTTGCCCCAGCACAACCACGTCAATGACCACCTCCGAACCAGACGAGTTCGATCGAATCGTCGAAGGAATTGATCTCGATGGATTTGATCTGGACGGCGTTGAGGAGCAGGACTTTCAAACGCTTTCAGAGCGACCAGTATTTCGGTTGCCAGAGAACTTCGGCATGGCTGACGCGAGCGAAAGCGCGCTGGATCGTCCTGAATTTGAAGAACTGACCTATCGCGAAGCGCCCAACGTTTTGTCGTCGGGCAACCCCTGGCGAACGGTTGGGTGGCTGTCGCTCGTCGCAGCACCTGTTTTGCTCATCGTCTTAAGCATCGTGGATGTCTGGGTACCGCCCGTGCTCGTTGGCGCTGTAGTGCTGGGATGTGTCGGCCTATTGGCATATCTGGCGTTGACGAACCCCCAAAACCCAGCAGATGACAGACCTTTCGATGACGGATCTGAGGTCTAGGCACTTAGCAATCTAAGCCAACAGTTGTCCTGCTGCGCCGATCAGAGCAGCGTCTGGACCGCATGCGGCGGGCACGATTCGGGGTATCGCTCGATGGTCGCGAGCGAAAAGATGCTGCTCGAAGGCCTCGCTCATTGGCCCCAGCAATAATTCCTTGTTGTCGAGTAGCCCACCCCCGATGACGAACAGTTCAGGGTCCAGAATCGTGGCTAGCGACGCCATGCCAATACCGATATTGCGTCCGAGTTCCTCAAGGCATTTCACCGCCTCCGGCGCACCTGCACGAGCAAGTTCAGAAACGGTTCGGCCCGAGATCCGTTCAACAGAACCTGCCTGTTCAATGAGTTTCGTCGATATCGACGACTGGGCCGCAATTTCGGCTTGTGCCCACCGATCAAGCACTCGTCCGCTGCCGTACTGTTCCCAGCAGCCGTTGAGGCCGCACGGGCAGGCAATCCCGTCTGGCACAAAACGCAGGTGCCCGATCTCGCCCGATAAGCCAGTCGCCCCTCGCTGCACGTGACCGTCGACGACGAAACCACCCCCAATACCAGTGCCGATCGCAACCATCACCGAATTTTGAAGTTCGCGGGCCGCGCCCCACGCCCATTCAGCCCACAGGGCCGCCGTCGCGTCGTTTTCGATCAACACGGTCAAACCGGTTGCCGCTTCGAGTTGCGCCTTCATCGCGAGACCACGTACCGGAAGGTGCGTCGCGTATGCAACTTTGGCTTGGTTGGCGTCGACAAGACCCGCGATCGCGACACCCATGGTCGTGAACGCGAACCGTTGCGCGAGTTCTGAGGTGGTTTGGGTGATGACGTCGATGAGTTGTTGCGCTGACTCTTTCGGCGTCGCAACGACTACTCGCTCGAGCAGTTCACCGGTTGCGGTGACAACTCCGATCGCTGTTTTCGTGCCGCCAATGTCAACGCCGATCCCGATTCGTTCACTCATGCGTCATATCCGGGTGCAGTACCTTGATCAGTTCCATTACTGCTCCTGTCACTTTCGCCAACGCTTCGCTCGCCTCGTCAACAACAGCCGGGTTCGACGTCACAAACTCGAAAATTTTACAGACCGGACACCAGCCGTGTGGGCAGTTGGCTCCCTCGTGGCCGGAGGCATCTCCTTGGACTGTACTGGTGCCCAGCGCAGCAAAAAGTCGCATCGTCTCTTCTGCGAGAGACCCGACATGGCTATCTTCGTTCATCAAGCGCCCGCTTCTACGTAACTCTTGAGTCCCTTGAGCGCAGTATCCACGATCACTTTTTCTGCTTTTCTCTTGAGCATTCCTAGAATCGGGATTTTCAGATCGACATAGAGCTGGTATGTCACGCGCGTCTGGTTAGGCGTAATTGCGTCGAGGGCATACACGCCATCCATCGCTTGAAGAATGACTGCCTGGTCAGAAACAAGGCTCCAAGTCAGCCGGTGCGGGTCGCTGTAGTCATAACGCAAGACAAACGTGTCCCTGATCGGCGGTGAGTCCAATACGAAGCGCAGATCTTTGGCGCGACCTTCGTCGTCGCGCGCGACGATTTCACTGACCGTCATTCCCGTGGCCCAAGCAGGATATTTCTCGAAATCACAGACAGTTTCCATGAATTTGGGTTCGGTCGCGTCGATCACGATATCGCTGACCGTACGCGCCATGTGACACTCCTAGTGTTTCGACTTGGTAACAAGAATATCTACTTACCTGAGTCAAACGCGAAATACTAGTACGGTGCTCTTGTGAGCACTAACACACCCGCACACGTGGACTCGAGCAATATCAGCCTAGACATTCTCGATCGCCTCGGTGAACACGGCACGTCGGTTGCGCTTCGCAGGCGCCAAGGTAACGAGTGGATAGACGTCACACTCGCGCAATTCCATGCTCATATTGTGGAAACCGCGAGGGGGCTTCTTGCTTCTGGCGTGCGCCCTGGCTCGGGTGTCGCGATCTTGGCTAAGACCCGATACGAATGGACTGTTCTGGACTACGCCACGTTGTGGATCGGTGCCGCGACCGTCCCGATCTACCAAACATCTTCAGCATCACAAATCGAGTGGATCCTGAGCGATTCTGAAGCGACCCACATTTTCTACGAAAGCGACCTTCACCTTTCCAACATCGAGAGTATCCGTGCGGCTGTCCCCCAGTTGACACATGTCGCCCCAATCACGTCTGTCTTAGCGGAACTTTCGGCATCAGGACGAGATATTCCGGATGCGGAGGTAGAAGCACTGCGTGCCGATCTCACGAGCGAAACGATCGCTTCCATCATCTATACCTCCGGCACGTACGGCAGGCCGAAGGGCTGCATCCTCACCCACGGCAACTTCCGCACTTCCCTCGCCGGGGCGCAACATATGCTCCCAGAGCTATTCGCGGCCGAAGACGCTTCGACCGTGCTTTTCTTGCCGCTGGGCCACGTTTTTGCTCGCATCATCCAGTTCGGCACCATCAGATTCGGCGCCGTTCTCGGCCATTCGCCTGACATCCAGAACCTGCTTGAAGACCTCGGAAGCTTCAAGCCAACTTATTTCTTGGCGGTGCCTCGCGTTTTCGAGAAGGTTTTCAACACTGCGAGCACGAAAGCATGGTCTGACGGCAAGGGCAGAGTTTTTGATAGCGCTGCTCGTACTGCCATCGCTTGGAGCCGAGCAATCGAACAAGGTAAGTCCCCATCTTTGCCACTGCGCGCGAAGCACGCGATTTTTGAAAAGTCCGTCTACTCCCCCATCCGAGAGGCGCTCGGCGGAAACGTCCAAGTAGCGATTTCGGGCGGGGCACCACTAGGAGAACGACTCGGACACTTCTATCGCGGTCTCGGCATCAACGTGCTCGAAGGGTACGGGATGACCGAAACTACAGCGCCGGTCTGCGTCAACACGCTCGAAGAACAGCGCATGGGGACCGTGGGCAAACCATTCCCGGGTATGGAAGTCCGCTTGACTGAGTTCGGCGAACTCGAGTTTCGTGGACCGCAATTGTTTAAGGGATATTTGAAGCAACCCGACGCGACGAGTGACGTCTTGAGTCCTGACGGCTGGCTTTCCACCGGCGACTTAGGCGAAATCGACGACGACGGCTTCGTGACGATCACTGGCCGCAAGAAGGAAGTAATCATCACTGCTGGCGGCAAGAATGTTTCACCTGCTCAACTCGAAGATCCTATTCGAGCGCACAAGTACGTGAGCCAATGTGTCGTAGTCGGCGAAGGGCGCCCATTCGTTTCCGCGCTCATCACTATTGATACCGAAGCGTGGGAAGGCAGCCTGGACGACCCAGAACTCTTCAACGCAATTCAGGGTGTCGTTGATGAGGCTAACGCTCAAGTGTCGCAGGCCGAATCCATCCGCAAGTTCGTCATCCTGCCAGGCGATTGGACTGAGCGAAACGGCTACCTGACGCCTTCACTCAAAGTGCGACGCCAAGCCATCTTGCGCGATTGGCACGACACAGTGGAAAGCATCTACGTCCGATAGGTAGTCCCGCACATACATAGAACACATAAACGAGAGGGCGGCTGGTGTGTAAACCAGTCGCCCTCTCGTTTCAGTTTGTTTCGCGGTAACGCGATGGCTCGAAAAGATCAGCCGCCTACGCGAGTGAACACCGAGTAACCGTTGAGGCCCATGATTTGGACACGGTTTCCGGGTCGTGGCGCGTGAACGACCTTGCCATTGCCGAGATAAATACCGATGTGCCCGAGGCCCGAATACGCCACTAAGTCGCCGGGGCGCAATTCCGAACGCGAAACCCTGCGGGTAGCGCCGACCTGTTGACGAGCCGTTCGCGGCAAGGACACGCCAGCCGATCCGTAGGCCCTCAGCACGAGTCCCGAACAGTCCCACTTGTTGGGACCCGTAGCGCCGTAAACGTATGGGTCGCCGAGTTGCTTCATCGCGAACGCGATCGCCTGCTTGGCAGCCCCGCTACCAGCGTTTTCAATCGGCGTGTAGTCGCCTTCATTCATGGCGGCCTGAATTTGCGGGTTGAGGCGCTCGAAGTCGGCCTGAGCCTTGCGGAACTCCTTGAGCATGGTGGCGCGCTCTTTGTCGGCCTTCTTCTTCGCCTTCTTCAACTCTGCTTGGTGCTTCGCGAGTTGGTCACGACGCTTTTCTAGGGACACGCGTGTTTTATCGAAAGATTCCAACGCGTCAGCACGATTCGTGTTGAGTGCGTCGATGGCGCTCAAACCTTCAATGAAAGCCGAGGAGTCTGAACTCGACAGCAAACTCACGGTGGGGCCCAGAGGTTGCTCGAGGTGCTGTTGCACGATAGCGGAGCCAAGTTCGTCGCGTTGCACGTTGTACACGCGCGTCAGCGCCGCGATTTCGGCACTCGCTTCCTTGACTCGACGCTTCAAGCGCTGCTGATCAGCTACCAATCCGTTGACACGTTCATTGGCATCTTCGGCACGGTGATAGGCGTCTTCAACGTCTTTACGCGTTACTTCTGGTTCCGCACTCACCGGTGCGACAACAAAAAGGCTTGCCGTCAGCGCTAATGCGCCACCGAGTGCAGCAAAACTGCGAGTTGATATGGCGTTCTTACGCAAAACTCAACTTCTCCTGAATTCCTCGACGCTTACCAGGTGAGCTGTCGGGTTCGGGCCGAGAATGCCCTATAGCCACAGTGCGGCTAATTCACCCCAGGTTTCTTTGGTTCCCCGGCTCGCTAGGCCTTGCGGCTTCGCGACTCAGCGGCGTCCGCCCGATCGTTCTGGTAGAACGATGCACCAAGCGGACACAAGACAACAGTCTACTCATCAGTAGGTTGAGGTTCAAACGACATTCGGAAAATGATCGTTTTGTGATCTATGTCTCATTCCCTCATGGCTCGTTTCGGTAGCCACAACTAGTCGTAAAGGAGGAATGAGGTCAGCATCCGCCAAAGCGGCGAGAGCTGAGAGTTCCTCTTGATCAAAGCTTGGTGCCGTGCTCGGCATCCCCAGAAGCACAGTCACGACGCAATCACGGCACGATGCTTCGCTTCGCACGAGGCAGTCTCCGCAATCGACAACCACTGAATCTTTTTGGCTCATGGATGCAACATAAATCCCGACACTGACACTTTTGCTCGACAACTCACAGCCCGCAGTCCGCGGTCCACAATCCGATAGCGGCTCAGCAATGTGTTTTGTCGGTACCACCGCCTACGGTTGTCTACATGAACTCTGGCCAGTTGTCGTTCGACGATCTAGGCGTCCCACTCCAGGACGTCACGTGGGTCGTTGTCGACCTCGAGACCACTGGCGGCAGCCCAGCCAAGGGCGCGCGCATCACCGAATTCGGGGCGGTCAAAGTTCGCGGCGGTGAAGTCATCGGCGAGTTTCAGTCCCTCGTCGATCCGCAGATTCCCATCCCCGGGTTCATCTCGGTACTCACCGGTATTACGGATCAGATGGTTGCCGGCGCGCCACGAATTGAGTCCGTGCTGCCGGCCTTTCTTGAATTCGCCCACGACACGGTCTTGGTTGCCCACAATGCTCCGTTCGATATCGGCTTCCTCAAACACAACGCCCGCGACCTCGACATACCGTGGCCCGGAAATGCTGTCGTTGACACTGCCACGCTTGCCCGCAAGACGTTCACCCGAGACGAGTTCCCCAACGTCAAGCTGGCGAGCCTCGCAGCGAAACTATCCACTGTTTCGCCTGACCACCGCGCACTAACCGATGCGCGTGCCACGGTTGACGTGCTGCATGCAATCTTCGAACGCCTTGGGCCTCGCGGCATCTCGACGCTCGATGACTTGACCACGTTTACAGCAAAAGTCACTGAACAACAACGTCGTAAAAAGCACCTCGCCGACGGAGTACCTGCGGCACCCGGCGTTTATCTATTCCGCGACGCCAACGATGAGATTTTGTACGTTGGCACGTCCAAGAACTTGCGGTCACGCGTTCGTTCGTACTTCACGGCTGCCGAAACACGCTCGAAAATGAACCAGATGATCGCCATGGCGCAGCGCATCGAAACTATTGTCTGCGCCACTGGCGTTGACGCCGCCGTACGCGAATTGCGTCTCATCGCGCGTCATCGCCCCGCCTTTAACCAACGTTCCAAGAATGCCGAAAAGGCCAACTGGCTCAAACTGACGAACGAACCATGGCCGCGCCTCACGATCGTCAAATCGGTCCAGGATGACGACGCCGACTACATTGGCCCGTTCGGTTCACGCCGAGCCGCGGATGCTGCCCGCGAGATTCTTTTCGAGTCCACCCAACTTCGCCAATGCACACAACGGTTGCCAATCAACCCACAAGTGCCCTCCTGCATTTTGGCCGAGATGGAACGCTGCCTCTCCCCCTGCGACGGCTCAACGACCACGGTCGAGTATTCGTCCGAGGTCCACGCCGTCCGCGGCGTACTGACTCGTGACCCGCAAGACCTCGTTGCCCGTCAACACCAACGCATGCAGGACTTGTCAGCGATGGAACGTTTCGAAGAGGCTGCGTCCATTCGCGATCGCACTCACACAATGTTGCGGGCAATTTCGCGAACACAACGGTTGCGCGCGATCACGCAGGAACCAGAAATCATCGCCAGCGAACCTACCGACGCCGGCTGGAACGTTCACGTGATCCGTTTTGGTCGGCTAGCGGCTGCCGGTTTCCTCGATCGCGACTCAGACCCCGAGCTCTGGCTAAGTCAACTAGTCGCGCTCGCTGAGACCGTTGAACCAGGTTTTGGCCCAGCCCCTGCTGCGCTCGTCGAAGAAACCGAAATCATTGCACGCTGGCTTGAATCTGACGGGGTTCGTTTGATTCGCGGATCATGGGTTTGGCCCGCCACGATGGCTGCTCGCTACCTCGATCGCTTCAGTTGGGACGATCATCTCGCTAGTCTTGATGCGTGATCACCGCAATCGTCTTTATTGAGACACACGTTTCTCAGATTTCCGAAGCTGCTCAAGCCATCGCAGACATCAACGGAGTAAGCGAGGTTTATTCCGTCACGGGAGACCACGACCTCATCGCGATGGTTCGAGTGCGTACGCACGAACAGATCGCCGACGTCGTTGCCGATCAGATCAACAAGGTTTCTGGCGTAACCGCAACCACAACACAGATCGCCTTCCGTGCGTACAGCAGCCACGATCTAGAGGATGCCTTCAGCATTGGCCTGGACTAATGCTCAACCAGACCGCGCGGCAACAGTCGAACTGGGTCACAGGGAGTTTGTGACCCGAACCCAAGTCGCCAGTGTCTCAAGCGCAGCACCGGAATCAATTGACGTGCGAGCGCGCTCAATGCCTTGGACCCACTGTTCAGTGATGCTCCCCTCGAATTGACCGTGCGCAGCGAGCGCTGCACCGGCATTCATGAGAACGGCATCACGGACGGGAGACTGCTCGCCTGCCAAGACGGCACGCACAACGTCCGCGTTATGCGCCGCGTCGCCACCAACGAGCATTTCGATAGGCGAATACTCGATGCCCACGTCGGCTGGGGCGAGCGTGAATTCACGCACCGCGCCGTCGCTGCTTAGCCACAGTGTCGTTGTGGTGGAGGTTGTGATTTCGTCGAGGCCGTCATCGCCACGGAAAACCCACGCATCGACACCCTGCCGACTCAAAACTCCCGCCATGAGCGGTGCCATGCGAGCATCGGCACAGCCCACGGCCGACGCTGCTGGCCGTGCTGGATTGGTGAGCGGTCCGAGGAAGTTGAAGACTGTGGGAATACCGAGTTCGCGGCGAGGGGCTCCTACGTGCCGGAATGAAGCATGAAACATGGGCGCAAAACAGAACGTGATGCCTGCTTCTTCGACCACGCGGCCAAGGCACTGGATCGGGACATCGAGTTTCACGCCGAGGGCTTCGAGTACGTCTGCTGAACCCGATGCGCTCGAGGCGGCTCGGTTGCCGTGTTTGACAACTGGCACGCCCGCCCCAGCAATCACGATCGCCGACATCGTCGAGATGTTGACCGTATTGGCGCGGTCACCACCGGTGCCCACGATGTCGACGACCCGTCCTGCCACGTTGAAAGGGGCAGCGAACTCGTACATGACATCGGCCAACGTTTGAACTTCGTCGAGGGATTCGCCCTTGGCTCGCAAACCGACAACGAAGCCGGCGATCTGGGCCGGGGTCGCGTTCCCTGACAGCATTTCTTCCATCACCCAGCGGGTGGTTTCTGGCGAGAGATCTTCGCCGTTGACCAAGCTGGTTAAGGCGTCAGCCCACGACTGGCTCATCCCTTAGCAGCGAGAGCCGATTGCGCAAGGTCGATAAAGACATCTGCCAACCGGAACGGATCGAGCGGTTGCGGCACGACTGCTTCGACTCGTGACCAAGTCGCCAGCCAAGCGTCCTGTGGACGCGCCGTCAGGAGTAGCACCGGCGGAGCCTGGTAGACCTCGTCCTTGAGCTGACGCGCGACTCCCATGCCACCGGCTGGAGCGGTCTCACCATCAAGAATTGCGACGTCAATTGTTCGGGAGTCGAGGTGCTGCCACACGACTGGTTCAGTTGCACATTCAATAAATTCGACTGCGGGAAGGTCCGGATGAGGCCGGTTTCCCAGTGAATTTTTAACGGTTTCGCGCACGTCGGAATCATCGCTATAAAGCAAGACACGAAGGGTCTGGTGTTCACTCACACTCGAATCGTACATAATGGCCACGTGGCGACTACTTCTGCGATACCTGCATCCCGGCTTCATGGTGTTGAAGGCCGTCCTTCCTATGTGACGGTTGGAACCATCGTTTGGCTATCTAGCGAACTCATGTTCTTTGCGACGCTTTTTGCTGCGTACTTCACCGTGCGCAGCGTGGTTCCCGACTTGTGGGAACAAGAAACGCAAGCATTGAACTTCCCTTTTGCGTTTACCAACACGCTGATCCTTGTGCTGTCCTCGGTGACGTGCCAGCTCGGTGTCAACGCCGCTGCTCGAGGTGACGTGCAGCGTTTGCGTCTTTGGTTCATCATCAGCTTTGTTATGGGCGCGATCTTTATCGGCGGCCAGGCGTTCGAATATGCCGAACTCTTGCACCATGGATTGACGCTTCAAAGTTCCGTTTACGGAAGCCTCTTCTACTTGGCAACCGGTATCCACGGCATCCACGTCCTTGGTGGCCTTATTGCTTTTCTCGTGGTGATCGGGCGCACCTATGCGGCGCGTCGTTTCACGCACGAGCAAGCGGTGACCGCCATCGTGGTTTCGTACTACTGGCACTTTGTTGACGTTGTATGGATCGCACTGTTTGCTGCGATTTACGTCATTCGCTGATTTCATTCACATTCCACTAACAAAACTTCACGCGTAGTTTTCGCTACGCTATTGAGAAATCATATTGAGGAACGAGGTTCATCCGTGCGGAAACTGTCGACCAGACGCCGGCATCCCATCGCGGGGCTACTAGTCATAGCCTTCGCGTTGGTCCTTGCCGGAGCGCTCTATTCTGTGGTTGCTCCAGAGCCAGCCACTGCCGAGTCGGCTTCTGCCAGCGAAATTGAAGCTGGTCGCGAGCTGTTTTTGGTGGGCTGCGCGAGTTGCCACGGTTTGAATGCCCAAGGCATTGAAACGAAGGCCGAGCACGATGGCAAGCCAGGCAACTATGGCCCGTCGCTCATCGGCGTTGGAGCAGCCGCTGTTGGTTTCCAAATGGAGACGGGCCGCATGCCGATGGCAAAAACGGCTCCACAGGTTCCGGTGAAGTCCCCCAATTACTCGCAAGAAGAGATCGATCAGATCGCGGCGTACATTGCTTCGCTTGCACCTGGCCCATCGCGCCCGTCTGATGAATACCTCGACTGGGAAAGCGTTGACAAAGAAGGCGTCTCAGCCGGTGGTGAGTTCTTCCGCACGAACTGCACCGCATGTCACAACTCCACTGGTCAAGGTGGCGCTCTGCCGGACGGTCGCTACGCACCGTCGCTCGTGGGCGTTGAACCCATCCACATTTACGAAGCAATGTTGACTGGTCCGCAGCAAATGCCTGTGTTCTCTGAGGAAGTCCTCACCCCAGAAGAGAAGTTGCAGGTCATCGCCTACATCAAGCAGGTTCAAAACCAACCGACCCATGGCGGCGTTGGCGGCGGCGGACTCGGTCCCGTTGTTGACGGCATGTTCGTGTGGATCATCGGTATCGGTGGCCTCATCGGCTTCGCTGTTTGGATTGGCATGCACGGAACGAGAGTTAAGAAGCAATGACTGACGAACTAGACCTCAAAGCCCACGATCCCATCGGCGATCCTGGTCTCCCTGAACACCAATGGCGTCCACAAGACGTCGATCCGAAGCAGGAAAAGCGCACAGAACGGCACATTGCTGGCATGTTGGGTGCGGCCGCCTTGCTCTTCGTCGGCTTCTGCGTCGCCTACTTCGCAATCCCGATCGACGCAGTCGTATTCAAGACCGGTGCGACTGTCGGCTGGTCGGCACAGAACTTCGCATTCGGCATGACCCTCGGTGGCGGTCTGCTGCTCATCGGCATCGCCATCATCCAGTGGGCCAAGAAGCTCATGGGCGATCACGAAATCGTAGAGTTGCGTCACGCTGCCGGTTCGGAAAAGGACGACATCGACGCAGTCCTCGACGACATCAACGCTGGTATCGAAGAGTCCGGCATCGCTCGCCGCCCACTTATCCGCAATAGCCTCTTGGGCGCTATGGCTGCTTTGGGCCTGCCTGCAATTGTCTTGCTTCGCGATATGGGCCCGCTTCCCCACGGCCACACGAACACCGTGTGGAAGAAGGGTATGCGTGTCGTCAACGATGTTTCGGGCAAGCCGATCAAGCCTTCTGATCTTGAAGTCGGCCAGTTGGTGAACGCTCAGCCCGCCGTTTTCTTCGAAACCGACGAACACGGCCAGCATCTCTACCACGGTGCAGAACTTCACGCTGCGAAGGCGAAAGCAGCCGCGATTGTGGTCCGCATGCGCCCAGAAGACATCACGCCGAGCGCTGGACGCGCCAACTGGGGCGTCGACGGCATCTTGTGCTATTCCAAGATCTGCACCCACGTTGGCTGCCCCATCAGCCTCTGGGAACAACAGACGCACCACCTGCTGTGCCCCTGCCACCAGTCGACGTTCGACCTCGCCGATAACGGCAAGGTCATCTTCGGCCCCGCTGGCCGTGCGCTTCCGCAATTGCCGATTTCCGTTGACAGCGAGGGCTACCTCGTCGCAGTGAGCGACTTCCCTGAAATCGTGACGCCAAGCTACCCAGAATTGGCCCGCGATCAGAAGAAGCTCGATAAGAAGTTCGGGGGTAACAACTGATGGCTACCGATACCTACACCCGCATTGAAGACTCCGCTGCGGGTCAAAAACTCGCCGGCCCGGTCGGCTGGTTGGATGACCGCCTCGGTCTCGCGGCAGCCGGCAAGAAGAACCTGCGCAAGGTTTTCCCAGAGCACTGGTCCTTCATGCTCGGCGAAATCGCCTTGTGGAGTTTCGTAGTTCTCTTACTCACCGGCGTCTTCTTGACGCTGTGGTTCGTGCCAAGCATGGCGGAAGTCACCTACCGCGGCTCATATGCCCCGCTGTACGGAATCGACATGTCTGAGGCCTATGCAACGACCCTCAACATCTCATTCGAGGTTCGCGGCGGTTTGCTAATTCGCCAGATTCACCACTGGGCCGCTGCGATGTTCATCGCCGCGATGTTCGCCCACATGTTGCGCGTGTACTTCACTGGCGCATACCGCAAGCCTCGCGAAATCAACTGGCTCATCGGCGTTGGCCTCCTCGGCCTGGGCACGATCGCTGGTTTCTCGGGCTACTCCCTCCCCGATGACTTGCTTTCGGGTACCGGTCTTCGCTTCGTGAACGGTCTCGTTCGTTCCATTCCGTTGGTTGGCTCGTACATCGAGTTCTTCGTATTCGGTGGCGAATTCCCCGGCACGATGATCATTCCGCGTTTGTACATGGCGCACATCTTGTTGATTCCAGCAATCTTGCTCGGTCTCATCGGTGCACACATGCTCCTGCTCGTCTACCACAAGCACACGCAGTGGCCTGGGCCTGGACGTACGAACGACAACGTCGTGGGATACCCGATGCTGCCCGTCTACATGGCTAAAGCTGGCGGATTCTTCTTCGTCGTGTTCGGCTTCTTGGCACTCATGGGTGCTTTGATTCAGATCAACCCGGTGTGGGTCTACGGCCCGTACAACCCTGCCGAAGTCACTGCTGGTTCGCAGCCTGACTGGTACATGGGCTGGGTTGAAGGCGCCGTACGTGTCATGCCTGCGCTCGAATCGACGTTCTTTAACCGCACGTGGACGTGGAGCGTGTTCATGCCGGGCGTCCTACTCATGGGCGTCTTGTTCACCGCGCTTGGCTTGTGGCCATTCATCGAGCGTTGGATCACCGGAGACGACCGCGAACATCACTTGCTCGAGCGTCCACGCAACGCGCCTGTCCGCACGGCGCTCGGTGCTGCAGCGATCTCGGTCTACTTGGTGTTCTTGATCGGTGGCGGCAACGACATCATCGCGATCAAGTTCGGCATGAGCCTCAACGCGATTACGTGGTTCGTTCGAATCGGCATCATCGTTGTGCCGATCATCGTGTTCATGGTCACCAAGCGGATCTGCATCGCCTTGCAGCGCAAGGACAATGCAGACCTCACGCACGGCTACGAGACTGGCGTCATTGATCGCTCCCCCTCGGGCGGCTACGCGGAACGTCACGCTCCGCTGCCAGACGGCGATCAGTTCGCACTCACGTCCGCTCGCGAACGTTTGCCGCAACTCGAATCGGAAAAGCCCGCTGCTACCGATGAAGGTGGCGTGCGCAATCCGAAGTTCCGCAAGCAGAGCCTGCGTCATAAGGCGCGCGAGTTCTACTTCGATGGTTCAGTCGACAAGCCGACGAGCCACGAGATGGATCACGCTGCTGAACACCTTGAGGGCGCCGGCGAACACCCGGTCACTCAAGGCGAGGACTTCAAGGGCATCTCGCACTGGGGTGTTCCAGGAGACCACGAGGATCACTGATCACGCACAGCGACTAAAACGTGGGCCACATTCTTCGGAATGTGGCCCACGTTCGTTTTAGTGCCTCTGTTTTAGTGCCCCTGTCGCTGCATCTCTCGGTCGCGGCCCACGGTTTGGCGTCGTCACCTCAGTAGCGAGACACACCAATCGGCCGCGCCGACAGGCGCGCGATCTTCGCGCAACACCGGCGAGTGCGAAGCGTTCCACCATCGTCGCGAAAGATCGACTCCCCCAGATTCCCACTGGCCCAAGGCACGCGCAGTGAGCCACAACGGTGCGACCTCATCGAATCGGGCAGCCTCAACTCGCATTCGCGTTCCCGCTGGAAAACTAAGATTCGCCACCTCGTTGCGTCGAAACGAGTCGAAGAGACGCTTCTTGATCTCTGCGCGTTCGGTTTTCGCATCAGTGAGTAATCTGCTCGGCGCGATTGCGCCAAACGAGTCCGAACGACTCAACTCAACGAGACTCCGCTCCCCCAGATGCCCCCAGATGGCTCGTGCTGCCTCGCTGAGGCCACTTCCTTCCAGAAGTGCCCTCATGTGCGGATCGACCGTTGCAGCCCCTGAGAGCATCAATACGATCAATGGTGAGACGACTTCCCATCCCGGGACGACGAAGGGAACCCGCAAAGAGAAGCCAATGCTCACGTCCATCCTCGTCACCGGAGTAAACGCGCAGACTCCAGCCAAGTCGACCTCGGCATCGGCAATGGCCTCGTCCTGACCTGCCAGCGATGCCGCCCACAACGCAGCTACGGCTCCCTCAGAATGTCCCGTGCTCAACCACTGACGCGAAAACCCGAACTCTGCGCTTGCAGCAACGACGAGGTCTATCACCGACCGAGCGAGTGACGGCCCGATCAGATAGGGATGCGGGCCGGGCGATCCGATCCCTTCGTAGTCAGGTCGCACGACAGCAATCCCGCGTTCGAGGAGTCGTGCAATGAACGCATCGCCTTGCGTCATACGCCTGAGTTCGGGGTGACCGAAGGAGGCAAGACTCGGAGCTGCGTAATCCGAGCCACCCGTCGTCATATGGCCGAAACTCGCCACCGGCCAGCCAGTGACAGGCGGGCGACCATGCGGCACGTGCACCAGCCCCGTCTCGACGATGGGATTGCCCTGAACATCGAGCGACTCGAAATGGACGCGCAGGTTTTGCGAGGCCTCCGGCAAGGCAGCGGCTTCGCGCGCCGGCTCGACCTGAGTGATCACCACTGCCCCCGTGGCAATCGTTCACGAAGTGCGCGGGGCAAGAGCCCCATCCGGTCACCCCTGCGAGTATCCGCCGCATCGATGAGATCGCAAAACGCGAACGCGACCGGCACGAGCTGCTCTTGATCGACTTGGTCGAGACCATCGGTGTCTGCATAGAGGTACAAAGGGCCCGAAATCAGGCTGATTACCGGTACACCCGACACGAGATTGAACGAAGCGTCGGTCGGGATTCCCATTTTCGAGAACTCGAATGCGTGCGCGTGCACCATCGTGGTGGAGTGGAGTTTACGTCGCCTGATTGTCCGCATCAACTCGATCTTGAGCGACGGTGAGACCGTTTCAAAGAACGCGCGCGGCTCAGTTTGATCTAGCATCTTGAGGCTGCCGTCTGCCGCCAAGACTGCTCGCTTCCCGATGTGTTCGATCACGAGATTCAACGCGATCTTGTATGGCGAATCTGGATTCAGTACGTAGTCACGGGCGAACTTCTGGTGCGCCTCGTAGCCAGTGAAGTGGCTGTCGAACGTAACGAACATGAGCGTCTTGTCACGGCGACCTTCGGTGGCAATCCGGGCTGCCTCGTGTTCGGCGATCGCGATCACTTCAGCGGTGCCACTTGCATCTTCGACCGCGCCGAGACTCACTGAGTCATGATGTGACTGCACCATGATGGTTTCGTTCGTTTTGCCTTCGAGCACTCCGATGACGGTTCGCGCCAGAACGCGTTCGCGGTGCGCCACCAGCGTCAACGTCGCAGTCTCAGCCTTGCGAAGAACCTCGCGTAGGCGTTCGCCACGCCTGTGTGAAATCCACACGCCCGGCAGCGCTAACAAGCTGTGTCGATAGAACTCGTTGTGATAGCCGATGTCTTCGGGATAGTCCTTCAACACACCCACGACAGCCAACGCTCCGCCTTGGGCCGCTTGTCGCATGATCTTGGTCAATGTGGTCACGTAGGGGTTTCTCGCACCCAACACGTCTTTTCGAAGCAGTTCACGGCTCGGGTCATAAATGAACGACGTGAACGGCAGCAGACTCCATGCCGCCATCGTGAATTGCAAATCGAACAGAACAATCGCGCCCCGCACATCGTGCTTGCTTGGCAAGTCTGGTCCAACATCGACTACTCGTGCCCTCACGCCGTCGGGTCCGGTACCTAACTCACCGGTGGCTTGGAGGTCTGGCAGCGCACTGTGAAGTATCGGAGTGACCTCAAAATGCTCATCGTCTACATGCAGGGCTACCTGCGACGCATCCCACCTGGATGTTTCGCTTTCGTCGGTCCAGACGCGGTCAAGGCCCGCGGCATGAAAGCGATCAAGCACGTAATCAGACGCAGCCCGACCGCCACCGGTTCCGGTGGCCCGAGGCGCCATCGCGACGAGGTCGGTAATCGTCGCCATCATGCTTTCAGTGCTAATTCCTGACATAGTGCCCAAGATTAGAAGAAAAACCACGACCCAGTCGGCGTATGCTTGATTCCGACAATTTCGCCTCCCTCAACGCTGAGACTGGAATATTGTGGCCGTGTGATTGACGAAAGACAACACGCAGGCGTTGCGAGCGAAGATGATTTGGTGCTCTTGCACGCGCTCCAAGTCGCACCCCGCGCACCGTGGACTTTGATTGGCCCCGTCGTTGGTGCCGACCCGAGCACAGTCGCACGACGCTGGTCGAGGCTTCAGGATGAGCGTCTCGCCTGGTTTACCGCGCACGCGAGCGCGAGTTTATTATCTCCTGATCTCGACGCCGCCCTCGTGGAAGTAAGTGCACGCCCCGAGTGCGTCTCGGACTTGGCGCGGGCTGTTTCTGCACACCCCCACGTCGTCGCGGTGGACGTTGTCTCGGGACCTCAACCGATCGTCTTTGTCGTCATTGGGGCAAATCTTGAGGAAGTTCGATTGCGCGTTGCCGAAATCAGTGCGGATGAAAACGATATCGAATCTACCGAGATCACCTATCTCAGTCGTGTCCACCAAGAAGACGCCCAATGGCAATTACGGGTCTTGTCTGAAGGACAAAAGCGAGCACTGCTTGAACCACAGCCCGATGAGTCTCGCGCTGTTGCTCCAGATCTTGTTGCTCAAATGCTGTCCGCACTCGATGATGATGCACGCATCGGCTTTGGCGAACTCGCGCAGCGTCTCGAAACATCCGAAGCCACGGCTCGACGACTTTTGACAAAAGCTTTGAACTCCGGCGTACTTCGCTTGAGTTGCGACCTTGCCGCCGGCGCGATGGGCTTTGGACGTGCGGTGTTGTTGGACGTTGATGTGCTCGATCCGAACGCGGCCGGTCAAGAAATCTCGCGGATGTCCCCCGTCGTGCGGTGCGCTGAAAGCGTTGGGGTCGCGAACCTGCACCTCATGGCCCGTTTCCCGAGTCTGAGTCACCTCGCGGCTTTTGAGGCTGATGCCCGAGAACGCATACCGGGATGGCGGGTCGTACGACGTAGAACTGTTACGCGCTCGTTCAAGCGTCAAGGGCGACTGCTGGATTCTTCGGGTCGGCTTGCACCTTTGAGTTCGTCATCGAGTCGATAACGCGCGATCAGGATCATACTGACAAGTACGAGCCCTGCAGGGATTGCTGACATTCCCAAGACGATCGCAATGTGAGCACTGTGTGGTTGCACGCCCCCGCCGGAAACGTACCCACCGAGGGAAAGCACCAAACCGAAAAGCGCAGGACCAAGTGCGAACCCAAACAGTTCGAGTCCGGCCCACACTCCCGAGTATGCGCCGATGCGATTTTGGCCACTTACTTGCGCGTCGTGGGCCGCAATATCGGGCAACATCGCAAGTGGAAATAATTGAATCCCCGCGTACCCAATTCCGATGATGACGCTGGCGATGACGGCTGCAAGCAACTCACCCGTAAGCGTTGCAGTATTGGCGACGAGTCCAACAGCAAGGAACGTTGAGGCAATCAGGTAACCCGAGCGTTTTCCACGGCGTTTTGCACTGCGCGCCCACCATGTCGAGGCAAACACTGCCGGGCCCATGAACGCCACGAACAAGACAGACGCGTACGAGCCACTACCCA
>CALMUY010000019.1 GCA_937873005.1 uncultured Aeromicrobium sp. | reverse complement strand
GCTCGCTGGGCTCATAACCCAGAGGTCGCAGGTTCAAATCCTGTCCCCGCTACCATTGTGATGTGGCGAGACATAGTTCCTCTATGTCTCGCCATTTTCTTTTGGTTTTTCGGGCTCTGGCGAGGGTTCGTGTGATGGTTTTTAGGGTTATAGGCCAAAACGTGGTGTTTTTGACGGCGTGTCGTGGCTGGTGTGGGCTTCCGGCCCAGACTTTCCTAATCCAAAGTCCCGCGAGAATGATAATATTGCCTTATGACACTGTTGGCTGAATACCGCGGAGCGCGGCACGACGAGGATGTCGCTCGACTTCGGCGCGTCCTCGCGCTTCGGGCGATGGTCACCTCTGGCATGTCGCAACGCCAGATCGCCGAGGCAGTAGGTATCTCCCAGCCGGCGGTGAGTCAGCAGCTCAAGTTCGCTCCCGAACTGGGTGAAGTTCATCCCGAGGTGTTACTCGAAGCTGCCGCTCCAATCCTCAAGGCACTCGCGGCTGACCACGGCTACACGCGCTTGTCCGTCTTTGGGTCAGTTGCCCGCAGCCAAGCACGATCGGACTCCGATATCGACCTGATCGTCGAGGCGCCAGACGGCACATCAATGTTCGGGTTCATCCGCTTCAAGCAGCTCCTCGAACAGGTCCTCGGCCGCCAGATCGACCTCATCGACTACGGCGGGCTCAAGCCCAGGCTCGATGACGATATTCGCCGCGAAGCGGTGTTGTTGTGATGGACCGGAAGGCAGCCAAGGAGCTGCTCCACATTCAGGGTTGGCTCGGGCGCATTGAGGAGATCGTCGACCGTGGTAAGGACACCTATCTCGCCGACGACCTACTCCAGGAAGCTGGCGACTCGTTAATGATGAAGCTCGGCGAGGCAGCCAACAGACTCTCCAAGCAGGGGTGCTTGCACCCGACGGCGTCGAGTGGGCGATCGCCGTCGCGAACCGCAACTTCATCATCCACCAGTATGACGAACTCAACCGGGTGATCACCTGGTCGACGATCTCAGTCGACCTTCTCGAATGGAAGGCGTCTCTCGCGTCGCTGTTCCACGACGCTGACGTGGTGATCGAAAACGAGTCGGAATCCCGCTCCATTCAAGGAAATTCTGGAACAACCGCCTCCTCTGGGTAGGCGCCACAGGTGCTTCGATTTCGTCCAGAGGTCGCCGGCTTAAATCCTGTCCCCGAGACTGAGTTGTGTTTTGGGCTTGAATTTCTGGTTGCGGCGCCCTCGCTATCGATCACCGGCGGAATCGTGTTCGATTAGTTCGGCCAGCCCGGAGAGGACGCGGTCGAGGCCCCAATCCCATGCTCGGCTTGCGTCGTAGGGCCCGCCCATGTTTTCGCCAGCTACCTGTCCGACTCGCTGGGCGAGGGGATACTCGTCGCCGAGGTAGTTCGCGAGCTGGCCGACTGACTCGGCCCAAACCTCACTAAAGTCGCCGCGCGGCGTGCTTGCGAGGCGAGCCGCTGAAGCGCGTGCGAAGTCAAGAACGAACGTCAAGGCAGCGTCCCGTGCTAAGTCGTCTAGCCCGGTCTCGTCGAAGGCGTGCAATTCGTGGTCGTACTTGGCGATGGTGCCCGGACCCAGAGCGAGTCGCGGGTCCTCAATCTCCAACATCCACGAATGTGTTCGCAGAAGCGCCAGGTTCGCCTCGGCTAGACGGCGTACACGGGTGCGCCAGTTCGATCGCCCGAACGCAGGCATTTCCATATGCTTGTGGACCTCGTCGGCCATCAGCACGAGCAGATCCTCGCGGCTATTGACGTGGGTGTAGACCGACATGGTCTTGATGTTGAGCGAGTCGGCTAGTGCCCGAACGGTTACTGCGCCAAGTCCTCCTGTATCGGCGAGTCTTACGGCATGGGTGATCACATCGCCGGTCGAATGGCGAGGCGTGGGACCTCTTCTCTGGCCGAGTTGAGCGTCGGCGTGCTCGCGCCAGAGGTGATCAATGAGAGGTCGAGGCACGAGTGTGCTCCCTTCCTTGCGTCGGGTTATTACACTGTACGTTGTACATAGTTTAGGTAGGAGTAGACATTGAACATCACACAGACCGCCATCTCACTCAACGTTGCTGACGTAGAGGCATCAGGGTCTTTCGCTAAGACTCACTTCGGGTACGTCGAAGAGATGTCTGCTGAGGGATTCGTTTCGCTCAAACACCCTAACGGCGGGAGCAACCTCATATTTCTCACCACAGGCCTGGCGACCTTCAAGCCTGCGGAAATTGCGGGGAGTGCCGGGCAGGGGCTCTTGCTAGTTTTCGTGGTCGACGACCTCGACGAGCAGTTCAAGCGGATCGAGGCGTCCGGTGCTCAAGTAATCACACCACCAGAGACGGAACCTTGGGGTGAACGCTTTTGCCAGTTCGCCGACCCAAACGGAATCGTCTGGCAATTGGTCCAGTGGGGCCAGTGACGCGCTGAAGTTGCGACTCAGTCTGGGTCTGTGGGGGTCAAAGCAGAGTCGTTTTGAGGTGGTACCTCGCGGGAACGTCGTGACGTGAAGAGTCGGTTTTTCCATGTGAAACCGGGAGTTACGCGTACTTTTGGATGATGTTCCGCGTGCCATTCGGACTATTGACTCCGATCTATTACGGAGGCATTCTGTGAAAGTTGAGAATTTTCACGGTGCTCGACACTGCCGGCGTTACCTATATGGGTAGCAGGCAAATATGGCGAAATCGACGGTCGATTGCTGCCAAACACGTAAGGAGAAATCATGAAGAAATCCACTAAGGGTTCCATTGCTGCTGCTGCAGCAGCAGTCTTGCTGCTTGGCGGCGCTTCGACCCTCGCATACTGGAACGATACGGCAACGGTTAACGGCGGAACACTTGAGTCCGGCTCCATTGAACTCGGTGCAGTAACGTGCGGTGGCTGGAAGCACACCGAAGATGACAGCGCCGTGACCAAGATCGTTCCCGGAGACAACGTTTACCAGGAATGCGACACAAGCTTGACTCTCGTTGGTGAACATATTGGTGCCACTCTCACCATTGACCCCGCATCGATTCCGGCTGGTGCACTTGCTGATGAGTTGGACGCAACTGTGGCGCTTGAGGATTCGACAGGTACTGCTATCTCGAGCGTTACTGCGCCAGGTACCACTGCGCTCACCGCTAAAATTACGGTTGATTTCGATGGTCCTGATGGCACAAATGCGTCACAGAACGGCACTGCTGTTTTGGATGCGTTGACCCTGACTGCAACTCAAACGCACAACTGATCTAGACCGGCCGTCGATGGTTTCTCCGGGGCGCTTCAACTCGCCCCGGAGAAACCTGCACCAAAGGATGTCAACGTGACTACTGCAATCGCACCCGCAACACCACGGGAAGTAACATCCCGTTGGTTTGTGCTGCGTTGGCTGTTTGACGTTGTGGCCTGGTTTGTGTTGTTGGCGGCTATCTTGATCATCGTCGCGTCAGTTGTTGTGCCGAGAGTTTTCGGCGCCACACCGTACACCGTGGCGACAGGATCCATGGAGCCCCGTTACCCACCCGGAACGCTCATGGTGATGAAGCCGCGGCCAATCGATGAAATCCGCATGGGCGATGTCATCACGTACCAGTTGGAATCAGGAAAACCAGTCGTCGCGACCCACCGGGTAGTCTCGATCGGGTCTTCACTCACCGGTGAAAAGTACCTGCGAACGCAAGGTGACGCGAACGATGCCCAGGACCCTAAACCAGTCCGACCCGTCCAAGTCCGCGGTGAACTCTGGTATTCGATTCCCTATGTGGGGCATGCGAGCGCTGTGTTGACTGGGAGCCAACGTGAACTGATCGCGAAGGCGGTGGCTGCGATGCTGATCGCATACGCCCTCGTCATGTTTGGCGGAGCTTTCCGGTCGCGTATGAGCAAGGCAGAAGGAGTGTCAGCATGAGCAGACTCCTTTGCGCCACGGTTTTGGCCATGTTCGCGTTGACCGTAGGTAGCACACCTGCGTATGCGGCTGATGAACTTGAAGTCAGCGAGGACGGAATCGTGTGGCGCGACTCGATTGATGATCCGCTGTTTGACACGCCCGTTCACTGGGTGCCAGGTGATGATGAGACTCGACAGTTTTGGATTCGAAACAACTCGTCGAGTGAAGGTAGTTGGCGCATGGGCGTTGATGGATTGGATTCGGGTCTGTTTCAAAGCGGGGACGTTGACATTCGTGTGAAGGCGGGCGGTTCTGCCTGGAATTCGTTGGAGTCCACGGGCTCACCGATGAGTGGCAAACTCCCGGCAGGTGAGGTCATGAGGTTCGACGTCAACGTGAAGTTTGATGAAGCGTCTACAAATCCGAGCCAGAACGAAGTTCTCCCTTTGGCCTTCAATTTTGAAGTCAGCGAGGCAATCGGGTCCGCAGGGGAAACCAACCAAGACGACGTGTCTGGCCTTAATCGCACAGGTGCAGAACTCGTACCCAACCTCATTCTTGCCGGCACAGTAGCAAGCCTCGCGGGGGCATTGTTGATCGTCGCCATACGCCGACGTCGTGAGCCCCAGAGGAGTGAGCGATGAAGAGGAACATGACGAACGCGCCAGCCAAGCAAAGTTCTCGACGCTCCATTCGCGTTCGAGCCTTCCTCTCACTCGGGATCCTACTCGGGTTTAGTAGCGTAAATACGCTCGCTTTCTGGACCGATTCCGCCACTATGACAACCGGCACGATCACGTCTGGCTCGCTCGATCTGCAGTTGAACGGCAATCTCGCCGGTCAAGGTGGCACATGGACAAACTCGGCGTTCACCTTTTCAAACATGATCCCGGGCGAAAGTTTCGCTGTGACAGTTCCTGTTCAGCGTGCCGCAGGAACGGCACCATTTACCTACACCGCCACAGGAACTTCAACCGGTGGACTTGCTTCGCACTTGCGTTGGGCGGTTCACGCAGGTACCGCGAACACTGCCGTAACCAGCGCTAACGGTGTGCGCACGCAGACCTGTGGCGGCACAGCTCTAGCCACTGGCGTCACCTTGGGCGGGAGCGCTACTAGCGTGATATCGACTGCCCGTAGCCTCACCGGATCCACCTACAGCGAGAACATCTGCATTCAAGTTTCTCTACCCGCGACTGCCACGAACGCTGCCCAATTGCAGAATGCAACGGCATCGTTTACCTTCAACGCAGTTCAAGCGACAAGTTGAGCTCCATGAGTAATCGCATCCGGGAAATCGTGTTGTGGTCGGGGGCGGTCCTCGGGACACTCGGAATTCTTTGGACAGTAACGATGTTCGTTTTCGGGATCACGCCGCTCGTATTCACTTCGGGTTCAATGTCGCCTGAGATTCAAGCGGGGGATCTCGCATTCTCGCGCACCATCGATGCCGCCCAGATTGCTAAGGGCGACGTTGTCAGTGTGATCAACAGTGAAGGTGTGCGTGTCACGCACCGTGTGGTCGAGATTGATCGCACTGACAGTGGTGCTGTTTTGTCGCTGAAAGGTGACGCCAATACCAGTGCCGATGCCGAGGCATATAACGTCAGTGAGGTCGAGCGAGTAGATTTCGCGGTCCCGAAACTCGGTTACGTTGTGTCGTGGTGGGGCACACCGTTTGCGATGTTCCTTGGCGGAATGTTGGCTATGGCCGTCATGCTCATTGCGTTCAAGTCGGGGTCATCTCGACCGCCAAGTTCAAACGAAGAGCCAGAACTTCAGGAACCCACGCCTGCCACAGGGCGGCGAATCAAACCAACGGTCATGGTTGCTGGCGTCATTTTGAGCCTTGCGGTAACAGGATCGATTGTCGTACCAGTTCAGCCAACACTGGCTGCGTTTTCTGACACGGGAATCATGACAACTAATACGATTGCGGCGGCTGATGCGCCCCCGAAAGTAACCGGGCCTACCTGTAGCCCCGGTAGCATCGGATGGTTCGGAAACACGCCACTCAAAATCAATTGGACAGCCCTTGCAGCCCAAAATGGTCACAAGGTTTGGTATCGAGTCCAACTGGCAGATAACACCGCGTTCACTAGCAACGCACGTTTCATCGAACAGGTCTATACCCCGAGTTCTACGTTGGAGTTTTCGACCACACTTTCGAGCCATCCCAATGGCACCTACTATGTGCGGGTCCAGTCCGGTTATGAAGGTGCGACTGGAACTATTACATGGTTGGCGCCTGCCTATCGCCGGTGGACTATCTCCCGAAGCGTAACTTGGGGGTGGGGCAGCCTCAGTTGTGACTCATCGACGGAAATTCCTTAGTCGCGCTTGGTTTCGGAAGGCGAAGTTTCCCAACGACTGCGACGAACTTGACGAGCAGTTCAAGCGAATAGAGGCGTCCGGCGCTCGAGTAATCACACAGCCAGACCCCAAATTATCCGCGGGCACCGTGAGCGAGTCCACAAAGCGCGCAGTTCGGGCAGCAGCCAAGAATCTCGGATTGCAGCCATCTGACTACACGGCCATCTATCGAGCGCTCGCGGCTTCACGGAGCCCACAAGAATTGCATTCCAACCTTGCCCAATCGATCAAGTCCCAAGGGCAAAAGGTCTACCCACTTGTCAAAGACATCCACGCACAACTCGCAACCCCGACAGTCGGGAATTCGTAGCCAGTCGGCTAACGCGAGCTAAGGCGGCACGGCGCGACGGGCCCTGTCGCAACTGCGAAGTAGCCCTTCGACTCGAAGGCGTACTTGTCATGAGGGATTTTCCGGTCCGACAACTCCATGACAAAGGTTTCCCCGTCGCGTATCCGGCCAGGAGGAATGACAAGTTCGACCAGATTTTCTCCGACTGATAATTGCATCCCTTTCATCCGCCCATCGGGTACTTCGGTGAAACGGTCAGGTTGGCAAGTTTGTGAGAAGGGGAGGTAAGTCACATCGGCCTTGATGCCGTATTCGGCGAGTTTGGCTTCGAGGCCGGGGGCATCCTCGGGCCGATTTACCTTCACGATGATTTCCCCAGCGTTACCTTCAGAAACGGTGTAAGCAGGGGTGGGCATCAGAAGCGGAACGGCGAGCCCGCCGGCGACGGCGGCCACTATGCTGCCTAGTGCCCACCTACGCTTCACAGACGGGCGAGTCGCGGTGGAGCGATCGGTGACGTGTTGCCGGATCTCAGTCAGCAGGGCATTTTCAAAGTGGTCAAGTTGCGTGTTCATGGTGTCACCTCGAAAGGGTCGGGGAGGGCGTCACGTTCGGCATCCAGTCGTTGAACTAAGTGGTCTAAGGATTCATCATCAATCAGCGCGCGGGTGTTTATGCGGCGTAGCGCGGCAGCGCCGCGAGTTGAAGATCGGTAGTGATTGGAGACAACGTTCCGAGCAATTCCCATGAGCCAAGCGCCTGGACTTCCTGCATTGGGCCGGTAACGGTCGGCGGCTTCGATGGCAGCAATGAAAACGTCGGCGGTCAGGTCTGCGGCGTCGTGTGGGTTGTCGACTCGTCGGGCCACGAACCCTCGAACCGCGGGCAAGTGCTCACGGTAGAACGCCTCGGCGGCATCGGGGTCGGATCCGATCGCGGTGACATCAATTGCGGCGGCCTCAAACGCTGGAGGCGCGTGCGCTGTGGATGTGGTCATGTCTCTTCTTAGCCGCAGCACCATTCAGTGTTACACATTGTGGCGCTACCTTTTGGCGTGAACGAAGTTTGCTCGACCGTCAATGTGCGGAGGTTCTGCTTTGAGATGCACCTGTAGTTGACAACTGATATCATTTTACTGATATCGGAGGTGATGTGGAGTGGAGCAAATCTTGATTCGCAATCTCCCTCCAGGAACCAAAGCAGCACTCAAATCGAGGGCGCGCCAGAACCGGCACTCGGCTGAGGCTGAAGCGCGCGAGATTCTGACGAGTGTCTTGGCCAGCGAGAACGTCACACTTGTTGACTTGCTTGTTGTGGATGAAGGCGCAGACATCGATTTCGAACCGGTACAACTGGGGTTTGCCAACCGAACACCAGAACTGTGAAAAGCGGACCAACACAAGCATGCGATATCTCCTAGACACGAATGTCGTTTCGGGCCTGCGAGTTCGAGGTCGAAACCCGGCGCTCGAAGCGTGGGCGAGTTCGGTTCCGATTGCCGATCAGTACGTCACCGCCTTCACCATCAGTGAACTAGAACTCGGCGTAGCTGCGAAAGAACGGAACGATCTAGATCAAGGCCGCGTACTTCGTCGCTGGTTCGAAGACCGGGTATTGCCTGCTTTCGCTGGCAGAGTATTGCCCTTTGATCTTGCGGCGGCACGCGTACTAGGCACGTATCGCGTCCCCGAGCATTCACCGATGGACGATGCGCTCATCGCGGCGATCGCGCAAGCCGAAAATATGACTGTCGTGACGAGAAACCTCAGGAATTTCGAGCTCTTGGGGGTTCCGTGCCTTGACCCGTGGCAAACGAGCGCCTAGATCGGCGGTTTGGCTATCTAACGTGCGGGCCCTGCCGATCGAGTGAGGGCAGCTAGCGAGTGAGGGCAGCTTCGATCGCGTCGCGGGTTGCTTCGTCGAATGCGACAAAGGTGACGACTTCAACCGAGGTCGGGACGGCCGAAATAGTGTCAATCGCGGCACGGATCGCGTCTTCTTTCGGCCAACCATAAACACCGGCGCTGATCAGCGGAAACGTGATCGAGCGAACGCCCAACTCGTCGGCCACCGCCAGTGCGCGTCGGTAGCACGAGGTGAGCAGACTGCGGTCAGTCTCGCCGATCGAAAAGTTCGGGCCAACCGTGTGAATCACCCACCTGGCCGGCAGCTCTCCGGCAGTCGTCCAACCGGCATCGCCGGTGGCGAGACCATCAGGGAATCGCGCAATACAGTCAGCTAGTACGGACGGACCGCCCACGCGATGAATAGCGCCATCGACGCCGCCTCCGCCGCGCATCTGATTGTTGGCCGCGTTGACGATCGCGTCAGCTGGAACCGTCGTGATGTCGCCGAGAGTCACGGTGATGGTAGCCATAGAGCAAGTTTGACTCGACCACCAGAACATCGCGAGTAAGCCACGCGGTCACAGTCTCATCGTGCGTGGGATTTACGCCCCGTCAGGGTTGCGCCCAGCAGCGCTGGAGGACTGGAGTTTGCCCGCGGCTAAGCCCGCAGCGATCAGCGACAAGAGGCCCGCGCCAATGAGCGGCGCGAACGGATTCATGGAATACAAACCTGCGCCCAACACAGGTCCAACCATGTAGGTGAGGCCAACCGTGGCGGCGAGTCGCCCAGCCACGCCCGCATGTTCAGATGGGTCGACCGCAAGAGTGGCGCCCGCGTTATAGCCGGGCAAAGCCAAGCCCAGCCCCACCGCGACTGCCAGCATGGCGGCGAGCAGAAGGGGAAGCGACGAGACAGCCATCGCAAACCCGTAACCAGCCGCCGCGCACAGACTCCCTAGCGCCATGAGCGCGCGCGGACCGCCTGGCACGCGAGGTGCGAGCAAACCCTGCGTCGCGGCGAAACCTAACCCGATCAGGACGCCGGCCGTCGCCACCGTGACCGCAGTGTCTTCGTCGCTCAGGCCCAAACGGTCCTGCACAAGGAACCCCATAATGATTTCGACGAGTGCCAAACCGAGGAACAAGAAACCGCCCACGATCAAATACGGCAGGACCCGTTTGTCGCCCCACGCGAGTTGTACGGTTTCTTCGCGCTGTTGGTGTTCAGGTGACCGAAGCGACAACACCGCGAACAGCGTCGCCACCATGAGTGCTGGCGCGATATAGATCGGCATGAGTAGCGTGATCATCGCGAAGGCCCCGCCTAGGGCTGGCCCCACGACGAGCGAAATTCCTTGCATCGCACCGAACGCACCCATGGCTTTCGTACGCGCCTCGGTGCCTTCAGTTACGGACGCGAAGTAGGTGAGTGCCGCGACCGGCACGGCCGCCATGCCGAGACCATAAATCACGCCGCGCGTGAGGACAAAGACACCTACGACGATCCAACGGGGGAGGTCTTGCCGGCTAGCAAGTTCCGTCATGAGTGCGAACCCGACGGTACCGACGGTAGCGAGAACCAGTCCTCGCACGAGGACCGCGTGAACGCCAATCCTGTCGACTTCTCGGCCCCACCAGCCGGCAGTGAACACGAGCATCGCGGCAGCGAGCGTCATGACGGCTCCGAGATCTACTTCCCTCAAACCGACCAGACGCGTCACCGGAGCGAGTACAGGAACGAGGAGCCCCTGCGCGCTGTAAACGACGAGCGTCGCCACCAACAAAATGAGGGTTTGGGAGCGAATGGTGCCGTTCGAAGTCACCAGCACAGCCTCCCACGGATGGACTAACCGTGGGGTGGCTTCGGGCGTATCGGTTGCGTATGTGTCGAGAAGCGCACTCGTGTCGGTGGGGTCTGGGAGAATGAAAGTGTGAGCATCTGGAAAAAGAAGAACACAGCGGGCACCTCTGGCGAGATTGCCG
>CALMUY010000018.1 GCA_937873005.1 uncultured Aeromicrobium sp. | reverse complement strand
ACGTCCCACAATGTCTCCTTGTTCGAATACTTGGCTTGTGACCAGTCTCACCCATAATGGGTGCAGAGCGCTACACCTTGCACAAAGTCACCACAAACGTTTGCGACCCTTGGGTGCGCTCACGGGTGGCTTCGGCTCAGCTTTCGGCTTCGTCACCTGCTCGTATGCAATGTCGCGCGGCACGAGATCTGGCACTCGCTCACGCAATTGTGCAATTGCCACAGGCAGATCATCGAACGAAATCCCGCTGAGCTGATTCGGGGTGAAGCGCCACCAAGCAAGTTCCACCAGGTGCTCACGCTGCTCGGGGGTGCCTCTGAATTTGATGGTTTTGGCGGGCACTCCCCCAACGACCTCGTACGGTTCGACATCTCTCGTGACAACCGCGTTCGCCGCGATGACGGCCCCATCGCCGATCGTGACTCCGCGCAAGATCACCGCACCAGCACCCACCCATACGTCGTTACCGATCAGCACGGGATCCCCACGGAATGAGTCGCGTCCGCCAGCTTCGGGGTCGATGGTTTCTACTTGGTTGGCTGACTCGTGCCAACCAAACGACGCTGCCTTGTATTGAAAAGGACTCACACTCAGCCAGGTGAGCGGGTGGCCAGTTCCACCAAGCACCGCGCCGGGCCCTACTTCGCAATACCTACCCATCGTGAGCCCTTGGGATTCACAGTTATCGCCAATGTCGCAGTACGCACCGATCTTGGTCTCGCCGCCGCGCACAAGGAATGTCCCCAACAACTGCACGGGTGCTTCCACGAGAAGTTGTGACGGACCTACGGTTCGCAACCCGCCAAGACCTCGCGCAACAGAATTCATATCGCCACACTAAAGGAGCGCGACGGCCAAGACCGGAAACATGCTGGACACATGGTTCGGACACAATAGAGATATGCCGTTTCTTTTGCGCGTTGAACTTCCCGACGTCCCGGGTTCGTTGGGAATGTTGGCGACGGCACTCGGTGCTGCAGGTGCGGACATTGAAGCGATTCAAATCGTCGAACACCGCGCCGACGGCTTCGCCATCGATGATGGGCTGTTCGACCTTCCGGTTGGAGCACCCCCGGATTGGCGCATTACAGCTTGCCACGCCATTGAAGGAGTGAAGGTCCTTTGGATCAGCCGCTACCACGCCGGCGCGAACTTGAGCATGGATCTTGAAACCGTTGAGGCGTTTACGGCCGAACCTCAGCGCGCATTGGAACGTCTGGTCGACGCCGTACCGACGACATTTCGAACCGACTGGGCACTCGCCGTCGCCTTGGACACCGAAAACCAGGTGCTGCACAGCACGGCTGCTGCGCCACGCCTCACCCCAGAGATGCTCGCCACGATTCATGCCGATCGACTCGACGACTTCTCCGGGTTTGAAGAAATTCCGGCGACGTTGGCCGCAGCGGTCTCGTCAAAAACCGGCGCCGGAACTCACGTCGCGATCATCGCCGGCCGACACGGCGGCCCAGAGTTCATCGCCTCCGAGCGCGCCCGCTTGGAACACATGACGGCGTTGGCGGCCTCGCTGCAAAACCGTTAGGCATCTCCGTAAGGGGCGGACATTCCCCCGCTAAATCGGGCTCCGCTCGACAGAGCTCTGCTCAACAGGGCCCTGCTCAACAGGAATGTGCTCATGGTGGAACCGACCGAGCGCTTCGACTTCGCGCTCGAGGCTCGGGACGGTTCGCCCGGCAATCCGCGCAATCACGGGCCAAGCCGCGGGTGAGTTCACGAATGCTCGCGTCCAGTTCGCGAGCACGACACCGCGCGGAACGTAAACCCGTGACTTCTTGCACTTCAACCCGGTGAGGATCTTCTCGGCGCACTCTTCAACACTTGTCGTCGAGTTGGCGGGATAGGGCAGTTCGGCCCGAATGGCACGGAACGACGGCAGATCCGCTTCGGCGTTTCGCACGATGTCTGTATCGATCCAACCCGGATGACACACCCCCACCTTGATCCCCAAATGAGCGACCTCTTGTTTGTAAGCGAGCGCGAGCGCTTCGCATCCGGACTTACTCGCGTTATAGGGAGCGAGCCCGGCCAACGCGGTGAAGGCCGCCATCGATGAAACCGCCAGCAGGTATCCGCCGGTTCGTTCTAGGTGCGGTGTCGAGTATTTCATGGTGCGGAACACGCCGCCCACGTTGATGTCCAAGACGCGATCAAACGCTGCGTCATCGAGTTGGCGAACTGTGCCATACGATGCGATGCCAGCGTTAGCGACCACATGGTCAACGCGCCCGAAGTGCGCCGCAGCAGCATCGATGGCGACCTTCATCGCATCCCCGTCGCGGACGTCGGCTTCCCACCATGCCGCCGCTTCCCCGAGCGAAACGCTCAATGCTTCGAGGCGATCAGGTTCGAGGCCGATAAGGGCGACTTTCCCTCCTCCTGCGGCATAGCCACGGGCAACTTCAGCGCCGATACCTCTGGCCGCGCCAGTGACGATGAGAACTTTGCCTTTGAAACGCTTCTTCGAATGTGTCATCACGAACGTCACATTAGCGTCTTGCCGTGACCTGCGTCACGAAGTTCGCGTGATTCGAAGGGGTCTTTATCACATTTTGGGACCATCGCTAGTCCACCCTGATGACAACCGTTATGGTTCATTTGGTGAACAGCACACCAGAACTGGGCTCCATGCGGATCGGCATCGTCGCCGAGTCCTCCGCAGGCGAGACCCGTGTCGCAGCAACACCTGCGACCGTCAAAGAACTAATCAAGTTGGGCTACCTCGTCTCGATCGAGACGAATGCTGGCTCGAATGCGAGTTTCAGCGATAAGGCCTATGCCGCAGCGGGGGCGACAATCGTGTCCACCGACGAAGCATGGGCTAGCGACATCGTGATGAAGGTCAACGCTCCAAGCGATGCTGAGATCGGCAAACTCCTTGATGGAGCGACGCTCATCAGCCTTGTCGCTCCCGCGCTCAACCCCGAACTCGTCGAAAAGCTCGCTGCTCGTCCGATCAACGTTTTGGCGATGGACGCTGTCCCCCGTATTTCGCGCGCCCAGTCGATGGACGTGCTCAGTTCGATGGCGAACATCGCGGGATATCGCGCGGTTGTTGAAGCCGCCCACGAGTTCGGTCGGTTCTTCACCGGCCAGGTCACGGCCGCTGGCAAGGTTCCGCCTGCCAAGGTGCTCGTCGCCGGTGCCGGTGTGGCTGGTTTGGCTGCTATCGGTGCCGCCAGCAGCCTGGGTGCCATCGTCCGCGCCACCGACCCACGCCCTGAAGTTGCTGACCAGGTGCAGTCCATCGGTGGCGAATATCTCGAAGTTGTCGTTGCCGACGAAGCCAAAGAAGTTTCTTCCGACGGCTATGCCAAGGCAACCAGCGAGGCCTACGATCGTCGCGCTGCGGAAATCTATTCCGAGCAAGCAGCTGATGTCGACATCATCATCACGACCGCACTCATTCCCGGACGCGCCGCTCCACGCCTCATCACGGCAGCAGATGTTGCTTCGATGAAGGCGGGCAGTGTCATCGTGGATATGGCTGCTTCCCAAGGCGGAAACGTCGAGGGTTCGGTTGCTGGCGAACGCGTCGTGACTGAGAACGGCGTCATCATCCTCGGTTACACCGACCTTGCTGGCCGCTTGCCGAACCAAGCGTCGCAGTTGTACGGCACCAACCTTGTCAACTTGATCAAGCTCTTGACGCCTGGCAAAGACGGACAAGTTGTGCTCGACTTCGACGACGTCATCCAGCGTGGTGTCACCGTCGTTCGTGACGGCGAAAAGACGTGGCCACCTCCGCCGGTTCAGGTCTCGGCTGCTCCTGCTGCAGCGGCCGCCGAGCCCGTTGAGCCGCCGGCACCAAAAGAGCCCTGGCTGACCCCATCACGTAAATGGGCGCTCATCATTGCTGGCTTGGTTGCGTTCTTCGCGATTCTCGCGACTGCACCGGGCGACTTGCCTCAGCACTTCTTGGTGTTGACGCTCGCGATCGTGATCGGTTACTACGTGATCGGCAAAGTCCACCACGCACTACACACGCCACTCATGAGCGTGACGAACGCGATCAGCGGCATCATCGTCGTCGGCGCCCTACCGCAACTCGCGAGCGACCACGCTGCCGTCCGCGTTTTGGCGTTCGTGGCCGTTCTCGTGGCAAGTATCAACGTTTTCGGTGGTTTCGCCGTGACCCGACGCATGCTCAGCATGTTCTCGAAAGGCTGATCATCCATGACCGTTTTCAGTATTGCGACTGCGGCCTACATCATCGCCGCGCTCTTGTTCGTGCTCAGCCTCGCAGGCTTGTCGAAGCATGAGACCGCTCGCAACGGCCTCAACTACGGCATCACCGGCATGGCGCTTGCACTCATCGCCACGATCTTCATCGTCTTCAAGGACTCCGATCCGCTGGGCATCGTCTTGCTCGTCGTTGCCGTCGGCATCGGCGCTGGCATCGGCTTCTGGAAGGCCGCCAAGGTCGAAATGACCGGAATGCCTGAACTCATCGCACTGTTGCACAGCTTCGTTGGCTTGGCTGCAGTCTTGGTCGGTTGGAATGGCTTCCTCGACACGCACGGCCTCACCGGTTCGCTGCTCAAGATTCACTACGCCGAAGTTTTCATCGGCGTGTTCATCGGTGCCGTGACTTTGACCGGTTCGATCGTGGCGTACCTGAAGCTGTCCGAAAAGATGAAGTCGGCACCGCTCGTGCTGCCTGGCAAGAACTACATCAACCTCGGTTCCCTCGCGTTGTTCTTCGCCTTGACTGTCTGGTTCGTCATTACGCCGCACCTCGCTCTGCTCATCATCGTGACCGCTTTGGCTCTTGGTTTGGGCTGGCACCTCGTCGCTTCGATCGGCGGCGGCGATATGCCGGTTGTCGTATCGATGCTCAACAGTTACTCCGGTTGGGCCGCGGCTGCAGCAGGCTTCTTGCTCGGCAACGATCTACTCATTGTGACGGGCGCCTTGGTTGGCTCCTCGGGTGCGTACCTGTCCTACATCATGTGTGAGGCCATGAACCGTTCGTTCATTTCGGTTATCGCGGGTGGCTTCGGTATCGAAGCTGTGGCCTCCGGTGACACCGAATACGGCGATCACCGTGAAATCACGGCCGACGGCGTGGCTGAACTTCTTACTGGAGCGAGTTCAGTTGTCATCACGCCCGGTTACGGCATGGCCGTTGCACAAGCGCAGTACCCGGTTGCCGAGTTGGTACGCAAGCTTCGCGACAAGGGAATCGACGTTCGCTTCGGAATCCACCCTGTTGCGGGCCGTTTGCCTGGCCACATGAACGTACTCTTGGCTGAAGCGAAGGTCCCGTACGACATCGTGCTCGAAATGGACGAGATCAACGATGACCTCGCCAGCACCGATGTGGTTCTCGTGATCGGCGCCAACGACACCGTCAACCCGTCTGCGCTCGACGACCCGAACAGCCCGATTGCAGGCATGCCGGTGTTGCACGTGTGGGATGCGACGAACGTGGTCGTGTTCAAGCGTTCGATGGCTGTCGGCTATGCAGGCGTCCAGAATCCGCTGTTCTTCAAGGAGAACTCCCAGATGTTGTTCGGCGACGCGAAAGAGCGCGTCGAAGACATCATCAAGGCGCTCTAAACACCATTTGGTCGTCCCTAGCCGGATCGCCTTCCGCGTCTCTCTTCGCGGAGGAGTATGTAGATCCGCGCTGGGGGCGATCTGCGTTTTCGGGCGCTGTGAGAGGCATCTCAATGACTTTCATGCGTATTGAGTGGCGGGCGGTGCCAGTGTTCTGTCACTATCTGGAGTGAGGGTAGGAGGTTGACATGGCGGAAGACGACGTCGATTTTGTTGTTGCGGCGTATCGCGACGGCGGCGAATGGAACGCAATTGAACTCGCGCCGCGACTCGGCGAGAATCTCGACGGTTTTCTCGAGGCCTTGCAACGCTTCCCGTCTGAGGTCGGTGTCATCGGTCTCGCTTCGATCAACGACGACTTTTTCGTGATCGTTCGACGCAGCGGCACCCACATTCGCGCGCTTTTGTCTGATGCCACGGCTATTCGCGATTGGACTCTCGCCGCTGAGGTTTCCGACCTTGTTAGGCGCACCGATCTGGGCGACGACCCGGTACCGATGGGCGACCTCGAGTTGCTCGAAGATCTCGGTGTGAGTTCTGTCGAGTTGGGCTTGTTGTGTGAAGACGACGACATGTATCCCGACGACGTTCTGCTCGACATCGCCGAGCGGATTGGTTTTGGTGATCAACTTGCGGAGATCGTCGGTTGACGTTCACTGAACCTATGCGTCGCGCCTTGGCACTCGCCCAGGAAGCAGTGTCCGATGGGGATGTACCTGTCGGTGCGGTCGTGCTCGACGTCTCTGGACAAATCATTGGCGAGGGCCGAAACATTCGCGAACGTGACGGCGACCCGAGCGGGCATGCCGAGATCGTCGCACTGCGTGATGCTGCCGCAACCTTGGGCTCGTGGCGGCTCGACGATTGCACCTTGGTCGTGACTCTCGAGCCATGTGCGATGTGCGCTGGCGCGCTCGTTGGGGCACGCATCTCCCATCTCGTCTTTGGCGCGTTCGACGAGAAAGCCGGTGCGGTGAGTTCGGTGTGGGACCTCGTGCGGGACCGGCGACTCAATCATCGGCCCGAAGTCACCAGCGGCGTGCTGGCGGATGAAAGCGCTGAAATGCTGCGCGATTTCTTTCAGGCCGAGCGCGCCTAATCCTCTCTGGGAATACATCAGTGCCGACCTATGTTAAAGTAGTTGAAAGATAAACTACTTACGAAGGACGCGAGATGGGCATCCAGCTAGGCATCTTTACCGTCGGTGACGTCACCATGGATCCGACTACGGGGCGCACCCCCACCGAGCACGAACGCATCAAGGCCACGGTCGAGATTGCGAAGAAGGCCGAAGAGATCGGTTTGGACGTGTTTTCCACAGGCGAGCACCACAACCCCCCGTTCGTGCCGTCGAGCCCCACCACCACGCTCGCCTATATCGGCGCACAGACCGAGAACATCATCCTGTCCACTTCGACCACCTTGATCACCACCAACGATCCGGTGAAGATCGCCGAAGACTACGCCACCTTGCAGCACCTGGTGGATGGCCGCATGGATCTGATGCTGGGGCGCGGCAATACCGCGCCGGTGTATCCGTGGTTCGGCAAAGACATGTCCAAGGGCATCGAATTGACGATTGAGAACTATCAACTGTTGCGTCGCTTGTGGGATGAGCCTGTTGTGAACTGGGAAGGCAAGTTCCGTACTCCCTTACAGGGCTTCACCGCGACGCCGGCACCGCTCGACGGGGTGGCTCCGTTCGTGTGGCACGGCTCCATCCGTACGCCCGAAGTTGCCGAGTTAGCTGCCTTCCACGGCGACGGCTATTTCGCGAACAACATCTTCTGGCCCAAAGAGCACTACATCCGGCTCATCAACTTCTACCGCCAGCGCTTCGAACACTACGGCCACGGCTCCCAAGCGCAAGCGATCGTGGGCCTCGGCGGACAGTTCTTCATGCGCAAGAACAGCCAGGACGCCGTCAACGAGTTCCGCCCCTACTTCGACAACGCGCCGGTCTATGGCCACGGCCCGAGCATGGAGGACTTCACCGCTCAGACACCGCTCACGGTGGGCAGCCCGCAGCAGGGGCTCGAACGT
>CALMUY010000017.1 GCA_937873005.1 uncultured Aeromicrobium sp. | reverse complement strand
CAAGATCGGCAGCTCGCTTGTCGGCCATCGCAAGGAGACGGCGGATTCGGCCCGCTATCGCATCTTTGGTTAGCGGTGGCTCGTGCAGGCGACCCAACTCTTCGAGACTTGCCTCCTTGTGTCCCACGCGGAGTTCGCCGGCCAGTTTCAGATGATCGGGCACGTCGTCGCCAAGAATGTCGAGGGCGCGTTGAGCACGGGCACCGGCGGCAACAGCAGCGCGCGCCGAACGTCGTTGGTTCGCGTCATCGAAGTTCGCCAGTCGATTAGCGGTTGCACGCACTTCGCGGTGGAGGCGACGTTCTTCCCAAGCCAACACAGTGGCGTGTGCGCCGAGAAGTTTCAGCATGTCGCTGATGGCGTCGCCGTCACGGATAACCACACGGTCGCTTCCGCGCGCCTCTTTCGCCTTGCTACCGATACCGAGTCGTTTGGCTGAGCCCATAAGGGCCAACGCCACTTCCGGACCAGGGCAAGAAATCTCCATCGACGAAGCACGGCCTGGCTGAGTGAGCGAGCCGCGCGCTTGGAAAGCGCCACGCCACGAAGCCACAGCGTCGCATGCAGGTCCGACCACGATGGCTGGCGGCAGGCCGGTGATGAGGCGCCCCGCCCCGTCAACAAGACCTGTCTGTTTCCCTAAGCGTGCGGCGCCTTTGTCAACGCGAACCACGTAACTCGGTGGGGTCTTGCTGGTTGAGGTTGGTGGTGAGATGAGGACTGACTGGTGTCCGTACAGGCTTTGAATATTTTTGCGCAAGCGCTGTGCTGCTTCGCGAGAGTCCAACTCAACCTCAATGAGAGGTTTGCCGTCACGAATCTGGAGTGCGGAACAGAGACGCAAGAGGGTCACGGTTTCGGCGCGACGACAGCATTCCTTGGGTACAGGAAACTGAGCTAACTCGGCTTTGACCTGTGCGGTCATGGACATATGGTTCAGTCCTCCTGAAATACGGCGTGTTGATAAAAAAGAATAGTGTGTCGCTACCGTACGCGCGTCACAATCTCGTGAAGAACTCGGGACAGCAACTCGGGATTATGCGTGGTGCGCGTTTCGGTGCAGCGAACAGAAGCAAAAATAGTGTCTGCGCCAAGAACGGCGGCATTTCTGGCGATCCGGGTACCCAAGTGCTCATGTGAAGAATCAACGAGTACCGAGTCCAGTCTCAGATCTCCCGCGAATGAGCCGAAGATTTGGATATGTTCCGCCGGATCGAGGCCTTCGGTCTCCCCCAATTCGTCTTGCAAATTGACGATGAGTAGCTTTTTGGCTGAACTGTGTGCCATCGCTTCGCGCAATTCTCGAATCAGGAGTGCCGGCATGATGCTCGTATACCAAGAACCCGGACCCAAAATAATCCAGTCTGCCTGAGCAATTGCGGCCAGCGCTTCAGGGCAAGCCGGCGGGTCGAGTGGCGTTATCGAGAGGTCACGAATCCGGCCAATTGTGCGTGCGACCGTCGCTTGGCCACGGATACGATGAAGTTCGCCCGTGCTGCTTTCCACCGTTGCTTCGATCGAGAGCGGCGTGTTCGACATGGGTAAGACCGTCCCCCGAGCATTCACGAGTTCGGCCGCGCGCGTCAGCGCATCAACGGGATTGTCTTCTAATTGCCAGAGCGCCGTGAGAATGAGATTTCCGATGGGATGGCCAGCGAGGCTGCTGCCGTCGGCGAAACGGTATTGCAGGAGTTCGGCTGTGCTCGTGCCTTTCGTGGTGTCTGGGCACAGGGATGCCAAAGCCATCCGCAAATCACCAGGCGGAAGTATGTCGAAGTCTCCCCGGAGTCGACCCGAAGATCCGCCGTCGTCGGCGACCGTCACGACCGCAGTGATGTCGACGTCCAACTTCGCGAGCGAGGAGAGCGTCGCTGCTAGACCGTGGCCTCCACCAAGCGCCACGATCTTTGGGGCGTGGTTCGTCATTCCTTACCCAAATCCCGGTGTACGACGAGCGTATTGCCGCCCTTTGACTTCAAACGTTCGCTGAGCGCTTCGGTCATGGCCACGCTTCGGTGTTTACCGCCAGTACAGCCGATGCCGATCGTGAGATACAACTTGTCTTCGGCGACGAAACCGTCGGTCAGTAAATCAATGAGGCGCTCGTACTCTTCCAGGAACTCGGCCGCACGCGATTGTGCGAGCACATACGCGCTGACATCAGAATCGAGTCCAGTTTGCGGCTGCAGTTCAGGGACCCAAAATGGGTTCGGCAAGAACCGCATGTCGGCAATCAAATTTGCGTCGATTGGAACTCCATACTTGAATCCGAACGATACGAGCGTGATGTTGAGGCCTTGATCTGTCGGCTGTTCGAACGCATGGCGCATTCGAGCCGAAAGCTGATTCACGTTCAGCGAACTGGTATCGATAACCATGTCGGCACGCCCGCGCAAAACCTTCAGCAGTTCGCGTTCCTTGACGAATCCGTCCATCAGGCGGCCCTCGGCGCTGAGTGGGTGAGGGCGACGGGCGGCTTCTTGACGCCGGACGAGCACATCGTCGGCTGCTTCAAGGAAGACGGTTCTCACAGCCGTACCTGAATGCTGAATTTCAGCAATCGCATCAGTAAGACCAGCGAAAAATGTGCGGGAACGCGAGTCGACGACCACGGCGAGCCGATTGATATCTTGCGCCGACTCGACTTGGGCGAGCAACTCGCCAAGCATTCCAGGTGGCAGGTTGTCGACCACGTAGTAGCCAAGCTTCTCGAGCGCTTTTGCAGCCGTGCTCCGTCCGGCACCAGTCATTCCAGTGACGAGGACGAACTCAGTGATTGTGGTCATGTTGTCTCCTCGATGATTTCGCCGGTGACAGTATCCACCGTCGTGCCTTGAGCGTACTTGGCGGCCAACTTCGCCGCGATGTTTCGCGCAGTCTCAGGGCCAATACCTGGCACTTCGGCCAGTTCTTCGACGGTGGCAGCCTTGAGTGCTTTGACTGATCCGAAGTGTCGCAGCAGGTCTTTTCGGCGTTTCGGACCGATCCCGTCGATCTCGTCGAGGCTGCTGGCGATGCTCGATTTGGCGCGCTGTTTTCGATGTTGTTTGAGCGCAAACCGGTGTGCTTCGTCTCGAACGCGTTGCAAGAGATAGAGGCCTTGGCTGCTTCGGGACAAGATGAGCGGATCAGGGTCGTGTGGGAGCCACACTTCTTCGAGGCGTTTAGCTAGGCCGCACACCGCAATGTCGGTGATGCTGAGTTCGCTCAACACGTCTGCGGCCGCGTTCACTTGAGGCGCTCCCCCATCGATCAGCAGGAGCGAGGGGCGATAGTGAAAACTCGTGCGAGGCTCGGTCACGCCTGCATCCGCTTCGATATCGGTTTCGGCGATCTCCCTGTTTGAATTGCTGCTCGTCTCGGCTAGATGTGTGAGCCTTCGCGTGAGTACTTCTTTCATGGACGCAACGTCATCGTTGCCCTGGTCTCGGACAGAGAAACTGCGATACTCTGCCTTCTTCGGAAGGCCGTCTTCGAACACGACCATTGAGCCCACCGGACATGACCCTTGCGTGTGTGAAATGTCGTAGCACTCGATCCGTAATGGTGGTTGGGGTAAGGCGAGAGCCGATTGCAAATCTTCGAGGGCTTGACTCCGGTTGGTCAGATCGCCCGAACGCTGAATCTTGTGCCGATTCAAAAGTTCTTTCGCGTTGCGTTCTACCGTTTCGATCAGGGTCCGTTTGTCTCCCCGTTGCGGAACACGAATGCTGACGCGCGTGCCCCGTTCTTGACGAAGCAGGTGACTCAAGGTGGTGTGTTCGGCGGGCATTTCGGGCACCAGCACGAGCGGCGGGATTGCCGTCGACGCGTTGTCCGCATACAAGGTCATGAGAGCACGCTGAATGATCTCGGCTAGGTCCATACGTTCTTCACGTTCAGCAACCCATCCGCGTTGGCCACGAATCCGGCCGCCCCGGACAGAAAAGATCTGTACAGCGACTTCGAGATCGTCGGCCGCGAAGCCGAACACGTCGGCGTCGGTGCCGTCGGTGAACACCACGGTCTGCCGCTCCAAGGCGGTTTCTAAGGCAAGAAGATCGTCGCGATACTTAGCGGCTCGTTCGTACTCTTGGGCGGCTGCGGCTGCTTTCATGTCATTCGTAATCCGGGAAATCACCGGCTTCGTATTACCTGCCATGAAGTCGAGAAAACCGTTCACGATCTCTCGGTGTTCGGCCTCGCTCACGCGGCCGACGCAGGGTGCCGCGCATTTGCCGATATCCCCCAATAGGCAGGGCCGCCCAGACAACTCGGCCCGCCGAAACACGCCAGTCGAACAGGAACGCATGGGAAATACGCGCAGCAGAGTGTCTACCGTTTCGCGGATTGCCCAGGCGTGCGTGTAGGGGCCAAAGTAGCGGACATTCTTCTTCTGTTCACCGCGCATCACAGTAACTCGAGGGATGCGTTCGCCGACTGTGACCGCAAGCCACGGATACGACTTGTCGTCACGAAAACGCACATTGAAGCGTGGGGAAAACTCTTTGATCCACGTGTATTCGAGTGCGAGCGCTTCAACTTCAGTTCCGACGACTGTCCATTCAACGCGAACAGCAGTTTGCACCATCGTTTGAGTGCGTGGATGCAACCCTGCGAGGTCTTGAAAGTACGAACTCAACCGCGGCCGCAGCGACTTCGCCTTGCCCACATAGATCACGCGGTCGTCTTGGTCGTAGAACCGATAGACGCCCGGTGACGTTGGGATCTCCCCTGTTGCGGGGCGATAGGTCGCTGGATCTGCCACGTACCCAGCCTACGTTCGGATTGTCGGTTCGAGTCCCAATAGCGGGCGCAAGAAAACGCCCGTATGTGAGTCGGCGACTGTGGCGACATGTTCGGGCGACCCTTCCGCGATCAAGAGCCCACCGCCTGAACCGCCTTCGGGACCCAGGTCAATCAGCCAGTCGGCGCACTTGATCACGTCGAGATTGTGCTCGATAACGATCACGGTGTTACCCGTATCGACGAGGCGCTGCAACACATCCAGGAGCTTGCGCGTGTCATCGAAATGAAGACCAGTGGTTGGTTCGTCGAGCACATACAACGTGCGACCGGTGGCGCGACGTTGTAGCTCGGTCGCAAGTTTCACACGCTGCGCTTCCCCGCCGGATAATGTCGGGGCGCTTTGGCCGAGACGGATGTAGCCGAGACCAACGTCCATCAGCGTTTTCAGATGGCGACTGATAGCCGGAATGGCTTCAAAGAAATCATTAGCTTCGCTGATCGGCATGTCGAGCACTTCCGCGATCGTGCGGCCTTTGTAATGGACCTCAAGAGTCTCGCGGTTATAGCGTGCGCCGGCACATACTTCGCACGGAACGTAGACGTCCGGAAGGAAGTTCATCTCAATCTTGAGTGTGCCGTCGCCTTTGCACGCTTCGCATCGTCCGCCTTTCACGTTGAAAGAGAACCGGCCGGGCTGGTAGCCGCGCATGTTCGCTTCTGGGGTCGCGGCGAAGAGCTTGCGAACATGGTCGAACATGCCGGTATACGTTGCCGGGTTCGACCGTGGGGTCCGCCCAATCGGTGACTGATCTACGTGAATCACTTTGTCGAGCAGTTCGACGCCGTCGATGCGCTGGTGCTTGCCAGGGATAGCACGGGCGCGCTGAATAGTTCGGGCCAGCGAGGTATGCAGAATGTCGTTAACGAGCGTCGACTTACCCGAGCCAGATACGCCCGTGACTGCGACAAACAAGCCGAGTGGAAACTCCACATCAATGTGTTGCAGATTGTTCTCGTAGGCATCGCGTACGACGAGCTTGCGTTCAGGATCTGGGATGCGGCGCTCGGCGGGTACCGCGATCTTTTCCCGTCCCGAAAGGTACTTACCGGTCAGTGAGGTTTCGGAGGCGAGCAATTCGGAAACAGGGCCCGAAACGACTACGTCGCCGCCGTGTTCGCCCGCGCCAGGTCCAATGTCGACCACCCAGTCAGCCACGTTGATTGTGTCTTCATCGTGCTCGACGACAATCAGCGTGTTACCCAAGTCACGCAGGCGCACGAGTGTTTCAATGAGGCGATGATTGTCTCGTTGATGAAGCCCGATGGACGGCTCGTCGAGTACGTACAGCACACCGACGAGGCCAGCACCGATCTGTGTGGCTAACCGAATACGTTGGGCCTCACCACCTGATAGGGAGCCAGCCGCGCGGTCGAGGGATAAGTAGTCGAGGCCTACGTCGAGCAGGAACTTCAGCCGTTCCGCGATTTCTTTGAGGACACGATCACCGATCTGGCGCTCTCGAGCATTCATGTCGAGGTCGGCGAGAAAGTCGGCCGCATCACGAATAGACAGTGCACATAGGGCAGCGATACTGAGACTGGTGCCTTGAGTGGACGAGAGGGTGACGCTCAGGATCTCGGGCTTGAGCCGCGCTCCGTGGCAACTTCCGCATGGCACCTGGCGCATGAAACCTTCGAGCCGTTCGCGACCGGTTTCTGATTCGGACTCTTCGTGCCGGCGTTTCACGTAGCCGAGCGCACCTTCAAAATTGGCCCAATACGAACGTTCACGGCCGTGGCGGTTTTTGTACGAAACCAACACTTTGTCCGGCTGGCCGTTGAGGATCGTTGCTTGAACGTCAGGTGAGAGTTTGCCGAAAGGCGTATCGATGTCGAAACCAAGCTTTTCGCCTAGCGATTCGAGCACGCGAAGGTAGTACTCGGACATGTGCCCGTGCGACCACACGTTGATAGCACCCTCACGCAGCGACTTGGTGGGATCTGGAATCAATAAGTCTGGATCGACTTCGAGTTTTGATCCGAGCCCATGGCATTCCTCGCACGCTCCAAAGGGCGCATTGAAAGAGAACGCTCGCGGTTCGAGGTCGTCAACGGCGAGTGGGTGCTCATTGGGGCAGGCAAGTTTTTCGGAGTATCGGCGATACCGTGCGTCATCGTTGTCAGGGCGATCGACAAAATCAACAATGACGATGCCGTCGGCGAGCCCGAGCGCGGTTTCGATGGATTCGGTCAGGCGCTGTTGGGACGAGGGCTTGACGGTCAAACGGTCGACAACGACCTCAATTGAGTGTTTCTTCTGTTTGGCCAGTGTAGGAGGCTCATCAGCCAGCAGATGAACGTTGCCGTTCACGATCGCATGGCTGAAACCTTGCGATTGCAGTGAACGAAGGAGGCCCACATACTCGCCCTTGCGGCCACGAATGACCGGTGCCAATACTTGGAATCTGGTGCCCTCGTCTTCGGACATGATGGCGTCGACGATCTGTTGTGGAGTCTGACGAGAAATGGGCTCGCCGCACGTAGGGCAATGTGGCCGTCCGGCACGTGAATACAAGAGACGGAGGTAGTCGTACACCTCGGTAATAGTGCCCACGGTCGAACGTGGGTTTTTCGATGTGGACTTTTGATCGATGGAAACGGCCGGCGATAATCCTTCGATAAAATCGACATCGGGCTTGTCCATTTGACCGAGAAACTGGCGCGCGTAGGAAGATAGCGATTCAACATAACGTCGCTGGCCCTCAGCAAAGATTGTGTCAAAGGCCAATGATGATTTGCCCGAACCGGAAAGCCCAGTGAAGACGATGAGCGCATCTCGAGGAAGATCGAGCGAAACGTTCTTGAGATTGTGTTCACGTGCGCCCCGCACCAAAATTTGATCTGCCACTCACTAAGACTAGCGAGCCACCCTAGTGCCGTCGTGGCACGTAGTCTCTCCTTATGACCTATACCGGTGAAGTCCACGTCGGTGGCCCAGCCCAAGTGCGCGAACTCGAAGATTTGACGATCACAAAGATCGCTGTCGGTCCGATGGCGAACAACGCTTACTTGTTACGGTGCCGCTTGACTGGCGAGCAAGTCCTGATCGATGCTGCTAATGAGGCGGATGTGCTGCTGGACCTCATCGGTGAGTCGAGTCTGACTCACATCATCACCACACATCAGCATGCCGATCACTGGCAAGCGCTCGCTGAAGTATCAGCGCAAACGGGGGCTGTCGTGGTGGCCGGTGCAGACGACGCTGACGGTCTGCCGATCGAGGTAAGCCTGCCGGTACGGTCAAACGCCCGTATTCGTGTTGGCGCATCTGAGTTGGAAGTTATTGAAGTGCGCGGGCATACGCCTGGGTCAATTGTGCTGGCCTATGACGACCCCGATGGGATTGTTCACCTTTTCACCGGAGACAGCCTGTTCCCAGGCGGAGTCGGACGAACATGGGCACCCGATGATTTTATTTCGCTCATCAACGAGGTCGAAACGAAACTCTTTCGTCGTTTCAATGACGACACGTGGTTTTACCCCGGTCACGGAAACGATTCGACATTAGGGATAGAACGGCCGCACTTGCCTGAATGGCGAGCCCGCGGCTGGTGAAATCGCGCCGCTAAGCCTGCTTCGCCTTTCGATTCGAATACCACAAGCTTGAAACTGCAGTCACGGTGAGAATCACGATGATGACGCCAAGGCTCATGAGCGTGGGAATCTCGGGTACTGGTACATGGTGTCCGCCGTTAATGAACGGAAGTTCATTCTCGTGTAATGCGTGCAGGAGCAGCTTCACACCGATGTAGCCAAGGAGCACTGCCAGCCCATACGACAAGAACACCAAACGCTGAAGCATGTCACCGAGCAAGAAATACAGTTGACGCAAGCCCATGAGGGCAAACACGTTGGCGGTGAAGACGATGTAGGGCTCTTTGGTCAAACCGAAGATTGCCGGAATGGAATCGAAGGCGAAAAGGATGTCTGTGGTGCCGAGCGCCAGAATCACCAACGCCATCGGCGTCACGACTCGACGGCCATTTTCATGTAACCAGAGCTTCAAGCCGTCCCACTGATCGGTCATGTTCAGGTGGCGGCGAGCGAACTTGACGACCGCGTTCTCTGCTTCGTCGTCATGTTCCTTTTGCTTGAGAAGGGTGAACGCCGTGTAGATCAGGAATGCACCGAAGATGTAGAAGACCCAGGAGAATTCCTTGATCGCTACGGCGCCGAGCCAAATGAAGATGCCACGGAAAATCAAGGCCAAAATAATGCCGACGAGGAGTGCCTCCTGCTGGTACTTCCGAGGCACCGCAAAGCTACTCATAATCAGAATGAAGACAAAGAGGTTGTCGATCGACAAGCTGTATTCGGTCAACCAACCGGCGTAAAACTCAAGCCCGTATGCGGAGCCGTGGTAGATCCACACCCACGCGCCAAAGGCCAGTGCCAGACCCACATAAAAACTCAATGCGATTGCGCATTCTTTGAGCGTCGGTTCATGTGGTTTGCGCGCGATGACGACGATATCGAACAGCAAGATCGAGATGGTTACGCCGAGCGTTATTCCCCATTCAAGGGTAGTGACGTTCATGAAGCAGGTATTCCTTTTGTGGGTCGACAACTGATGTGGAGGTCTCTTCCGCCGCGAGCCGACCCATGGCGCCGGGGTGTGATCCCGTGATGACGACGCCGTGACTGAGGAATACTCCCCTCCGCAAGCAATTGTGACAGAGCCGCCCTAGAAATCGTCAATCCCCCGCGCTAATCATCGCGCGATATTCCTTTTTGAGCTCGCTAATCTCATCGCGCAGGCGTGCGGCGACCTCAAATTGCAAGTGCTCTGCCGCGCTGTGCATTTCTTCACTCAGCGTTTCAATGAGTGCCGCAAGATCTTCAGACGGCAGGTCAGCCAGCGCACGCGTATGTTGACCCAGCGGAACGGGAGCACCCTTTCGGCGATGGTCTCCGGTAGCCGCGAGCAGCGAGGCCGTGTCTTCGTCTTCGCGAGCGAGCATGTCCGTAATGTCGCCAATTTTCTTCCGCAGTGGTTGCGGATCGATCCCGTGTGCGGTGTTGTAGTCGACTTGAATCTGGCGTCGACGATTAGTTTCGGTAATCGCCATATCCATCGAATCGGTGATCTTGTCTGCGTACATGATGACTTGCCCCGACACGTTTCGGGCCGCGCGACCCACGGTCTGAATGAGAGATCGTGTCGAACGCAAGAACCCTTCCTTGTCGGCGTCAAGAATCGCCACGAGGCTGACCTCTGGCAAATCGAGTCCCTCACGCAAGAGGTTGATGCCAACAAGAACGTCGTACTCCCCCAAGCGAAGTTCACGTAGAAGTTCAACGCGGCGCAACGTGTCGACTTCACTGTGCAAATATCGTGTGCGGATCCCAGCCTCAAGCAAGTATTCGGTCAAATCTTCAGACATTCGCTTCGTAAGCGTCGTGACGAGGACGCGCTCAGATTTCGCAGTTCTCTCGCGTATCTCTGCAATCAGATCGTCGATTTGGCCTTGAGTCGGTTTGACCACAATCTGCGGATCAACAAGGCCAGTGGGCCGGATGATTTGTTGCACCGTGTCATCTTGAACGAGGCCCATCTCGTAGTTGCCCGGCGTGGCCGACAAATAGACGGTCTGGCCAATGCGCTCAAGGAATTCGGTCCATTTGAGTGGACGGTTGTCCATAGCGCTTGGCAGGCGAAAACCGTGTTCAACGAGTGAACGCTTGCGGCTCATGTCGCCTTCGAACATCGCGCCAATTTGAGGGATAGTCACGTGGGATTCGTCGACGACGAGAACGAAGTCCTCAGGGAAATAGTCGAGCAAACAGTTTGGTGCGCTGCCTGGTTCACGCCCGTCCATATGTAACGAATAGTTTTCGATACCGGCGCACGTTCCCACTTGCTCCATCATTTCGAGGTCGAAGTTCGTGCGCATGCGCAAGCGCTGTGCTTCGAGTAGTTTGCCTTGTGCGTCGAGTTCAGCGAGTCGCTCGTCAAGTTCGGTCCGGATTCCGCGCATGGCTCGGTGAAGCACTTCCTTACCGGCCGCATAGTGAGTTGCCGCACCGACGAAGAGTTGCTCGTCCTCGCTAAGCACTTCACCAGTCAAGGGATGCAAAGTCATGAGCCGTTCAATTTCGTCGCCGAAAAACTCAATCCGCACCGCCATCTCTTGATAGACGGGAAAGATCTCGATCGTGTCGCCTTTGACCCGGAAGGTTCCTCGCGTCGGTGCGACGTCGTTGCGAGTGTACTGAGCTTCGATCAAGGTGTTGAGGAGTTCGCGGCGAGGCAATTCTTCACCCACCTTGAAACCGATCATTCGGTTGAGATACTCCTGCGCAGAGCCGAGACCGTAAATACACGAGACAGTGGCGACCACAATCACGTCGCGGCGCGTGAGAAGTGACCAGGTGGCCGAGTGGCGAAGTCGTTCGACTTCTTCGTTGATCGAAGAGTCCTTCTCGATGTATGTGTCGGATTGGGCGATGTACGCCTCAGGCTGGTAGTAGTCGTAATACGACACGAAGTACTCAATAGCGTTGTTCGGCAGCAGTTCGCGGAGTTCATTGGCGAACTGCGCAGCCAGTGTCTTGTTGGGCAGTAGCACCAGCATGGGGCGTTGAACTTGCTCGGCAATCCACGCCGTCGTCGCGGTTTTGCCTGTGCCGGTGGCGCCCATCAGGACGATATCTTTGATTCCGCCATAGAGTCGGCGTGTGATTTCTGCAATAGCTTGGGGTTGGTCCCCCGATGGGTTGAACTCCGAAATCACTTCAAAAGGAGCGACTAGGCGGTTCAACTCGGCAAGGGGTCTCATAGACGTGAGATTACCGCTTGCACTCGATGCAAGAAAAGCGCGTCGATGCTTAGGCGGCACGCTAATCTTGCTGCTATGGATGTTGAAGAGCGCCGAGCCCTACGGACTCGGGCGATTCTTGATGCGACTCGAGAACTTTTTGAGACTCGTGGAACTCGAGATACCCAAATCGAAGACATCGCCAACGCGGTCGGTGTGAACCGGGCAATTATTTACCGCCACTTCTCAAGCAAAGAAGAGATCTTTGCGATGACGCTTGTCGACTACCTCGCCGAGTTAGAGGCGCGATTCGCGGCCGCGCGAGATAGCTCCCTATCGCCTGAAGACGAACTGAGGAGCATCGCAGGCGAGTTCCTGTCGTTCGGGATGGAACACGATGCCTTCGTGGACTGTGCCCAAGCGTTGCTTCGTTTCCGCGGTCAAGAACTATTCAAGGAAATTGAGGCGCCAGCGCTCGTCGAGTTGGGCGCTGCGATGAATCGGTGCTTTGAACATCTCGTTGCTGTCTTTCGCCGCGGCACCCAAACGGGCGCGTTCCGTATTGTTGATCCCTACCTACTTGCCAATGTGGTTTATACCCAAGGCCTCGGTTTTCTCAACCTAGTTCATTTCCAAAAATCGGTTGTGGCGCTTGGCAGTGGAGAAGGCCCGATGATGGTCGATTTGCCGATCGATCGCGTGCTCGCGATCGCGTTGGATGCGACGGTCGCCATCGCAGGCATCCCATTTGACGAGAAATACCCGGTCTAGCTCAAGACACCCTCACGCCTGAGCAAAACGACTGTGGCCGGCCCCGAAAGGAGCCGGCCACAGTCGTAGATGGTGAAATGTCAGCGTTCAACGATCGCGACAACGCCTTGCCCGCCTGCTGCGCAGATGGAAATCAAGCCACGGCCTGATCCCTTCTCAGCAAGCAGTTTGGCCACGTTGGCGATAATACGTCCGCCGGTTGCAGCAAACGGGTGTGCTGCTGCGAGCGACGAGCCCTTGACGTTAAGTTTGCTGCGGTCGATCGAGCCAAGTGCGCCAGAAAGTCCAAGCTTTTCCTTGCAGTAGTCTTCGTCTTCCCATGCTGCAAGCGTGGTCAAAACCTGTGAAGCGAAGGCTTCGTGGATTTCGTAGAAGTCAAAGTCTTGCAATGTCAAACCATTGCGTTCAAGCATGCGCGGTACGGCGTAAACAGGAGCCATCAACAGACCTTCGCCACCGTTGACGTAGTCGACCGCGGCGGTTTCGTAGTCGGCGAAGAACGCAAGTGGTTCCCAACCGCGACGAGCAGCTTCCTCTTCCGACGCGAAGAGTACTGCTGAAGCGCCGTCGGAAAGCGGAGTCGAGTTCGCGGCGGTCATGGTTGCTTCTGGGTCCGACTTGCCGAACACTGGCTTGAGCGTCGCAAGCTTCTCTACCGACGAATCTGCCCGCATGTTCGTGTCTTTGGTGACGCCGAGGAACGGCGTGACCAAGTCGTCCTGCCAACCGTCTTCATAGGAAGCGGCAAGATTCTTGTGCGACGTCACAGCGAGTTCGTCTTGGGCTTCACGCGTGATGCCCCACTCTTTGGTGGTGAGTGCTTGGCTATCGCCCATCGACAAACCAGTGCGTGGTTCGGAGTTCTTGGGTTGTTCTGGGGCGAGGTAAGCCGGGCGTACTTTAGCCAAGATTGCCAGACGATCTTTCGTGGTCTTGGCGTTGTTGGCGTCGATGAGGATCTTGCGCAACTTGTTGCCGACTGCGAGTGGTGCATCGGACGTAGTGTCCGTGCCACCGGCAATGCCGAGTTCAAGCTTGCCCAATGCAATCTTGTTGGCTACTTGGATGGCTGCTTGAATACCGGTGTCGCAGGCCTGCTGCAGGTCGTATGCGGGAGTTGAAGGATCGAGCTTTGAGCCTAGGACGGTTTCGCGGGCCAAGTTGAAGTCGCGGCTGTGCTTGAGCACTGCGCCAGCAACGAATTCGCCGGCACGTTCGCCTTCGAGTCTGTAGCGTGTCACGAGTCCGTCGAGTGCTGCGGTGAGCATCTCTTGGTTCGAAACATCGCTGTAGACCGTGTTCGATCGGGCGAAAGGAATGCGGTTTCCGCCGATGATGGCAACCTTGCGTACACCCTGCGGAGTAGCGGTTGTCTGTTTCTTAGCAGCCTTCTCGGCCATAAGTGAACCTTTCTTCGAATGAGTACCCGGTCACATTGATTGCTGACAGGCTATGCGACGCGTTAAGGTCATCATAACGCGTTCAGATACCGATGGTATCCGAGAGATAGGACACATACCGCGATGAGCGATCGCTACCAGTCACTTATTCAAAATCCAGTCGGCCAATTCTTGGTCAAGAATTTGGGCCTGCCCAATCCTCCTGAACTTCGTCGGTGGAAAGGCGGACGTCTCGTTGACGGCACCGTTCTCCTCGGCGGAAGTGGAGAACTGGCGAAGAGTCTTCCCACCGTTTTGAAGAACTCAGGCATCGAGAGCACCAACGTACGCGCCGACGGCAAGCGTTACCAGGGTCTCGTATTCGATGCGACAGCTCTCGCCTCGGCCGAAGATCTCGTAAAGATCCAAGAGTTCTTCACACCTGTGATGCGCCAGCTCGCCTCGTGTGGTCGTATCGTTGTGCTCGGTCGGGCGGTTAACGAAACCAAGACCACGGGAGCGGCCATTGCGCAGCGCGCCTTGGAAGGTTTCGTTCGCTCGGTCGCCAAGGAAATTGGCGCCAACGGCAGCACTGCGAACTTGGTTTACGTGAGCAAGGGAGCAGAAAAGGACGTCGCTTCGACACTTGAGTTCCTTTTGTCGGCGAAGTCGGCATTTGTCGATGGCCAAGTCATACGCGTCGGCCACGTAGCCGGTCTTGCTGCGGTTGCTCCCGCCGACTCGGCTAAGCCGCTGGCGGGCAAGGTTGCTTTGGTCACCGGCGCATCGCGTGGTCTTGGTGCTGCCATGGCCCGCACCTTGCATCGCGACGGAGCGACCATCATTGGCCTAGACATTCCTCCTTTGGCTGAAGACCTGGACGCGCTGATGAACGAACTCGACGGCAGTTCGGTCACGGTAGACATCACCGCTGATGATGCGCCTTCCGAAATCGCAGCCGCCTTGGCTGACGGTGTAGATATCGTGGTGCACAATGCCGGAATCACGCGCGACAAGCGCCTCAAGAACATGAAGGCCGAAAACTGGTCGAAGGTTGTTGACGTGAGCGTCGGCGCCCCGCAACGTATCACCGAGGAACTCCTCAAGCAGGGACTTATCCGTCAAGGCGGCCGCGTCATCGGCATCTCCTCGATCGCAGGTATCGCGGGCAACAATGGTCAGACCAACTACGGTTCGGCAAAGGCCGGTGTCATCGGTTGGGTTCAGGATCTCGCGGCGCGCACCGCCGACAAGAAAATCACAGTCAACTCGATTGCACCTGGCTTCATCGAGACCGAAATGGTCCAGACCATCCCGATTGGTACTCGGACAGCCGGACGTTTGCTGAGTTCGTTGTCGCAAGGCGGTCAGCCGGTTGACGTTGCTGAAGCTATCGCTTGGTACGCGAACCCCGGATCGGGCAACATCAGCGGAAACGTTGTACGTGTCTGTGGCCAGGGCTTCTTGGGGGCCTGATGACCACCCGAATCATGAGCAAGGAACCCAGTGGGTTGTCGTTGAGCGTCAAGGCGGCATTGCCTGCGCTTCCCGTGATCGGCAACTTGCCTGGCGTGCAGCATAAGAAAGGCGATCTTCCTTCGTGGGAGTTGCTGCGTTCTGATGTCAGTACTGACCTAGCCGCACTCGAGCAGTACAACGAAGTATGCGGATTTGGTCGTTCTGACTTCTTGCCAGCCGTCTATCCGCACATTGCCGCGCACGTCATGCATATGAAACTCATGACGGACACGGAGTTCCCGTTCGCCCCTATGGGTTCTGTTCACTTACGTAATCGGATTACTCAATATCGTCCGATCGGGCGTGAGGAACGTTACGACCTGCGACTGGCGGCTACTGCCATCACGCCACACCCTAAAGGTCAACTCGTGCATTTGGATACGGAAGCGCACGTGGGCAAAGAACTCGTGTGGGACGAGACCATGACGGTTTTGTTCCGTAACGGCAAGGGTGGAGACGAGCCCGAAGCGCCTGCGTTGGCCGGTATCAAGCCGCCATCGGGAGCTGTTCATTGGAACCTAGGCAGCGACCTCGGTCGCCGGTACGGTGCCATTTCAGGTGATCGGAACCCGATTCACCTGTACCCCGTGACAGCACGAGCGTTTGGTTTTCCGCGCCACATTGCCCATGGCATGTGGACGAAAGCCAAGGCGTTGTCCTCACTCCAAAACCGGCTTCCAGAAGCGTTTACGGTTGAAGTTGAGTTCAAGCGTCCGATCTTGCTTCCGTCGACGGTTGTGTTCGGCACGGACATTCGTGCCGACGAGACGATCTTCGGCGTCCAAAGCAAGCGTGACGGTATGCCACACATGGTGGGACGTTTGACGTCGAAGTGATTCGTTGATTGACGAAGAAGGTCTCCCGCACCGGGTGCGAGAGACCTTCTTCGTTATCCGGGCTCGTTGTGCCCAGCTCTGTTCAGCGCGTTGTCAACTACGAGGTCTGCTGGGCCGGATGAGTCCTTCTTGAGCCACCGTGGCAACTAGCGTTCCGTCTTGAGTGAACACACGAGCCGTACTCAAACCGCGGGCGCCGGAAGCAGAGGGCGACGTTTGGTCATAGAGCAGCCATTCATCCATGCGGAAATCACGGTGAAACCAAATCACGTGGTCTAGCGAGGCGGGTTGGACTTTCGGCGAACTGATGAGAATCTTGTGCGGAACAAGTGACGCCGCCAACAGGCTGAAGTCACTGAAGTATGTGAACATGCTCTGATGAACTTGGGGATCGTCCGGCAGTTGCTCGGTGGCCTTGAACCACATGTGTTGCACCACGGCTTTGTCTTGACGAGTGGGGTCGTCTTCGGCCCGGGGCTCACCAATGTAACGCGCTTCGAATCCACCCCATTCTTCGCGCCATTCTTCGGCAGCCTTCTGGTCCATCAGCGCGATGAGATCAGGAAGTGCGTGTGCTTGGTCAGGAGCGGTTGTCACCGGCATCGGGTCTTGGTGTTCCCAGCCGTCTTCCACGACTTGGAACGAGGCCGTCATGAAAAAGATGACTTGGCCGTGCTGGCGTGCTGACACCCGTCGAGTTGTAAACGAACGGCCGTCGCGCACGTTTTCCACGTCGTAGATGATCGGAACTGCTGGATCCCCACCTAACAAGAAATACACATGCAGGGAATGCAAACGGCGGTCCGCTGGCACGGTCTTTAGCGCGGCACGGACTGCTTGGCCGGCAACTTGACCGCCGAAGACGCGAGTGAGGCGCGAATTCTCGGGTTGAGCGCCCCGGAATAGATTGACCTCGAGTTGTTCTACGTCAAGGAGTTTAACGACTTCAGTCGCAGTTTTTGGCACGCGTTGATCCTATCGGGTTGCCGGAGACTAGCTTTGCTCGTCGCCGGTTTGCTGAGCGAGAAACTGTTCGAACTGGTCGGCAAGTTCTTCGCCACTCGGAATGTGCTCCTCGTCGGCGAGCAGGGATCGTCCTGCGCCACGCTGGTAGGCATCGTATTGTTCCTCGAGCCCCTTGAGTACGTCCAAGCCGCCTTGTTCATCAATTTGAGATTCAATTTGAGCGTTGGTGTCGGCTTCGGCGATCAGGAGGTTTTCCACGTTGAAAAGCAGATTCAAGCGCATGCCGGTCGCTTCGAGTAGTTCAAGCGCTGCGGTCGGAAAGTCGACACCCGTGAGGTAATGAGGAACGTGCGCCACATACCCTGCGGCATCATGTCCGTAGCCACCCAGACGGTACTCCAGGACCGACGATAACGAGGCGGGGATCTGGATTTCGGAATCCCACAAGCTTGGACGGTCGACAAGTTCAGGCCGATTCCCATGTGCGGTCAGCAGAATGGGGCGAGTGTGTGGCACGCCCATCGGCACCCCGCCAAGTGTCAGAACGAGTGGCACGTTGTTTTCATCAATGAACTCATGCAGTTCATCGATGAACATTTCCCAGTGGTAATCCGGTTCAGGACCGCTGAGGAGCAAATACTCGTTGCCTTCGAGGTCGCGGTGTTTCGTGATATCGAGGCGATGCGGGCGGTATCCATGAAAATGGTCCGTAGCAAAACGGATCATCGGACGGCGTGACCGGTGATCGATAAGGAAATCTGCATCAAACTCATGAACTACGCCAATTTCGTTTTGCTTGAGTACGCCAGCGGCCAAGTTACCCGTGTTTCCCGCGTTCAGAAAGCCGTCCAAGGTGACGACGAGTGGAAGTCCCTGAGTCGAAGGTTTCGGGTCTTTCGCAAATCTTTTAAGCCACTGTGATGTCAACGCTGTTCACTCACTTCCGTATTCCCAAGCACGTCGAGGCCCAAAGCGGCGATGGCATCGTCGGCAATGTGTTCGGGTGTCAATCCCATGCTTTGCATGAGGGAATTCCGCTGCGCATGGTGAAGGAATTCTTGGCGTATACCGTGAATCCGAACACGAGTTGACGAACCCAAATCCGACAGCGCGTGGAGCAACGTCGATCCAAACCCGCCTTGGACTCCGTTATCCTCAACTGAAATCACAAGATGATGCTTGGCCGCGTGAAGAACCAGTTCTGTATCAAGTGGTTTGAGCCACCGCGGATCCACCACACTCACGCGCAGGCCTCTGCGCTGCAATTCGTGTGCCGTATCAAGAGCGAGCGGGGCCATTGCGCCGACAGCCACAATGAGAACGTCGGCATCCTCACTAGCGAGAAGGACATCAGCTTTCCCAACTGTGCCGACCGCGTGGATTTGATCGGGCACAGCGCCTTTGGCGTATCGGACAACAGTCGGAGCGTCAACTACCGCAACGGCTTCGCGCAGAAGTTCGCGCAGTCGTTCGCCATCGCGCGGCGCGGCAATCCGAAGTCGCGGCACAAGGTGTAGGAGCGAGATGTCCCACATGCCGTTGTGGCTAGCTCCGTCGTCACCGGTGAGACCTGCGCGGTCCAGCACGAAGGTGACGCCGCATTGGTGCAAGGCCACATCGAGGAGCACCTGATCGAAGGCGCGGTTGAGGAACGTTGCGTAGACAGCGAAAACTGGGTGTAAACCAGACAACGCCATGCCTGCGGCGCTCGTGACTGCGTGTTGTTCGGCAATACCAACGTCAATTACCCGGTCGGGGTATTTGTCTGCGAATGCGTCAAGGCCGACCGGGTTAAGCATGGCGGCTGTAATGCCAACGATGTCCGTGCGTTCATCGGCGATCTTGACAATTTCGTCACGGAATACCGACGTCCAACCAGCCGGTGCGACAGAAATAGCCGAACCGGTTGACCGGTCGAATGGACTGGACTGATGCATTTGATCATTCTCATTGGCGACAGCGATGTCGTAGCCGTAGCCCTTCGTCGTGATCGCATGCACGATCACGGGAGCGTTGAATCGTTTCGCGGCGGTGAGCGCTTGTTCCATAGCATCGCGATCGTGACCGTCAATTGGGCCGATGTACTTCAACCCGAGGTCTTCAAACATCCCTTGCGGCGCCAAGGCATCCTTAACGCCCTTCTTGATCGCGTGGAGCGCTTCGTAAGCGGCTTCGGCAACCTTGGGGCCGTGCGTCATGCGTTCCTTAATCGCATGGAGCGTGGTTTCATATTTCGGGTTCGTGCGAATCTCGGTCAACTTGTTCGCCAGTCCCCCAACTGTGGGCCGATAGGAACGACCGTTGTCGTTGACCACAATGACGATCGGACGACTATTGTCGGCTGCGATGTTGTTGATCGCTTCCCAAGCCATTCCCCCGGTTAGTGCCCCATCACCAATGACGCTCACAACGTGATTTTGCCGGCCTGCCAATTCGAACGCATGGGCAATGCCATCGGCATAGGAAAGCGAGGTCGACGCGTGCGAGTT
>CALMUY010000016.1 GCA_937873005.1 uncultured Aeromicrobium sp. | reverse complement strand
CTCGATGCGGTGGTCGGTTCCTTGGTCGAGGAAATGCGCGCGGGCCGTCCGTTGTTACACGAGGTATGACCTCTACTGAAGCTGTTGACTTCTGGTTCGACCCGCTGTGCCCATGGGCATGGATGACTTCGCGTTGGATGCTCGAAGTCGAACAGGTGCGCGATGTGCACACAGTGTTCCACGTGATGAGCCTCGCTGTACTTAACGAAGACAAAGACGTGCCCGAGGCCTACCGCGAAATGATCGCGGCAGGTTGGGGACCCGTGCGTCTCGCGATTGCAGTGGAAGAACGTCACGGCAGCGACATGCTGCGCGACTACTACACCGCTATCGGAACCCGTCGCCATGTGGAGGGCAGAGATTTCGATTCAGAACTGCTTGTTGAAGTTCTCGCCGCGATTGGTGCTGACGCTAACTTGGTTTCCGCCGCAACAGACGATTCTCTCGACGACCTCGTACGCACATCGCACAACGACGGCATCACACGCGTCGGCGAAGAAGTAGGAACGCCCGTCATCAGCATCGGCGGCACGGCATTCTTCGGGCCGGTGCTCTCGCCCGCACCGAAAGGCGAAGCCGCCGGACGAGTGTTCGACGGAGCACGCATGCTCGCCGAATATGACGGGTTCTTCGAACTCAAACGCTCCCGCACGCGCGAGCCGATCTTCGACTGAGTCGCCATTTCGTTAGAATCGGGCGTTATGTCCCGCAGCGAAGAAACGACAAAGCCCGACGGCTTCACGCGCAATTCGGGATACGGAATTGCGCAAGCAGTCGTTCAACTCGTTGTATTTGCGGGAGTCCTCAATCAACGCGATGCCAGAGGTATTGATGCGTTAACCGCAATCGTGACCGTCGTTTGCCTGATCGGCTTGAGCGCGGCACTCCTGGTGGGCCCACTCGCGCCACCGCGATCTCGCGGACTACCGGGACATTCGGATGAGAGACGAGATTTCGTCAACATACGGCGAAACACGCGCATGCTCGCCCTGCCGCTCGAACTTATTGCCGGACTACTCTTCTGGTTCGGTTACCCGAAACTGGGACTGGTTCTCGTCGCAGTGGCACTCGTACTGGTGCTCACAGAAATCGCTATGTGGCTCTACCGCGGTTTGTCGATGCGGCGCGCAATCGTGCGGTACCGCCCCACCGTTGCGCTTGCGTACGCGGGGCGTAGTGGTGGCCCGTGGCAATTGCGCATGTGGGAGCCATTCATTGTCGAATCGGGCGAACGATGCATCGTCTTCAACCGCCACGAAAAGTACAGCGACATGATTTGGGAAGGCGCGAATCTCACGTCGCCGATGATCGACCTCGGCCCAATGAGTTTCCGTAACCTCTGGTTTGTCGCGGTCCCGTCGATCAAGGCAATGTTCTATGTGCAGAACGCCCAATCGAATCGCGGCTACATGCTGCTCCAATCCAAGACGCACGTGTGGCTCAACCACGGTGATTCGGATAAGCCCGCCAACTTCAATCCCCGCCACGCCAACTACGACATCCTCGTGGTGACCGGCGAAGGCGCCAAAGAACGGTACGCGAAAGCGGGCATCGAGATTCCCGACTCCAAATTCGCCGTCGTTGGCCGACCGCAAATTCGCGGAGTCGATCAAAACCGACGCGACCTTGCGACAGTGTCGGATCCGACCGTGCTGTACGCGCCAACCTGGGCTGGAATTAACCAAGACGTGAACTTCTCGTCGCTGAAAGTCGGACCACAACTTGTGACCGCGCTACTGAAGCGTGGGGTGACCGTCATTTTCCGGCCACACCCGCTGAGCCGACGAGGAAAGAACCACGGGCGACTCATCGCCCGTATCGAAGAAGTACTGGCCGAAGACGCAGCAAGGTCTGGGCGCAAACACGTGTGGGGTGCGAAAGCCAGCAACGAATGGACTGTCGTCGACTGCGCCAATCACGCGGACGCTCTCATTTCTGACGTATCCAGCGTGGTGAGCGACTTCCTGCCGTCAGGCAAGCCCTATGCCATGACCATGATGCAAACCAACGAGGAAAGCGAGTTCACGAGCGAGAACTCACTCGCGAAGGGCGCCTACCTTCTGCACAGCGACCTCGACAACCTCTCGACCGTACTCGACGCGATTCTCGGCCCAGACCCCAAGGAACCCGAGCGGCTTGCCTTGCGCACCGATGTGCTCTCCGACCGCACGGGCGAACAAGCCGCGGCCGAGTTTGCACAACTGGTCCGCGACCTCGTTTCGGGCAAACGAACCAAGGGCTGACAAGATAGAGGCATGCGCGTTCACATTGGTGCCGATCATGCCGGCTACGAACTCAAAACCCACCTACTCACATGGCTGGCCGCTAACGGCCACGAACCAGTCGATCACGGCGCATTCGAATACGACGCCGAAGATGACTACCCGCCATTTTGCGTAGATGCTGCCCAAGCTGTCCTCGACGATCCGGGCTCGCTTGGCATCGTCATCGGTGGTTCAGGCAACGGCGAACAGATCGCGGCCAACAAGGTCAAGGGCATTCGTGCCGCCTTGGCATGGAGCGTTGAGACCGCCAAACTCGCGCGCCAACACAACAATGCGCAAGTGATGGCCATCGGCGGACGGATGCACTCGCTCGACGAATGCGAAGCCATCGTCGCAGCCTTCCTCGCCGAACCGTGGAGCGAAGCAGAACGCCATCAGCGTCGGATCGACCTACTTGCGGGTTACGAAGAGACCGGCACTTTTGCCTGAAGGACACATTCTTCACCGGCTCGCGAGCGAAATCAACGCGACCGTTGGGGGAGTGGCAGTCAGTTCGTCCAGCCCCCAAGGGCGATTTACTGCCGCTAGCGGTCTGAACAATTTGACCGTTGGGCATGCTTGGGCACGCGGCAAACATTTGTTCGTTCCGTTCAACGAAATCGACCACCAAGTCCACGTGCACTTGGGGCTGTACGGAGCGTTCACCCTGACCGCTGCGAACGACGTCCCCGTGACCGGGCAAGTGCGGTGGAGAGTGGAAAGCCCGGGACACACGATCGACTTGCGTGGCCCGAGCCGGTGCGAACTCATCGAACCGAGTGCTATCGATGCGATCGTGGCGCGTTTGGGACCAGATCCGCTTGATCCCGACGCCCAACCCGAACTCGCCTGGCAGCGCATCAACAGGTCTTCGCAACCCATCGCACATTTGCTGATGGAACAGCACATTATTTCTGGCGTCGGAAACGTTTACCGCGCCGAGGTGCTTTTTCGTCAGAAGATCGATCCGTTCCTGCCGGGATCCGCACTCAGCAAGAGCGACTTCGAGGCGGTCTGGGCGGACTTAGTCGAGTTGATGGCGTACGGAAAGCTGCATGGACGCATCGACACGGTCCGCCCCGAACATGAGCCAGAAGCGATGGGCAGGGAACCTCGAGACGACGATCACGGGGGCGAGGTGTACGTCTATCGCCGGCAACACCAACCGTGTTTGGTCTGTGAAAAACCCGTGAAAAATAAAGTTTTGGCAGCAAGAAACCTATTCTGGTGCCAAGAATGTCAGACTGCCGACTAGAGTCAGTCCTGTGGTAATTGGTAAAGGCGCGAAATACGATCCCCTTGGGAGTTTCGTATCTGAGCGCGTGGGGCGTTGGAGGTCAGGCTCCGACGACGGTCAAACCGGCGTTCTCGTTGCGCTCGTGATCCTGACCGGAATCGTTTTTGCCAGCAGTATTCTCGGCTACAAAATTATCTCCACGAGCGCTTTTATCATCCCAGTTGTTATCGGCGGGTTGATGCTGCGTTCGGGGCCGTTTAGGGTTCTCGTCGCTGTCGTTTTGGCCGCCGGGCTCGGCAGCGTACTTTTCGACTGCGTCGTATCAAAAGAACTGGCCGAGGCCGTATCGTCCTATGTGATTTTGTTGCTCGCCACGGGGATTCTTGTTTTTTCGGTTCAACAAAACCGGTCGGGATTGCCAGCAACACTCGGCGATGCCATGCTCATGGACTTGCGCGACAGGTTGGAGCGCCAAGCAAAAGTTCCGCCGTTGCCGAAAGGCTGGCACAGCGAATCGGTGCTCTATACGGCCGATGGTGCGCAGTTTGCCGGTGACTTTTTCGCCGTCGAACTCGCAAACAATTCCAGGCGCCTTGAAGTGATCTTGGTAGACGTGTGTGGCAAGGGAGTCCAAGCGGGCACACAGTCCCTTCAACTGGCCGGAGCCATGGGCGGGCTCATTGGCGCGCTCCCACCGCAAGGCTTGTTCGCGGCCGCCAATGATTACCTCTTGCGACAAAACTGGAACGACGGCTTTGCCACGGCTGTTCACGTCATGGTTAATCTTGAAACCGGACGCTATGAAATCTTGAGTGCGGGACACCCGCCTGCGCTGCATTTTTCGGACTACGACGAAGACTGGAAAGTTGATCCAGCGCGCGGACTCGCACTGGGCATCATGGATCGTCCAGAGTTCACAGTCTCGCGCGGAGTTATCGCGCCAGGCGACGCCATCATGGTGTACACGGACGGTCTCGTGGAATCCAAAACCATGGACGTCGGCCGAGGAATCGAATGGTTGCGCGAAATCGCCGGGGATGCAATGGGGGCGGGCGCCTACGGTCTAACGAAACGCATCGTTAAACGCGCCGACCCACAGGGCGACGACTGCGCAATCTTTTATCTCCACCGCGTTCCCTAACGACTCGCATTGTCACGCGACACGCCACCGCGGCAGTTCGCTGTTACCGGTAATTTTTTTTAGTCTAGTTTGCCAATCTCGTCGACAAGACGCGCAATTGTTTTCGCTCGATCAGAGTCCGCCACCTGTGCCGCACGAAAGACAAAGGGCTCGCGTTCCCCCGTGTGCAGCCATGACCGCATACTTTTTGCTTCGGGAGATGCTTCGATGGCGGATTCCAATTCAGGATCCTCCTTACCGTTTATGGCATCGACCATACGATCCCACGAACCATCGTGACGCGCTGAAGCGATGAGTTTCTTGCTAGGTTCTTGAAGTTCGCCACGTACCTCGAGCGCGAAAAGCACGATGACTTCGTCTCGCCTAAGAGTCGATTCGGGTCCTCTTCGGTACGCAAACATCAAAATGGGTTCTTTAAGAAAAGAGCGAACGTTTTCAGGTGGGACCCGACCTATCTCGCAACCCCAAGCCATGCATTCTCCTGTGGCCAACATCGAACTGATACGGGTTCGAGAGAGCTTACGGAGTTCTTGTTTTGATTGGTCAGAGTGCATCTTTCTGAACGTGGGGAGTAGCGTGCCGTCGCCAGAATAGGCCTCAAAAATGATGGTTTCTTTCCGGACGTGGTTCTTCTTAAGCCACGCACGCAACTGCCGGCGGTTTTTGAACGAATGAGTTGGCTCAGAGCCCGAAGAAAGAACGATTTCAGATGGGACGAGTCGCACCGCAACATCGAAACGGGACGTGGAGCGGACGACGGGACTCGAACCCGCAACATTCTGCTTGGAAGGCAGAGACTCTAGCCAATTGAGCTACGTCCGCATGCGCCGAAGCGCAGATTCATCATGCCATACGTCACGTGTCGCGTGTGCGTGTGGTCTCGATCAAGAGATCGGCGTGTTTCGCGGGCGTATCGCGTTCGATGTACGAATCTTCTTGCGCGGCCCATATGTACCACCACTGTTCATAGTTCTCGCCGCCACGGGACAGTGCCCGGGTCTGGCGTAGAGCGGCGGGTGCTTCAAGCCAGATCAGGTAGCTGAGGAAGGGGCGAATTTGGTGAGCGCCCGTGCCAACGCCTTCGAGTACAAGCAAGTGTGAAGTTGGAAGCGGTAGGCGTTCCCCGGGCTTGCCCGCCGCCCAGTCCCATGTGGTCACGAAGGCGGCGTCTCCGTGGGCTAACGCCGCGAGCGCGTCCGCCATCTGGTCGATACCGGCATCGAGGCCCTCCCAGCCTTGATAAACCGATTCGAGGCTCACAAGCGGACATTCGAGTGCGAATGCCAGTTGGCGCCCAAGAGTTGTTTTGCCCGTACCGCTGCGACCGTCAATGCCGATGATCGTGGTTGAGCCGCATGAAGGCTGGAGCGTGAGGAAGTGCGCAATGCTGGCGGGGGAGAGAACGTCCGGGTTCATGGCTTCCAAAGGCGACCGGTGGCCCAGCGCAGAGTGCTAACTGGGCCGTGGTCGGGATGGAGGGATTCGAACCCCCGACCCCCCGCTCCCAAAGCGGGTGCGCTACCAAACTGCGCTACATCCCGGAGCCGAAACCTCGGCCCTGAAAGTGTACGACCCACATGAATTGAGTTGCACGTCGCCCCGTAGACTGAACGACGGCTCAGCGTTCTGTGTGTGGGCCAAAAAACCCGAAATCTCACAGGAGACCTCACGTGAAGAGCAGTACCGAAGCCTTGAGCCCCACCCGCGTCAAGTTGACGATCGTGGTTCCGTTCGACGAGTTCAAGCCAAGCCTCGACAAGGCATACAAGACGATCGGTTCGCAGATCCAGGTGCCTGGTTTCCGCAAGGGCAAAGTGCCGGCCGCTGTTGTTGATCAACGAGTCGGCCGTGGCGCAGTCCTCGACGAAGCGCTCAATTCGGTATTGCCTACTTGGTACCAAGCTGCCCTGCAAGAGACCAGCACGGTTCCGTTGGGTCAGCCAGAAATGGACTTGACGAAGTTCGTTGACGGCGAAGACATCGAACTCGTTGCCGAGGTTGACGTACGCCCCACTCTTGAACTCCCTGACCTCAGCGCCATTTCCGTAACCGTTGCAGACGCTGCCGTGACCGATGCCGACGTCGAAGAACAACTCGAAGCGCTCCGCGAGAACTTCGCGACTTACAGCGAAGTTGACCGCGCCGCCGCTGAAGGCGACTCGGTCACCATCGATCTTGCAGCTGCTGAAAAAGACGGAACCGTTATCGACGAAGCGCAAGCTTCCGGCTTGCCGTACGTCATTGGTCAAGCCACCATGATCGAAGGCCTCGATGAAGCGCTCATCGGACTCGACAAGGGCGCCTCGCAGACGTTCGGCACGACCCTCGTCGGCGGCGAACTCGCTGGCAAGGAAGTAGACGTCACCGTCACTCTTACCGAAGTTCGCGAACAGGAACTTCCTGAACTCGATGATGAACTCGCTCAAATGGCTTCCCAGTTCGACACCATCGAACAGTTGCGTGCCGATCTTGTTGAGCGCCTTACGCGCGGCAAGCGGATGGCTCAAGCCGCCGAAGCACGCGACCTCATCCTCGAAGAGATCGTCGGCAAGATCGAAGCGCCATTGCCAGACGGATTCCTTGAGAACGAAGTGGGCGCACGTCGTCAACAGATGGACATGCAGCTTGCACAAGCCGGCCTCACGATCGACAACTACCTCGCTGACGAAGAGAAGACGCTTGAAGAGTTTGAGACTGAACTCGAAAAGAACGTTCGCGACTCCATCGTTGCTCAGTTCGTTCTCGATCAGCTCGTTGAAGATGGCGACTACGGCATCGACAACGATGAATTGAGCCAACACATCATGCGTCGCGCTCAAGAATCGGGCGACGACCCCAACGCTTACGTGCAGCATCTGATGGAGCACAACCACATTCCCGAGATGATCTCCGAAGTACTTCGCGGCAAGGCCCTCGCAGCGCTCGTCGAGGGGGCGAACGTTGTCGACGCCTCCGGAAACACGATCGATTTGAGCAACCTCAAGGCCGACGGCTCGCTCGCTAGCGACGATCCAGAAGTCGAAGAAGACAGCGAAGTTGAAGCCGGCGAAAGCACGGACGAAGACTGAGCACGAATTTCACTTGTAAGTCCGGCCCGTGGAGCGAACCTCCCGGGCCGAACTTATTTGAGACACTAGAACTGTGATTCCCGATTCGGCTCGCACCACAGACGCCGCCGCACTCGCCCTCGAGTACGGCGAATCGGTTGTGCTCGAATCAATCCGACGCACGCACGCGCGCGTGGCCTATCGGGCATTCGGCGCAACGCGACTCGTCGGCAGTAGGGGGCCACAAAAGATCCACGACGCAATCAGTAACACCGTTTACGGCGCGATCTCAGGCGGGCTGAAAGCGGGGAGTCTGGTGGCCCGCGAGTTGGCAACGCGCGGAGTTGGTGCGCCGATCGATACCAGCACGACTGGGCGACGGATACGGGCCGCAGTCAATGGTCTGGTAGGCGAACAACTGCGATTAGCGAGTGATCCGCAAGCAATCGTCATGACGATCCGCAAAAACGGCAACGACATTCCGGCTTCAGCCTGGTGGCTGAGCCAAGCGTTCCCGACCGCGAGCGATCATCTCGTCGTGTTCGTGCATGGGTTGTGTGAATCAGACGAAGTCTGGTCCGCTGAATCGGAGTCAATCGCGAACGTGGTTGACACTCAAACCGAGGCCACCTCGCTGCTTATCCGTTACAACACCGGTCTGAAGCCGACAGAGAATGGCACGCACTTGTCGGCGATGCTTGCACAAGTGATGCTGACCTGGCCAGTTGCCGTTCGACGACTCACGCTCGTCGGCCACGGTATGGGTGGGTTGGTTGTTCGATCTGCCATTAACCATGCGCAAATCACGGGTCTTGATCGGCCGACGCGAACACGCGACATCGCCTTCCCTCGTGTTCCGCAAGCCGGCCACCTCGCTGAAAAGACCCAACAAGCAACGCTCCAAATGATGCCGCGTGTGATGCGACCGCGCATCACCCACGGAGTGCCAGGAAGTTCCGCGTTGTGTCGGGCGATCGTGAACGCCGAAGAATGGACCAACCACGATGTCACCGGCAGATGGGGCAGCAACCGACTCGCGGTCGGGCCGTTGCCGTGGGCAAACCACCACTATCTTGTGTGCGAATGGAGCTTGAATTTCGGGGCTGCAATGGGTCAAGAACTCAGGCATCAGCAAGCAACCTCGTATATCGTGGCAGCAGTTTCGGCCACAACGCGCGTGGCTCCAGCACTCAACGCATCCGAAACCACTTGGGAGAACACATGACAAGCAAAGAACTCATTAGCGTTTCAATCGACATCGACGCGCCAGTCTCGCAGGTGTGGGGGCTTGTTTCGGACTTGAAACGTATGGGGGAGTGGAGCCCGCAGTGCCACCGCATGTTCATTCGAGGCGGTGACGTGAAACTCGGCACCAAGACTCTGAACATCAATCGTGACGGGAACATGTGGTGGCCAACGCAATCCCAAGTGATCGAGTTTGAACCAAACAAGCGTATCGCGTTCAAAATCATCGAAAACTGGACGATTTGGACCTATGAACTCGAAGAAATCCCAACAGGCACGCGCGTTGTTCAGTCGCGCGCCACACCGCGTGGAACATCGGGCTTGTCGAAGTTCCTCGTCGACAAGTTTATGAACGGGCCAGACCGTTTCGAGTCGCGACTTGAACGGGGCATGATGATGACCCTCGAGCGGATGAAGAGTGAGTCGGAAGGCGCTCGGGCCTAACGCTTAGGCAGCTTTCGTTACGCCTTCGGCGAACATAGGGCAAAGTCGCGTGAGTTCTGGCCAAAGTCCCACTAGTGTCGAAAGCGTGAACTCTTCAACCAGCCCACAACTCATGTCCGTAGCAGCGGGCCCGTCCGATCTTGACGGCCACATCTACCACCGACTCCTCAAGGAACGCATCATCTTCCTCGGGTCAGAAGTCCGCGATACGAACGCGAACGCTATCTGTGCGCAGCTCTTGCTGCTCAACGCAGAAGACCCAGACGCTGATATCTACTTCTACATCAACAGCCCCGGTGGTTCGGTTGATGCCGGAATGGCAATGTACGACACGATGCAATACATCTCCAACGATGTCGTCACGCTCGGTATGGGCTTGGCTGCCTCGATGGGACAGTTCCTGCTCGCAGCCGGCACGCCTGGCAAGCGTTACGCCTTGCCCCACGCCCGAATCATGATGCATCAGCCCTCTGGCGGAATCGGTGGCTCGGCATCAGATATCAAGATTCAGGCTGAACAGTCGATCTTGCTGAAGAAGCAACTCAACGAACTGCAGTCGCTTCACTCCGGTCAAACCGTCGAGCAGATTGAACTTGATTCCGACCGCGACCGCTGGTTCACGCCACTTCAAGCCAAAGAATATGGCCTCATCGATGAGGTTGTTACCAACGCAGGAGACATCCGATGAGCTACTACATTCCGCAGTGGGAAGAACGCACGTCGTATGGTGTGCGCCGTATCGATCCTTACGCCAAACTTTTCGAAGACCGCATCATCTTCTTGGGCACTCCCATTTCAGACGATGTCGCTAACGCTGTCACGGCGCAGTTGTTGTGCCTCCAGTCGATGGATCCAGATCGCGACATCAGCATCTACATCAACAGTCCCGGTGGCTCCTTCACGGCACTTACCGCGATCTACGACACGATGCGTTACATCAAGCCAGATGTGCAAACGTTCTGCCTTGGTCAAGCCGCATCGGCTGCTGCCGTTCTCTTGGCGGCCGGCACGAAGGGCAAGCGTTACGCCTTGCCGAACAGCCGCATCTTGATCCACCAGCCGTACACCGAAGGCACGGGCGGTCAGATCTCCGACCTTGAAATCCAAGCCAACGAGATCATCCGGATGCGTACGCTGCTCGAAACCATGGTGGCTGAAGCCTCGGGTAAGACTCCTGAAGAAGTCAGCCGCGATGTTGAGCGTGACAAGATCCTGACGGCATCGCAAGCCGTTGAATACGGGATCATCGACGAAGTCCTCGACACTCTCAAACCGTCGGCTTGAGCAGGCGCGCGGCCTCGACACGGGGGCCGCGCACCTGATCAGCAGGAAGTTTTGGTCTGGCCCGACTATCGTTATTGAGATCTTCGACACACGGTGTTAAGGAAGCAAACATGGCACGCATTGGTGAAACAGCAGACTTGCTGAAGTGTTCTTTCTGCGGAAAGAGCCAGAAGCAGGTCAAAAAGTTGATTGCCGGTCCCGGCGTATACATCTGTGATGAATGCATCGAACTATGTAACGAGATCATCGAAGAAGAACTGTCTGATTCGGCAGAGTTCAATCTTGGCGAACTACCGAAACCCGCCGAGATTTTCGCTTTCCTCAACAACTACGTGGTTGGTCAAGAAAGCGCCAAGAAGTCGCTCGCAGTGGCGGTCTACAACCACTACAAGCGGGTGCAAGCCCAAGCTGCTGGTCAAGGCTCCAAAGACGACAACGTTGAGTTGGCTAAGTCGAATATCTTGATGGTTGGCCCCACAGGATGTGGCAAAACCTATCTTGCCCAGACGCTCGCACGCATGTTGAACGTGCCATTCGCTATCGCCGATGCAACCGCGTTGACGGAGGCTGGCTACGTCGGCGAAGACGTCGAGAACATTTTGTTGAAGCTGCTGCAAGCAGCCGATTTCGATGTCAAGAAGGCAGAAACGGGCATCATCTACATTGACGAAATCGACAAGATTTCGCGCAAGAGCGAAAACCCCTCCATCACGCGTGACGTTTCGGGTGAAGGTGTCCAGCAGGCACTCTTGAAGATTTTGGAAGGTGCTGTGGCTTCAGTGCCACCGCAAGGCGGACGCAAGCACCCACACCAGGACTTCATCCAAATCGACACAACAAACGTGCTGTTCATTGTGGGTGGCGCTTTCGCGGGCCTCGAACAGATAATCGAGCAACGCAGCGGTCGTAAGACGTTGGGCTTCAACTCTGATCTTGCTCCGGCCATGACTCCAGAAGAGTCGGCGCAACAGTTGTCCAAGGTTGTTCCTACCGACTTGTTGAAGTTCGGTCTGATTCCGGAGTTCATTGGCCGTCTGCCCGTGATCGCTGCCGTGAACAAACTCGATAAGGCAGCCCTAGTCTCGATCCTGACTGAACCTAAGAACGCACTGACGAAGCAGTACGCGCGACTATTTGAACTCGATGACGTCGAACTTGAGTTCACGATGGAAGCCTGTGAAGCGATGGCGGATCTTGCGCTCGAACGTGATACCGGAGCTCGCGGCTTGCGGTCGATCGTTGAGGATGCGTTGCAAGAAATCATGTATGAAATCCCGAGCCGTGACGATGTCGCAAAGGTTATTGTGACTGCGGGTGCGGTGCACAACACCGAACCCCCGACTGTCCTCACTCACGATGAGGTAAACAAGAAAGCAAGCTGACCCGTTGAGCGAGGATTCATGACCTACGACATCACACTGTTCGGCGCGACGGGTTTCACGGGTGGTCTCACGGCCGAATACCTTTCAGCCAATCTGCCCAGCACTGCCCAGTGGGCGGTGGCTGGCCGAAATGCCACGAAACTCGAAGAGTTGGTGGAGCGGCTCACAACTGCAGGCGGAAACGTCCCATCGATCGTATTGGCGGACATTTCGCGGGCGCCTTCGATTCGGGCGATGGCCGAAAACACGCGCGTTCTGATGAGCGCAGTTGGCCCGTATCTGCATTACGGCGAACCAGTGGTCAAAGCCGCGGTTGATGCAGGCATCGACTACGTCGACCTCACCGGCGAGCCTCAGTTCGTTGACGAAATGTGGCTCAAATATCACGAGACCGCCGTCGCGAACGGTGCTCGCATCGTCCACGCTTGCGGTTTCGATTCGATCCCTTACGACTTGGGTGCGTTGTTCACGGTGCGGCAATTGCCGAGCGACCAACCCATCTCGATTGCCGGGTATATTCGAGCCAAGGCGTCTTTCTCAGGCGGTACGTACGGGTCTGCGCTCAACCAGATGAATAGTCTCGGTGGCGCGCAACGTTCGGCAAAGAAGCGCAAGTCCTTAGAGAAGCGTCCGGCTAACCGGAAGATTTCTGGTGGCGGAAAGTTAGGCGCAGCGCCGAGCCCACTGCCTGGCTGGGGTGCGCCACTTCCGACGATCGATCCGCAAATCGTATTGCGTTCAGCACGGGCACTCGACTGTTATGGCCCAGATTTCCACTACGAGCACTATGCGCACTTCTACACGAGGCGCATGTTGGTAGCGGCAGTTCCGGCATTGGCGGGAAACCCGGCCGGGGCTCAATTTGGACCAATAAGGGGGCCTTTTGGGAAGAAGCGTTTTCCCGGGGGAGGGCCCGGCGAAGAAAAAAGCGCACAGTCCTGGTTTGAGTTGTCGCTCATCGCCGAGTCGGGAGACAAGCGTCTCTTGACGACCGTCACTGGCGGCGATCCGGGATATACCGAAACCTCCAAAATGCTCGCTGAGTCGGCGATGTGTCTAGCGTTTGATCAACTCCCCAGCACGGCCGGCCAGCTCACCACGGCAGAAGCGATGGGGGTCGCTCTCATTCCCCGCCTGCAAAATGCGGGTATTGATTTTCAAACGCGAGACATTAGCGCCGGCGGATCAAGTACGAGCGCCAAATAGGTCTTCGATCGCATCGACCGTGACGGTCTCGGGGTCTCCGGCCAGCACGATACGGCCACGGTCCATGACCGCAATGATGTCGGCTTGAGTTGTCGCTCTGAGACGATGGGTGATTTCGATGATGGTCACGTCCGCGTCCCACGCGGTGAGAGCGGCACGAATTTCGTTCTCGAGCTCGGCGTTGAGGTTGGCCGTGAACTCGTCCAAGATCAGTACTCGCGGGCGCATGAGCAGGGCACGCGCAAGACACGAGCGTTGCACTTGACCGCCCGACAACGCTGAGCCATTTTGCCCCGTGTGAGTTGCGAGCCCATCGGGCATCGCGCGAACTTCTTCGGCTAGACCGGCGACCGTGAGCGCATCCCACAACTCGTCGTCGCTTGCGTCGGGGGCACCTAGCCGCAAGTTCTCGGCAATCGAGGTGGCGAGCAAATGGCTCTTTTGTGAAACTGCGACAACTGACCTGCGAAGTGAATCGAGGGTGAATTCACTGACGTCCACACCGTTGATTCGAACTGTTCCTTCACGTGGATCGTCATAGCGTTGCAACAGTTGGACGAGCGTCGACTTGCCTGAGCCAGAGCGACCGACGATGATCGCATGACCGCCCGCTTCGATGTTCAAGTTGACGCAGTTGATGGTGTCTGGCAACGAAGTCCCGTCAGCCGCTTGATACGCGTAACTAACGTCGGCGAATTCGATGGTTGGTGCAGTTGCCAAAGTGAGTTCCGTTGGACCGTCGTCCACTCGCGCTGGCGCGTTGCTCATGTGCCAGAGGCGGCGCGCGGCTGCAAGCGAATGGTCTAAATAGCCCACCGAATCTTCAATGCCACGGGGGCCTTCAAATAGACGAATCGAGGCTGCTGCGAGGCCGGCAATGATGGCGAGCGACGTGGTCGTGTTCAGTCCGAGCCACACCACCGATGCCGCGGACATGAGTGACAGCGTGAGGTTCGCGGCGCGGCGAAACGCTGCCAGATCCCGCGGCCGGCGCGCCAACGTCGAAACAGTCGACCCGAGTGCGTCCATGCTTTCGATTCGTTCGCTTTCACGCCCATATCCAATAACTTCGTTGACGCCGAACACTGAATCGGTGATGTGATGGGCGAGATCGCGACGCGCAGCCAATGTCGATTGGGTCGCGGTGAGTGAGTAACGCGTCCCGACGAACGGCACGATGAACAAAGCCACGGCCAAACACACGCCAACGATCCACACCAAGTCCCAGCCAAACCACGTTCCGGCCGTGACCATAGCGATGGCACCAACAACGTAGGCAGAAACCACGGGCGCAAACGTGTGTGCGTAGACGACTTCGATCCGGTCAACATCGCGCGTCAGGCTCGTGAGCACGTCACCCGAGCGAGAATGCGTCACGAATGCGGGAGCCTTTGGCCAAATCTTCGCGAACACGTAGGTACGCAAAAGCTCAAGGGCCTTGAACGCCACATAGTGGCCCGAGAACTGCTCAAGGTAGTAGAAACTCGCCTTCAACAAGGCTATGACAACGATCGCTGTCAATAAAACGCCGAAGTTCTCTCCGCCGGTCAGTAGGTGTACGACGCCGCCGGCCGCAAGACCGAACAGGGCCAAATCGAGCAACAAGTTGAAGATTCGGCACGCGAGTGAGAACAAGAGCGGCGCATGAACAGGCTTGGTGATCGACAAGAGCCAACTCACGAGTTCGCGCAGGGTTGGGGAGGAAGTCATGATGCCTTCTGTGTCTGCTGAAGGGATCCAGCGTTTAGTTCGTAGGTTTCGTCTGCGAGGCGCAGCAATGATGGGCGGTGGGTGATCATGACGATCGTGAGGCCGCGAGGGAGTCGGGCGATGGCGTCGATGATGCGAGCTTCTGACTCGATGTCAACGTGGCTTGTTGGTTCGTCGAGGAGAATTATTCGACGTCCGGATAGCAGCGCGCGAGCCAGCGAGATCCGCTGTGCTTGTCCGCCCGAAATCAGCGCCGCGCCTTCACCAAGATGGGTGTCCAAACCGTGGGGCATCCGGCGAATTTCGTCGGCAACCTGGGCTTGTTCGAGCGCCTCCCACATCTGCGCATCGGTTGCTGTGGTGTTCGCAATGCGTAGGTTGTCCGCGATGGTGCCCGTGAACATCCAGGTTGATTGAGCCACGCTCGCGCTCAAGGTGCGCGTCGCTGAGAGAGCTTCGGCTGTTACAGGTTGACCGGCCACCCACACGTGGCCGCTTTGTGGGGGGAGTGTGCCTTGAATGATGCCCATGAGCGTCGACTTACCGGCACCGCTAGGGCCGACGATCGCGACGCGCGAACCGTAGGGCACCGCGAGGTCAAGGTGACGAAGCACCTCGCCGCGGCCGTGATCGAACGAGACGTCGGTGAACTCGATCGCGAGATTCGGGTCGCCGGTCGTAGCAGTGGCGGCCGACTCGGGATCAGTGGTGGCGGGCGTAGCGCCAAGGTAGGACTTGATCGCCTTTTGCGACGCGATTCCGCCCATGCCGATGTAGAAGAAGCCGGCAACCTGTTGCAGCGGTTCGAGCAACAGGACAGTCAGGAGCATGATGGTGAATGCTTGGCCGAGCGAAATGTGATCCGAACGCCACACGGTGAGTCCGGCAGTCAAACAAATCAGGACGAGCGAAAACAAGCTGTCCATGATGATGATGACGATTTGGTTACCCGCGAGCAGTTTCATAATGGCGCCGCGGTTAGCTTCGCCTTGTCGGCTCAGTTCGTCTTCGACTCGTTGGCCAGCGCCGAGGAGTCGGATCGTGTTCAGGTTTCGGATCGCGTCAAGGTACAAGTTGGAAAGTTGGCCGCGTTTTGCGCGCGACTCGGCCGACGCCTTGCGAAAGAGCATCATGAACCCGCGGATTCCCACCGGGATGAGGGGAACGAGCACCATGACGAGAAAGCCCACGACCGGGTCGATCACGATGCCAATGTAGGTCAAGATCACGAACGGAACAGCGATAGCGGTGAGCGTGGCGCCGAGATACACCTGTCGAAATTCGGTAACGCGTTCGGTGTTATCGGTCATGAGCGCAACAAGGCGGGCAGGCTCCATGCCGTCGTTTGGGCCGTGAGATGCCGTGGCAAGTGCGTGTTGTTGCGTGATAAGCGAGCGACGCAAGCGTTGTTCTTCGCGGCGAGCGGCCCGACCGCCCCACGTGATTTCACCGAAGGCGAAGGCTCCGGCGAGGATTCCGAACACGATCGCCCTCATCAGCGTTGGTTGGCCGGCGCTGTCGAAGAGGTTGCCGATCGAAATGACGGCGAGTGCGAAACAAAGTGCCGAGGCCAGCCGGAAGCCGCCCACGATTTTCGTGTCACGGCGGCCTTGAGGTGAAATGACGGATTCTTGTTGATGGCGTTCTCTCGCCATGCTCACTCCTCAGAAAACCCAAACTACTGAGGTAAGCCTAATCTGTCATGGGGTCATAATCCACGGCGCATTCCGTGAAAATAATGTGACATTTCATACTGATCTGTCAGTACAAAAAGGCGTCAATTCAAAAAGGTGTCAATACAAAATGGCGTCAAACCGAAAGTTCGCTCTTGTGCGGAGGGTCGGCGCCCTCGCGCGTCACGGTCACGTCTGCTGCCTTCGTTGCGTGGCGCAACGCGGCCTCGATTTCTGCAAGTGTCAACGGCCGCGGATCCTTGAACACGCCCGTATCCCACAACGCATCGATCAAAGCCGCAGAAAACGTATCGCCTGCAGCAATCGAATCAACCACATCAACGGGCGTCGCAGCGATTGGAACCGTAAAGAGCTTTCCGTACCACGTCGAACCAGTCGAACCGCGTGTCACGATGACCGCCTTCGGCCCAAGGTTCAGCAAATAGTGAGCGGTTTCTTCAACCGAACGGTTGGGGAACAGAGCCTTCAAGTCCTGATCGGAAGCTTTGACGAGTGTGCTCAATCCTGCGAGACGAGTAACCCGGTTGACGACGTCAACACCAGTGCCCGTCACCGACGGACGCAAGTTCAGGTCGTAACTAATAAATGCTTTGCCCTGCAAAGCCAAGGCGGTTTTCTCCACCAAATCGCAACCTGGCGCAACGAGAGCTGCAATCGAGCCAAAATGCAAGACAGCGGTATCGGCGAGCGCCCGCGAATCAATCTGGTGTGGTTCCCACCGCAAATCGATGTCATAGGTAGCCGAACCGTCGGGAGCAAGTTTCGCAATCGCTGTAGACGTATTGCATGCGGTGAGCGGGTCGTTGGCAAGATGAACATTCTCGGCACGCAATTGTTCACGAATGACGTGTCCACGGTCGTCGTCACCAAAACACGTGACGAAACGCGTTGGCCGACCCAAACGTGCTAGCGCGATCGCTGTGTTCATAGGGCTGCCGCCGCAATGCTCGGAACCCTCGATCACATCGATCAGCGATTCGCCGATGATCAACGCGTGCCACATACTTCTATTTCACTCCACAACGAGAGTTACGTCGAATTCAAGCTCATTCGCATCAGCATTCACAACGGTCGTGATGTCGCCCACGACGCTGCCAGCCGCTCGAACGTCAGTCAAAGTCAAAGCGATCGAATCGAGCAATTCCTGCGTACCAGTGACGACGATGCTCGAAACTTCCGTGCGTTGGCTGAGTTTCGCGGCGGACTTCGTGCCACGGATAGCCGAGAGCGCATCGGCAGCGAGCGCCAAGAGCGCCGGGTCCTGGGCGGTGATCGCCAACTCGCCGACAACGGGCCACGCGGAAGTGTGAACTGAACCTTCTTGCCACCACGACCACACTTCTTCGGTGACGTACGGCAAGAACGGCGCCAGCAAGCGCAATTGAACTGACAGCGCAAGAACGAAAGTCGCCTTCGCTGAAGCGTCACCGTTCTTGGCGCGTTCCTTCACGAGTTCGAGGTAGTCGTCACAGAAACTCCAGAAGAACTTTTCTGTCACGTCAAGGGCAGTGGCGTAGTCGTACGACTCAAAGTGGGCTGTCGCCTGTTCAACGACCCGAGCCAGCCCAGTCAAAAGCGCACGGTCAATCGGCTCCGTTACGAGAGTTGCATCGAGCGAACTCGCGTCTGCTCCCAATCCGTACGCTTCGGGATCGGCCAACACGAACTTGCTCGCGTTTAGCACCTTCATCGCCAAACGGCGACCAACTTTCATCTGTGCTTCATCGAACGGGGAGTCCGCGCCTGGGCGGGCACCTGCGGCACGCCAACGCACAGCATCGGCACCGTACTTGTTGATGATCTCGTCGGGCACAACCACGTTGCCCTTCGACTTGCTCATCTTCTTGCGGTCGGGGTCAACTACGAAGCCAGAAAGTGCCGCGTGACTCCACGGCACGACCCCGAACTCTTGGTTTGACCGGACCACTGTTGAAAACAGCCAAGTGCGAATGATGTCGTGACCTTGCGGGCGCAAATCCATTGGGAACGTCTTGGCGAACAAGTCGTTATCCGATTCCCAGCCACACACGATCTGAGGGGTCAGCGAACTCGTGGCCCACGTGTCGAGCACGTCAGGGTCGGCCATGAAGCCTCCCGGCACGCCACGTTGATCTTCGCTAAACCCGGCGGGTGCCTGCGATGCCGGATCGACTGGCAAGTCGGCTTCGCTCGCAACGATCGGATTGTCGTAATCGGGTTCGCCGTCGGCGTCGAGTTGGTACCAAACGGGGAAGGGAATGCCAAAGAAACGCTGACGGCTCACGAGCCAGTCGCCGTTGAGGCCACTGATCCAGTTGGTGTAGCGCGACTGCATGTATTCAGGGACCCACGTGATGTCGTTGCCCATCTCGATCAGGCGCTCGCGCAAATCGGTGTCGCGGCCGCCATTGCGGATGTACCACTGGCGCGTGGACACGATCTCAAGCGGCTTGTCGCCCTTCTCGTAGAAGTTCGCCATACGTTGAGTGGCTTCGGGTTCGCCATCGAGCGTGCCCGAATCGCGCAGCGCCTGCACCATGATTTCGCGGGCGCTGAAGGTGGTCTTTCCGGCGAGTTCGGCATACACGGCCTCGCCCGGTCCGCCCGCAATCCACTCAGGTGTCTCGCGCAGGATACGTCCGTCGCGTCCAATAACAGTGCGGTTCGGCAACTGGAACTCGCGCCACCACTGAACGTCCGTCAAGTCGCCGAACGTACAACAGTGCACGATGCCGGATCCCTTGTCGGGGTCGGCCAAGGTATGGGCAATCACGGGTACTTCCACGCCGAACACCGGGGAAGTTACCGTCTGGCCAAACAAGTGTTGGTAGCGCTCGTCATCGGGGTGGGCGATGAGTGCGACGGCAGCAGCGGTGAGTTCGGGGCGAGTGGTCTCGATGTAGATCGGGCCGGACTCGTGCTGGTAAGCGACGCGGTGATACGCGCCGGGATAGTCGCGAGCTTCGAGTTCAGCTTGGGCTACTGCGGTCTGGAACGTGACGTCCCAGAGGGTGGGTGCGTCTTGGCTGTA
>CALMUY010000015.1 GCA_937873005.1 uncultured Aeromicrobium sp. | reverse complement strand
CTCGCTGCGCGGTTCGTAGCGCACACGAATGCGGCGATCTGCGTCGGCACGGTTGGTTCGACGTCGGTATGGACGAGGCATCGTGCTCACACCACGTCGGAACCTAAAGGCTCAACGTCATTTGCATCAATGCTTGCAAAGAAGGCATCTTCTGCCGCTTCGCGGGCGGCGACCTGGTCGAGAACGAACTGCACGAAGTCAGCGTCACGGTCGGTGACGACCTGTTCTGCAATTTGTGGGGGTTGTTCCTCGCCGGGCCAGGGTGTTCGCCGCGTCGGCCGGTCTCGATCGCGGCGAGTGCCGCTTGCGGCAACCCAGTCGCGCAGCCGGGCACGAGCGTCAGCAAAATCGCGGTGCCACCCAAATGGTGCTGAACCGTCTTGCTCCGGGTCATAAGCGCAGAGCCAATGTAGGTGCAGGGCAGACAGCTCCCAAAGCAGCTCGGGGTGCCGGTGCCACATCGGAGGTATCTCTGAGGCTGGTAGCCCGTACTCCGTGCGAAGCCAATTGACCCAGCGGTTGAGCACCAACAGCTCCTCTTCGAGATCGTGTGCTGTCAGCAGGTTCCAATTGATTGGGCGCGGCGGCCCTGCAACTGGCTCGGGAGAAAAGTTGGACTCCGCAGTGTCATGGAATTCAGTGTGCTCGTTCATGAGAGACGCCCCTATTCTCGTTCAACGACCAAGGCCTAGGGCATCGCTACTTGGCCGCTGCCAGGGTGCTTCGAAACCTCGGTTCTGCCCTCTCGGCGGTGCGTCGTGCGCGTTGGTGCGAGAACTGCGATCGACGTTGTATTGCGTGCGAGCGGTGTCGTGCCCGATTTTCTTTGCGACGAACTCTTCACCGGCGAGGTTTTGACCATCGCGTTCGTAGCTGTACGGGTGCAAATAGCCTTCAGCTACGAAGCTGTCACCTTTCACGAATCGCTCGTAAGCCCGCTCGGCGGTGGCACGGTACATGACGAGGTTGTGAAAACTTGTTTCAAGTTTCGTGAACGTGCCGTCGCTTTCGTGTCGGTAGTTTTCTTGCCCGAAGCGTGCATAAAATCGCGCTTCACCACGGTCTGTTTCGGTGAGCTGCGGGTCGCTGGCGATAAAGCCAGAGATCGACTGCTGTGTGCGAATAGTCATTGGACTGTTCTCCTGTCTGAGTGAGGAGCCACCAGACCGGTGACTCCTATCAGGCAGGTGCACGATCACCCCCGCGAAGGAATCAGTCGTCAGATGCAGGTTTGAGCAGCAGCGTTTCGATTTTGCTGCGTTCTCGTTGCAGAGTCTTCGCGTCGGGGCGCTTGGGCCACGGATGTAAGTCGGCAATGATGGGCGGGGCTGAACGCAGCAGCACAACACCGGTGCCAAACGGGATCGTGCGAATACGGTCGGGCGGCAGAATCGGCACACGCCGAACCGAGCGCTGGCTCGTGCGTGAGCCGGAGTCGCCAAGACTTACTGAGTCGGTGAACTCATCCCGGTCGCCGATGAGCGTCGAGAGGTCTTGCAAGTCACGTGAATTTGACGCGCCGCCGAGCACAATCTTTACGATGCTGGCGTCCCAGATGGCGGAGGCTTGATCGTCGCTCCATTTATCCCTTGCCTGCGCGAGCGACTGCAGTACGGGCATTGTGGTGATGCCAGTGCCACCACCTTCTGCCATCAGCGTCGGCAGCGAAGGCAGCGGTGCGAGGTTGCCAATTTCGTCGAGTGCCAACAGTAGTGGCGGGTCAAGTCGGGCACCGGGTGAGCGTGCCGCAATGCGACGGCACGTCTCCACGAGATCCTCAATGAGTGCCGCGACCAGTGCGGCGCTATTGCCAGCACCGGCCCCGGTGGCCAGCAAATACAGTGTGCCCTTGTTTCGAATGAACACTTCAGGGTCAAACGTTTCATCTTCTGTGGGGCTCACCGCGTCGAGCACGCGTGGGTCAGCCAGGGCGGCAAGTGCGAGGGAGACACCTTGCCAAATGGAGTCCCGGGTGCGCGGATCTGCTTCGATCATTGCCTCCAGCGAATCCGCCCATCCCGTCGCCGCTCGCGTGGAGGCGTGCAGAATTGCGACTGCATCTGCTGCAGCTGATGGATCGAGGGTCCATCTAAACAGCTCTGCAGGGCTGCGATTATCGAGTGCGGCAGCGTGCAATAGCGCCTGCAGTTCGACACGAGTTTTTCCTTCCCAAAACCCGCCACCATCCACACCGCCGTCGCCAAGTCCAGTGGCTGCATCGATGCCCTCGTCATCGATCAGTTGCAGTACTTCGTCAGCGTCTTCGCCCTGTAAGAAGCAGATGCTCACCCAACGCTTGACTGTGGCGGGTTCTGCGGGAGACTCAGCATGCCACGCGATTCGAGCTGCCGCTGATGCTCCAGCGTTTACGTGCTCTTCCGCTTGGTCAATGAAGATTGCGGCTTGATGTAGTTCGTCAGCTGCTGCGAGAGCATCTCTTGCCCCTGTTTGGTGGTTGCCGTGATCGTCGAAGGCGCGTGATCGCGTCGAAGCATGAGCAGTAGCCAGCTGATCGAGCACCTGCCGCAGTGAGCGTATGTTAGCGAGTAGATCGCCGAGCACTCCGTACATGTCTTGTGGGTGCTCGAAGTTGCGGCTCGCATGGGCAAGCCCGCGCATCGCGTCGGCGGCTTCACTGGCATCGGCGACTGGATCGTAAAAAGTAGGCATGACGGCCTCCTCCATGAAGAGTGTTGGATCACTGATCTGATAGGTGTGCTTGGTCGCGCAACTTGACAGCAAACCCGTTTAAACATTTCCCAACGCGCAAAGTTGCTCAATGGGCAAAGTTGCTGTTACTCTCGCTGTATGACAACACCCGGGTTGAGAGACCAGAAACGCAAACAGACCTCGCACGCGCTTTCGCGCACGGCGTTTGAATTCACCCAGGAACGTGGCCTGGATGGGTTTACCATCGACGACGTTGTCAAGCAGGTCGGTGTTTCCAGGCGTACATTCGCTAACTATTTCTCGTGCAAAGAAGAAGCTGTTGCAGCGCTCGCTCTTGAACAGTTAGAAGACGGCATTGCCACGCTGCCGGAGATGCCCGAGGGCATCCCGCTACTGGAGTGGGTGCGCGCACTCGCGCTTCATCAACTTTCGGGGGGCATGCTTGACCTGTTGATCCAGCTGCGAGACCTGGCACGGAAAGATCCGGCTTTGCAGCCGTTCGTTGAGAACGTGCACGCAGAAATTCGTAGAACTGCGCAGGCTGTGGTCACGGCGCAAGCTAAGAATTCTGCGGCGAAGTTTGTGGCTCCGATCATCGTTGGAGCCGCCTACGGTGCACTGACTTCGTTCATCGAAGCAGGGTCTTCGGGGTCGGAGTCGTCGCTCGATGAGTTCGTTGAGAAGGTGTTCTCAAAGCTCAGAGCCGGTCTCTAACCCCACCATTTTTCAACTCTTCGCACGTAGGGGCCCACCCTACGTTTACTCGGCATGCCAGAAAGGCTTTTGATGTCCATATTTCTGTACCGTTTATCACGGTTTTCCTACCGGCGTCCGTGGGTGTTCATTCTCACTTGGCTGCTCATCGTTGGCGGGGTGCTCGGCCTTGCTGTTGCAAGCGGGGCCAAAATCAGCTCGGCAATCACGATCGATGGCACCCAAAGTCATACGGTCATCGACCAGCTGCGCACCGAGTTTCCCGAAACTTCTGGCGGTCAGGGCACCATCGTCTTCACCGCTGATGAAGGCAAACGCCTTGATGAGGATGGAGCTGCAGACGCGGTTCGCGCGGCAATGAAAGAAATTTCTGAAAACGAATACGTCGTTGCCCGTGAAGCCCCAGCATTAGCAACCCCACCCACCCAAGCGACAGCTGGTCAACAGGCGCAGCAACCGGGGCTGCCACAACAATCAGCTGAGCAGTCACCGATGCCATCCCCGAATGCTCCGCCAAGTCCTGAGCAGCAAGAAAAGATGATGCAAGAGGCCTTGCTGAAACAGGGCATGCTTGCACCCGGGGTGCTCGTGTCAGCTGACGGGGCTGTTGCCCTCATGCAGATCCAGTTCACCGAACATGTTGAAGACCTGCCATCTGGCGTCATCGAAGACCTCGTTGCGATCGCATCCGAGCATGCCGACACAGCAGGGCTCACGGCACTTCCCACGGAATCTCTGAAACCACACGAACCACCCTTGGGTGGCCATGAAGCGCTCGGGTTACTCGTCGCGGGCCTCGTACTCTTGCTCACGCTCGGCTCGCTTCGAGCGGCGGGCCTGCCACTGGTGACCGGCATCATCGGTGTCGCGGTCGGGCTCGGCGGAGCCTTCGCACTCTCCCAGAGCATCGAACTCACCAGCGCCACCCCGGTACTCGCCCTCATGATCGGGCTCGCCGTCGGGCTAGATTACGCACTCTTTATCGTGAACCGGCAACGCCACCTGATTCTGCGTGAGGGCCTTTCGGCAGAAGAAGCCGCAGGCAGGGCCGCAGGTACAGCAGGAAGCGCCGTGCTCTTTGCAGGCCTCATCGTCATCATCGCCCTCGGGGGCCTTACCCTCATCGGTATCTCGTTCCTCACCACAATGGCGCTGGTAGCGGCAGCAACTGTGCTCTGTGCAGTGTTGATCGCATTGACACTCTTACCAGCACTTCTCGGGCTCATCGGCGAACGAATCCTGAGCACAAAAGCGCGTACTCGCGGGCAGAAGCGCAGCTACGAACAGCGCCACGGCTTCGCCCACCGCTACGCGACAGCACTGGTAAAGGGCAGGTGGGTAGTGATCGTTGCGGTCGTGGCCCTTCTTGGTGTGGCCGCAATCCCGATGACGCAAATGAGCCTGGGCATGCCAAACGGTGCCACAGCAAACCTCGACACCACCGAACGCCAAGCAGCAGACGCCGTCTCCGAAAGCTTCGGTGACGGGTACAACGCACCCCTTGTCACCGTGATCCACGCCCCCGACGGCACTAGCTTCACAGATTCCCAACTGCCTGGCATCACCAGCGAACTTGAACAAAGCGACGCGATCGAAACGGTACGCCCAATGGGCATTTCGCCTGATAGTTCGCTGGCGTTGTTCTCGGTGATCCCGACTGCCGGTGCTGATGATGACGCAACGAAGACACTCGTGCATACCCTGCGTGAAGACACGGGCACGCTCACCGGTATTAGTGGCACCACCATCGGCGTGACAGGGCTCACCGCCATCAACCTCGACATTTCAGAGAAACTCGCAAGCGTCTTGCCGCTCTACATCACCATCATCGTGGTGCTGTCACTTCTCGTGCTGCTCGTCGTATTCCGGTCGGTGCTGATTCCAGTCAAAGCAACCGCCGGATTCTTGCTCACGATCGGTGCCACCTTCGGCATTATGACCGCTATCTTCCAGTGGGGCTGGCTGAAAGAGATTGTAGGATTCGACACGCCAGGCCCGATCCTCTCGTTCCTACCGATCATGGTGACCGGCATCTTGTACGGCCTCGCCATGGACTACGAAATGTTCCTGGTCAGCTCCATGCGTGAAGCCCACGTACACGGGCGCGCAGGCAAACAGTCGGTGATTCATGGATTTGAGCAGGCCAGCCGCGTCGTCGTCGCAGCAGCAGTCATCATGGTGTCCGTGTTCGCAGGATTCATCTTCAGCGACGACAGCATGGTGAAACAATTCGGTCTCGCCCTGGCAGTTGGCATTCTCGTCGACGCGTTCCTCGTGCGTATGACGCTTGTTCCAGCGCTCATGTCGGTGCTTGGAAAAGCGGCATGGTGGATTCCGAAGTGGCTCGACAAGCTGCTCCCCAACCTCGATATCGAAGGGGACCGACTCTTGAAACACCTCCACCAGAGTTCAAACGCCAAACAGCAGGTCGAAGGCGGGGCTCACCCCAATACAGCCCACTAACCTCAGGTGATGCACACCACGCAACGACAGGCACCATGCGGTTCCCGTTGCGTGGTGTGCACACTGTGAGTAATGAAAATGATTGCTATAAGGATTCTGGATGAACCATGCCCAATGCTCAGTTTTCAAACGCTGCGGCACAAGGGCAATGCCGCAGCAGTGAATGCTTGAGCCTGTTGCCCAACGAGTAGCCGGGTTTCACAGGACGCCTGGATCGCGGCCTGCTCGATCGCGGCGACAGCAGCATCAAGTTCTTCCGCGGTCGTTGCAGACACGCTGACTAGGCCGGTGTAGCGGAGCACGCCGTGGCCAGCGGTGAGATCAGCCTCTTGTTGCAGCACATCATGAAACTCTGCTGTTTGTGACGCGGCCTCGATCTGACCGATGCGTTGGCGCTGGTGAGCGTCCGAAATGTATTCGGTCTTCTTCTTCCGAATATCGCGGGCGGCCTGGTCCGCGCGCATAGGAGTGCACAGCAGCGAGAACGAGCGTTGGATTCCCGTCGATAACGAATCAACGTAGGCGATCCTTTTGTCGGCCACGCTGAGGAATCGGGCGCCGTCGGACATGCGACCATCGTAGCGACGACTAACTCCAGATAGTTAGGGGAGCCTGAGTTCAAGGTGGGCAGGTAGATTCGATTGCTTGCCAAAGGTGCTCAAGTCCAGCGATGTTGTGAATCGTCGCGTGTCGAGACTGCGGCAGGTATGATCGAGTCTGATCACGTTCCGCCAAGTTGAAGCGGACTTTCCGGAGGGGTACCCACACGATGAGTAGTGTTCTTTCGATAGTTGTTTCGCTGCTACTTCTCACGGTTGTGGGCGGTCTTGTGGTCCTCTGGGTGTGGATGCTTATCGAGGCACTCAAGACGCCCGGGGCTACCTGGGAAGCGGCAGGCCAAAATCAACTCATTTACATTTTGCTCATGATCTTCTTGGGGATCATTGGCACAGTGGCGTATTACTTCGTGGCGCGTCCTGCGCTCCGCGCAACTGCGCGACCCGCCTGATTCAGACTCGTCGCGGCCTAAATGGCCTCTAGGTAGTTAACTACGTGCCAGACTGAACACACTGCTGGCGCAAAGAGAGGCTGACCGTGAGCGAAGTGAATAGTTCAGCGAACGCTCGGCTCATTCGACGGTACGGGACGTTTAGTTGGTACTTGCTCGGAATTATCGCCCTGATCGTCGTTGGCGCTATGGCGATAGGCGCTATCCGCGGGATCGTAGTGCCACTCATCGTGGCCGTCATTCTTGGGACGATCCTCGACCCGATCGTCACGTTTCTCGAAAAGCGTGGTGTAAAACCGGCGATCGGTGCCGTGGTGGCACTGCTCACTACCATCGCGGTCTTTGCCGGCACACTCAAAATCGTCATCAACGGACTCATCGAACAGATCCCTGAGATCTCACAGCAAGCACTCAAAGGCTGGTATTCGTTCTTGGATTGGGGCCGAGCCCTCGATATCGATGCCGTGTGGATGGAGCGGGCCCGGATTCAACTGCTTGACTACGCTCCCGCCGTCAGTAACGGACTGTGGGGAGCGGTTTCGAGCACGTTCTCGGGACTGTTCTCGTTCGTGATGGGCACATTCTTTGCCCTCTTTCTTATGTTCTTCGTGCTACGCGATGTGCGTAATTTTCCCGACTGGCTTGCCCGCACCTTCGCTCTCGACCCGGCCCTCACCAACGATGTTGCTGAGGTCACGAAACAATCACTTCGCGGCTACTTCAAAGGAACGGCAGTTACTGCCCTGGTGACCGCGCCGATCTTCATGATCCCGCTCTTTCTGTTGAACATTCCACTCATCATCCCGATGTTCATCATGTATTTCTTGCTGTCGTTCATCCCGTACTTGGGTGCGTGGATTACCGGAATCTTCGCCGTACTGATCGCGTTCGGGACAGGCGGAATCGACGCAGCTGTCATCATCGGCATCACCTTCATCGTGTCCAACGGCACCATTCAGAGCATCGTGAGTTCGTGGGCGCTCGGATCTTCCCTGCGAATCCATCCGGTCATGGTTTTATTGGCGACACTCGTGGGCGGGACCGTTGCCGGTCTGATCGGCATGATCCTCGGTGCACCTCTGGCAGCCGCCGTGTCCAAGTCGGTGGGCGTCGTGCGCGCGGCGAGAAACGCGGGCAACGAGCTCACGACCGAACAACTCTGACCCGGCAGAGTTGATTAGTTGTCGCTCACTTGAGAGAATCGAAGAGTTCTCGCGAACCATCGCACGTGAAAGAGAACAACGAAAAGGACACGCAATGAACAACAGTCGGGAACGTTCCACCTCCCTGCGCTGACGTACTCCGGACGTCAGCGTGACCGCTGACTGTTTGGAGAAACCGTGTCTCACTCATCATCTGTTGTATTCAACGACCTCACCTTTACCTGGCCCGACGGTTCGACCGTTTTGACGAACCTCACGGGTGCTTTTGGCCGCAAATCCACCGGGCTGATCGGCGCGAACGGTGCGGGCAAGTCCACGCTCCTCAAACTGATTTCAGGGAAACTCAACCCGACCTCGGGATCAGTATCTACGCGTGGGCTCGTCGACTATCTCCCGCAAGACGTCACCACGACAAGTGCTACCGTCGCTGAACTGCTCGGAATCGACCACATTCGAGAAGCCTTGCGCGCTGTCGAAGCAGGCTCGGTCGACCAGGCCGATTTCGATCGGATTGGCGATAACTGGGATATCGAAAGCCGTGCTGTCGCTGCCCTAGCCGCACTTCGTCTGCCCTCAGATCTTGACCGAACCGTTTCTGAACTCTCGGGCGGGGAAGCCATGCTCACCGCAATCACGGGGGTGCGACTGCGAGGTGCCGACATTGCCCTGCTCGATGAACCAACCAATAACCTCGATCGGTCCGCCCGCGAACGCCTGTATGACTTGGTGCGCACATGGCCAGGCACCTTGATCGTGGTTAGCCACGATCTCGAACTGCTTGACCTGTTAGAAGAAACCGCTGAATTGCGGGCTGGAAGCCTCACGATATTCGGTGGCAACTACACCGACTACCGCGACTGGCTTACGGTGCAACAGGCAGCAGCTGAGCAGTCGCTGCGTTCTGCTGAAAACGTTCTGAAACGAGAAAAGCAAGAACGAATCAAAGCCGAAGAACGCATAGCTCACAGCCAACGTCAAGGCCGCAAAGACCGTGAGAACCGTAAATACGTGGGCATGATTGTCGACAAACGACGTAACGCAGCTGAGAAAACTCAAGGAGCCAAGCGCTCCGCCGCTGATGCTCGCGTTCAAGCAGCACAGGCCGCAGTGGACGCGAGCGAACTGCTGATCCGTGAGGACGATGTCGTGCAGTTTGACCTCGTCGACCCGAAACTGCCGACCGCAAAACACATCGTCACCTTGCCCAGCAGCGATGGTCGCCACTACGACGTGCGCGGTCCAGAACGGCTCGGCATCGTGGGGGCCAATGGAGTCGGCAAGACATGCCTGATTGAGCGCGTGTTGCCGGACGTGAAAGTGGCTTGCGCCTATCTGCCGCAACAGATCGAGTTCGACGCGACCCTGACCGTGTTGGAAGCTGTACGCCAATCAGATCTGGGTATTTCACCAGCCGAATTACGTAACCGTCTCGCCCGACTTCTCATTCGCGGCGACATGGTCGATCGCCACGTGCAGACCCTGTCAGGTGGTGAGCGGCTCAGAGTGGCTCTTGCCAAGGCGCTCGTGACCGATGTGCCACCTGGCTTGCTGATTCTCGATGAGCCGACAAACAACCTTGATGTGCCGAGCATTGAACAACTTGTGGCCGCGCTCGGGGCGTATCGCGGGGCGCTTCTCGTGGTCAGTCACGATGTGCGTTTCCTGCGCCAATTGGACCTGTCGGGAGTCCTGTGCCTCGAGGCAGACTGGCGATTGGTGCCCGAGTCGCTAGAGCAACTTGGTTAAGAGGCGTTCGCGATGGAACACCCCCGCCACGGCATACAACACGACGACGTCGACGACAACTAGAACCGCGGCGAACACGAGGGCGACGGTCGTGCTGAACAGCATGATCCCCGTGGTCTGCCCCATGGTCAGCAAGATCATCGGCATCACGACGAGGAATGACACCCCTTGCGCACCTTGCGACGACGTGGCCCGACCCGAGACCGCCACGATCAGCGCCACCGTCAAGAACGCCAAAAGCGGAACGACAAGGAACATGAGTGCGTACCAGTTTGCAGTGGGGAAGTAGCGCTCGCCAATGACCGGACTCGCGAACGTATCGACGATGAACACGTACGCACCAAACGACCCCCACGTAATCACGATCGCGGGCACGAGTGACGCAATGATCTTGGCGAGGACAAGTTCACGGTCAGTCACGGGTGTGTACAGCAAGCCTTCGATCGTTCGGCGTTCCTTCTCGCCTACAAAACTCGAACTGCCGATCACGGTCGCCGACATCGAGGGGATCAACAGGAACACCGGGGCCATGAAATAGACCGTGAACGCGTACACCATTTTTTGCGACTCGCTCAGATCTGGCGGCAAGATGCCCTTCGGTAACTGATCGATGAGACTAGAAAGGCCGAATGCGCTGGTCGGCATGGTCGGGTCGGAGCCCATCACGATAATGCCGAACGGGATCATCACGGCAAGCCCCAAAGGGATCACGAGCATTGGGAACATGGCTTGCTTGTTGCGAACCACTTCGATCAAGTCTTTGTGGGCGACGGTGAGAACGCGCTGGATATTCATGCTGCCACCTCGCCAGTCGTTGAAGCGATATCGAAGTAGAGGTCCTTGATCGAGTAGGTGACTGGAACGACAGACCGGATGGGGAATTGTGCCGCGACGAGGGAGGCGATCACGCCTTCGGTGAACGATTCGTCGGGTAGTTCAAGGTGCAAGGTTCTGTCGGCGTTGATTTCGCAGGAAATACCGGCCGACTCGTTCTGTATGTGTGTGCGAGCTCGGGCGATCAATTCATCGGATTCGGCTCCGAGCGAGATGCGAACGTGGTGGCCAGGCCAGCGTTCCGCCACGAGTTGTTCGACCGGCCCGGACGCTTCCATCCGGCCACCAACGAGGAACCCAACGTCTTTGCACAAATCCGCGAGTCCAGCCAATTGGTGTGTGCACATGACGAGGGTCGTGTTGAAGGAGTGAACCATGTCCTCGAGGTGCGAAATCAACTCGGCCGACGCCTGCGGATCAAGACCGGTAGTCGGTTCGTCGAGGAACAGCAATTCGGGGCGGTGCAAGATTGCTCTGCCGACCGCGAGTTTTTGCCGCATGCCCTTGCTGAACGAACCAGCTTGAGCGCGGGCCCGATGGGCCAGACCCATCATGTCGAGGACTTCGTCTACTCGAGCCTTGCGTTGGCGTGGCGCCAAACCATACAAGCGGGCCCAGAACATGAGGTTCTCGCGCGCGGTCAGATTCTCGTAAACGTTCGTGTCGGTTTGCACCCCGATCCGCGTGCGGAGCCGGTCTGCCCGATGGGCGGTCATTTTCTCGCCGAAAAGCAGAACCTCGCCATTGTCGGGGGAGATGACGTGGTTGAGCAGGCGTACGGTGGTGGTTTTTCCTGCGCCGTTTGGCCCTAACAAGCCGAATGCTTGACCTCGGCGAACCTGCATCGAAACGTGCGAAATCGCTTGGTAATTGCCGAATCGTTTACTAAGGTCGGTTGCCGAAATGACGAGCTCATGCGTGTTTTCGATGACAGGGGTGACGGGGGGAACCGTTGAAGTCATGACCTGAGACTAGCGACACCGCCGGCAAAAGCAAGGTATCTCGTGTGCGCCCCGAACCACTGAATCGTGCGTGGGCAAGGCGACGCCGCTAGTCGGCAGGGGGGATTACTTACACGTGCAGCGTTGCGATGGGTCAACGTTGCGCATGACTGCGTCTACGTGTTGGCCACAGCCGCTCCAGGTGACTTTGTTGCAACGGCTGCACATAACGGGTGAACACATGATTTCTCCTTGGGTGGTTTGGCGCGCGGTTTAGGCGCCGGTTTTGGTTTGTTCGCGTTGTTGATTGGTGGTTTTCGTGAGGCTGTCTTTTGCTTCCGGGAAGCCGAAGGCATTCGGGGCAACAGCGACATCACGCTTAAACAGATCGGTGGGGCACCAGCCGGTGATCGCGCCGATCATCAAGAACGATGCACAAATCCCGGCCGGGATCGCACACCATAAGTTTTCTCCCATGGCTGAGAGTGCGAACCCGGCTAGGAAGATCGATGCGATGGCGCGGATGACCCGATCTGAACGCGAGGTCGCGCACGTGGTGGTCACGATGCGGGTGCCGACTCGGGCGTCTTGTCGGCTTCAATTTGTGCGCGCACTTCGTCCATGTCTAGTGCCTTAACGCCGGCGACAACCTGTTCGAGTTGGGCTGAGTTAAGTGCGCCGGGTTGGGCGAAAACGATGATTCCCTCGCGGAAAGCCATGAGCGTTGGGATTGAAGAAATCCCGAATCCGGCGGCAAGTTGTTGTTCCGCTTCGGTATCGATCTTGCCGAAGACGACGTCAGTGTGAGTCGCGGCAGCCTGTTCGAAGACAGGTGCGAAGGAACGGCATGGACCGCACCAAGCGGCCCAAAAGTCCAACAGCACGATGTCGTTGTCGTTGACGGTCTGTTCAAGGTTGTCCAGCGTGATCTCTACGGTGCTCATGAAAAATAGAATACCCCTAGGGGTATCGACTTTCAAGTGGGGGCACGGCGAAAAGGGCCGACCTCTCCGTCGAGAGATACGATGGATTCGAGCTTCAGCGAAAGGACGCACCCCCTAGTGGCGATCGACACGGCACACATGAGTTCGTCCATCTCAGAACGTATCGGGGACGTCATCGGCAGCTGGCGCACGATCCTTCGACTCAGTCTCGCGCCGGCTCTCGCATGGGGGATCGCTACCGCGATTTTTGATCCACACCAAGCCTTCTTCGCTCCCATCGCCGCGGTGCTCACGCTCACGGTCGGCGCAGGTGAACGCGTCAGGATAGTCGTCGAAATCGTCATCGGCGCTGCACTCGGCATCCTCGTAGGCGAACTGCTCGTCCACTGGATAGGTCGAGGCACCTGGCAACTCATGCTCGTGGTGGCGCTCGCAGTCGCCAGTGCTCGGTTCGTGCGGTTACCTGGCCTTGCGCTTACCCAAGCGGTCACATCAGGGGTTCTGCTCGTAGCAGTCGTCCCGGTTACCGGAGACGTCGATCCGGCGCTGGCTCGGTTTGTGTCAGCCCTCATCGGTGGGCTCGTGGGCCTAGCCACCATCGTGATCCTGCCGTCAAACCCGGTACGTGAACTTGACCGAGGCATCACCGACATGCGTAACGAGCTCGCCCGGATTCTCGACGACCTAGCCGACGCGATGCGAGTAAACGACCACGCAAAAACCGCTGCGGTGCTCGCCGACGCCAGAGCCACTCAACCGATGATCGACACGCTCGGAAACAAAGCTGGGAGTGTCGCAGAGATGGCCCGCATCTCGCCGTTCCGCTGGGGACAACGACGTGCAGTGGTCAAACGAGTACGATCACTCGTCGATCTTGACCACGCTGTGCGCAACACGCGAGTGTTAGCGCGACGGGCATCAGCGATGGTGCGTAACAACGAACCAGTCCCCGAGGGTCTCGTGATCGCGCTCGGAAATCTCGCTGAGACGGTCCGAAGTGAACCAGAGGATACGCACGCGATGATTGCCGCAGCAAAACTCGCGATCCACACGGCAGAAGAACAACTCACGATCAATACCGCGTCCATTGCTTCGCAAGTCAGAGCGATCGTTGCAGACTTGCTGCTTTCGACGGGAACGCCAGCCGCCGACCTCGACGAACTCCTCGACTTTGACTAGTCACCCGGGCTAAGCGCGGCCGGCGACCAACTCGCGTAGCCAGAAACTCACTTCACCAGCGACCGCGCGAGCCAACTCGGACGGTGAATCATCATCGAACTCTGGCACGAGTGCCCGCACGATTCCCGCCCGCCACATCTCAACAGCAGAAACCCGTTGCTGCACAGCCATCTCGTTGGCGGCATCAATGTGACCGTGCACGATAGCGCTGGCGCCCTCGGGTGGCAATGGTGACAACCAACTGTGTTCAGCCGCAATCGTCACCTTCGCAGGCAATAACGCCAACGCTCCGCCGCCGGTGCCTTGGCCCAAGAGCACTGAAACTGTCGGCACCGTCAAACTCGACATTGCAGCGATGCAGCGGGCGATCTCACCGGCTATGGCGCCTTCCTCGGCCTCGGCAGACAATTCCGCGCCAGGCGTGTCAATGAAACTGACGAGCGGCAGATTCAATTCCTGAGCGATCTTCATGCCCCGCCGTGCCTCACGCAGGGCCCCTGGACCCATCGCTGCATCGGGCGACTGCGCCGCACGATCCTGACCGATGATGACGCATCCCACGCCGTCGAGGCGCGCTAACGCAACGATGATCGCGGACTCGCGTTCACCCTCGTCAGTGCCGTGCATGGGCAAGAACGAATCGCACGCAGTCCGCAGTACGTCTCTCACCCCGGCTCGGCCGGTGCTGCGCGTGCGCAGAATGCTCTCCCACGTGTGATCGACGCTGCTGGGCTCGCGCCGATCGCGGCGAACAAGTCGAGGTGTCGAGGGATCATCACACAAAACAGCGAGCGCACGTTCGATCAACATCGGTAGTTCTTCGGCCGTCGCGACCGCGTCGATGATGCCGTGCTCGGCCAGATTCTCACTTTGCTGAACACCCGTCGGGAAGGTTCGTCCGTTCAGGAGTTCATATACCTTCGGTCCCAAGAACCCCACGAGTGCGCCGGGTTCTGCCACAGTCACGTGCGCAAGCGAACCCCACGAGGCAAACACGCCACCGGTCGTGGGGTGTCGTAAGTACGCCATGTAGGGCAACCCGGCTGCTTTGTGCTCGGTCACTGCCCGCGAAATATCAATCATCTTGACGAATGCGGGCGTGCCTTCCTGCATGCGCGTGCCGCCTGAGGCACTCGACGCCAACAGCGGCAAACGTTCGGCCGTGGCACGGCGCACCGCTGCGACGATGCGATCGGCCGCTGCTTGCCCGATCGAGCCGGCAAGAAAACCGAACTCGTTCACGATGAAAGCAACACGACGACCGTTCACCGTGGCCGCGCCGGTCAGGATCGATTCATCACAACCGCTGCGTTCCTTTGCTCGTTCAATATCGCGCTGGTACTGCTCGGAATAGCCAGAAACATCGATCGGTGAATCCCACGATTCGACCGAATCTGGGTCGGCAATTGACGCGATCAGGTCGCGAGCGGAAACGCGGTGTGTGCCCATAGGAGGCGCTCCTCAAGGTCTAACGGTTGCGCTCACACCATAGTTCACGAAGCGCACGCCCGAGGCAATACGGACGCGGTCAGCCACCGATCGCGGACATCGGGCGTGATGGCTGCAAGAAGGAAGGGTCGTCGATGCCGTGTCCGGGGCGTTTGGTGAGAACAGCTGCCGCCCACCGTTGTGCAATCTCCTCATCGCTCGCGCCACCGCGAAGAGCCGCACGCAGATCGGACTCTTCGCGCGCGAACAAACAGTTGCGCACTTGACCATCGGCCGTCAGCCGAACACGGTTGCAGTCGGCACAGAAGTTGTGGGTAATCGAGCCGATAATTCCGACCGTGTGTGGGCCGCCGTCGATAGTGAAGCGTTCGGCAGGAGCCGACCCGCGATCCTCACGCGGAGTGAGGACGAAATGCTCGCTCAGCATCGCGAGGGTTTCGTCTGCCGTGACGAACGTGCTGCGATCCCACTTGTGTTGCGCATCGAGCGGCATCTGTTCAATGAAGCGAATCTGAAACCCTTCGCCCATAGCCCAGCGCACAAGATCGGGAGCTTCGTGATCGTTGACACCCCGCAACAGCACAGCATTGATCTTGATCGGGTCAAGTCCAGCATCGCGAGCGGCCGCCAGCCCATCGATCACATCAGCATGGCGGTCGCGCAAGGTGATCTTTTCGTACACCTTCGGATCAAGCGTGTCGAGGCTCGCGTTAAGTCGATCGAGACCCGCCCGCGCTAGGGGCCGAGCCGTGTGTTTCAGGCCAAGTGCGTTCGTTGTGAGTGAGGTTTCAACCTTCGGGCCCACGGCTTTCGTGGCCGCGATGATAGATGCCAAACCGCGCCGCAAAAGTGGCTCACCGCCGGTGAATCGGACTGTCTCGATACCTAGATACTCGATGCCGATCCGCACGAGTCGGATGACTTCGTCGTCGGTGAGAACTTCGGAATGTGGCATCCAGTCCAAGCCTTCGGGAGGCATGCAATAGTCACACCGGAGATTGCAGCGGTCGGTGAGCGACACGCGAAGGTCCGTTGCAACACGACCGTGCGTGTCAACGAGCGGATATGCGGCAGTCACGTTCTCACCTCGGAACCAAATGATTGTGCTGCTTTGAGTCTAGTCCGCCAGGGTGCGAGCAGATGGCCGCTATGGCAGGTAGACGACGTCTACTTGGTCACCCTGACGCACGGCCTGGGTTTCGGCCGGAATGATCGCCAACGCTTCGGCCAGGCCAAGAGTCCCGACAAGATGCGACGCGGAGTGCGCCGCGGTGGCTGGGGCGACCGTCCACGCCGCAGGATCGCTCCGGTCAATGACCACCGGAACATGTTGTTCGCGGCCAGGCGGACAGGTCCAGCCTTGGCTCGTGGTGAGGCGCAGACGCGGGCGGTGCGTGTGGTCTCGACCCGCCATTGCTAAGAGCGCCGGACGGACAAAAGCCTCAAACGACACGGCGCTGCTGACCGGGTTGCCCGGCAACCCGAATAACAAACACCCGGTGGACGTTGTGCCAAAGCCCTGAGGCTTGCCCGGCTGCATGGCTACCGGGCCGAACTCCATGTCACCGGTTTCGCTCAAAACTTGGCGAACTACCTCGTACGCGCCCGCACTGACTCCACCCGAAAAACAAACGACGTCCGGTTTTGTGTCGAGCAGGGCCGCAAACACGGCACGGAACTCTTCAGGGTCGTCTGCAACCGCCTGAACCGCAGTCACGTCGGCGTCAGCAGCGCGCGCTAGTCCCGCAATAAGGCCCCCGTTGGAGTCCGGAATCTGCCCGCGCCCGACCGGGGCACCCGCCGGGACAAGTTCCGATCCGGTCGACAACACAGCGACGCGCGGTTTTCGTGACACGTCAACCCTGGTGATTCCTGTTGAAACGAGACTCGCGATCTGTCGGGGCCCCAGCCGGGTGCCTGCCGTTAAAACGACATCGCCCACCTGCACGTCCTCGCCAGCGTGTCGTACAAAAGCGCCAACTGAGTGCGGTGCCTTCGTGATCCATACAGTGGACAAAGAGTCGGCGAGCCCGCCTTCCGTATCTTCGAACGGAACGATCGTGTCGGCCGCCGTCGGAAGGGGGCTGCCCGTCATGATGCGGGCGGCCTGCCCCGGCTGCAAGGGTGGATCAAGATCGACCCCAGCGGGGATATCGGCCACCACCTCGAGCGCGACAGGTGATTCGAGCGAAGCCGCACGAACATCGTCAAAGCGAACGGCGAAGCCATCCATTGCCGAATTTGTGAACGGTGGAACCTGGAGAGCTGCGGTAGCGTCCGATCTCAAGGTGAGACCTTCTGCCTCGAACGGATTGAGCACAAGCAAATCGACGGGTTGAACCGCGCTCATCACGAGGGCTCGTTGTTCAGACACGGTTCGAGGCGAAGAACTCATGTGCACATCTTCGCACTAGGCCCGGTGCGCAAGGTGAGACTCAGGCGCGAAACGGGCCGCTCAGACGGTCTTGACGACGTGTACGTCGCACGGGGCGTGCTGAAGCACATCGCGGGCAATGCTGCCAAATACGCGAGAAGCACCTTGCACACCACGATTTCCCACCACGATGAGGTGGGCCTTGCGGCGCTTCGCTTCTGCGACGAGTGCGTTGGCTGGCTTTCCCCGCATGGCCACAATTTCAATGTCGGCGCCGATGGCAGCCAAACTACGAGCAACGGTGTCGGCGGTGGCTTCGGCTTGGTCTTTGGTCGAGACTTCCCACGCATCGTCACCGATCTCGATGCGTTCGGTGGCGGTCTTGCTGAAAGCAGTCATCACGATAAGTCGCGAGTCGGACTCGACTGCAAGTTCCGCCGCCCGTTGTGCGGCCCGACGTGACGTTTCTGAACCGTCTACACCGACGATAATGACCTTGTTCATGCGATTCTCCAAACAAACCCCCGAGTGGGTTTCGCTTCCAAGTTTACCTGCACGCCGAGAGTCAAAAGCAATCCGGGAGCAGTAATGAAAGTGAAATCACACGAAGGAACGCGTGTTAGTTCGGGCGAACTGAACCGGATTTGAAAACGGCCAGTAGCACTGGGACCAAGGCGAGGCAGGCGATTGCCGTGAGTGTGCCGAAGCCCCATGCCCACACGATGACACCAGCAAGCAACCCGCCCACGGCGCCGCCTACGTTCATCATCAAATCGCTGAGACCTTGAACAATCGGCCGCACGTCAGCGTCGCTGCTCGAAGTCACGAGTGCTGCTCCGGAGATCACCGCGGCCGACCAGCCCAAGCCCAGCAAGATGAGGCCGGCGGTAATTTGCACGGTCGAATCCCCAGCGGTTCCAGCAAGGAGACAAGCAAGAGCCAACAGCCCCTGCCCGAGCACAATTGTCCGTCCGGCCCCCCAACGATCACTTAACCAGCCGAATACCGGCGAAGCGGCATACATGCCGGCGATGTGCAGGCTGATCGTGAGTCCGATGATCGACAAACTCGCTTCGTGATGCTTCATGTGAACCGGTGTGAGCGCCATGACGGACACCATGACGACGTGCGACATCGTGATCGCAATGATGCCCACCGCGACATCACCGCGAACGTGCGGCAGAGCGTCTTTGATCGTTGGCCTAACTGAATGAGTGGTAGCGAGGTTTGTGAGTGGTTCTGGGCGTAAGAGCAACCATGTACTTAACGAGGCGAGGGCAAACGACGCGGCCGAAATAACCATCGGACCCGCAAGCGCTGGAAGCGACAGAACCGCGGCCAGTTCGGCGCCCGGGCCAGTCAAATTCGGTCCGACGACTGCACCCACGGTTGTCGACCAGACGACGATAGAGATCGACCGGGCAACGGATGCTGGTTCGGCGCGGTCGGCTGCCGCGAAACGCGACTGAAAGTTGGCTGCCGAAGACACACCGAACAAGGCAAAAGCGAGCAAGACAACCGGTACAGATTCAAGAATTGCGCCCAGAACTGCGAGCCCTGCTCCTACGCTTCCGAGCGCCCAACCCACGCCGAGTGCGACGCGTCGGCCGTAGCGCAAGGCTAGGTTCGAGAGGGGAACCGTCACTGTTGCTGCACCGATCATCATGAAGGTGACCGCCAGGCCAGCGAGGCTCGCGGAGCCTGAAATGTCTTCAATCAGGAGGGCGCCGACGGCAAGCCCTGCGCCGTTTCCGAGGCCTCCAATGATTTGTGTGAGCGAAAGAGCCCCCACGATTCGATGGTGGATAGACATACCTGAACTCGACACGTCCCTATCTTCCCACCGCGCCCGCAGGAAAAGACTCTCCATCCGTAGTGCCTCCCGCTGAGTTGGTGCACGGACACAACGTGACAGGCTCGACTACATGAATATGCACGTACTCCTTGATGTCATCGTCGCGCTTTTCGTGATTGCCGGCATTGTCGGTGCCGTGGTGCAGGTCTACCCGGGCTTGTTGTTGACGGGTGGGGCAATTGCAGTATGGGGCTTGATTACACGCGGAACCGTCGGCTGGACGATGTTCGCGATTGCGATCGTCATCATCCTCGTGGGGATGCTTGCGAAGTTCCTTGTCGCGGGTCGGTATTTGTCGCGAAACGGAATACCGAATCGAAGTATTCTCATCGGTGCGCTTTTCGGCATTGCCGGCTTTTTCGTGATTCCGATTGTGGGGTTGCCGATTGGATTCATCCTCGGCACCTACCTGTCCGAATTGCAGCGTCACAACGACCCGACGGCAGCAAAAGACGCCACCTGGGTAGCGATCAAAGCGACAGGCTTGTCGATTCTGATCGAATTGGGTGCGACGCTCACGCTAGCGATGCTGTGGGTTGTGGCGCTGTTCTTCCATTAGAGCTGATCTTCCACGAAAGAGCGCCACAACCACCAGCGGGCGACTCAGATCTCAGGCAGTTCTGCGAGCGCAGCGTCCACATCGGCTTGAGACAAGGCGTCATCTTCGAGGCGCCCGGCCAAGTACGATTCGTAGGCTCCCAATTCGAGCAAGCCGTGGCCCGACAAGCCGATGACGATCACGGGTGACGTGCCTTTCTCATTTGCTTCGAGGGCAAACCGTTTTGCTTGAGCGAGCGCGTGCGAGGACTCCGGCGCAGGCACGATGCCTTCAGTGCGGGCGAACTCGAGTGCCGTCTCGAAACATTCGCGCTGGTGCAGCGCGACAGCCTCGATGTATCCCTCGTGAACCGCGTGCGACACGAGTGGTGCCATCGCGTGATAGCGCAAACCGCCGGCATGGATCGGCGAGGGAACGAACGAATGTCCGAGCGTGTACATCTTCATCAGCGGTGTCATTCCGCCGGTGTCGCCGAAGTCGTAGCGATATTGGCCCTTCGTCAGGGTTGGGCATGACGCCGGCTCGACGGCGACAATGCGGGTCGAGGTGCGACCCTGCAAGTTCTCGCGCAGGAACGGGAAGGTGAGACCTGCAAGGTTTGAGCCACCTCCCGCACAACCGACCACAATGTCTGCGCTTTCTTCGCCGGCCATCGCGAGTTGCTTGAGCGCTTCTTCGCCGATGATCGACTGATGCAGCAGAACGTGGTTCAGCACTGAGCCGAGCGCGTACTTGATCGAATCGTTTTGCGCAGCCACTTCGACCGCTTCAGAAATCGCGATGCCAAGCGAACCAGGATGGTCTGCCGGGAGTGTCTTGCCGAATTCGGTGAGTTGGCTGGGCGAGCGATGCACGGTCCCGCCGTAGACCTCGATCAGCGTGCGCCGCTGCGGCTTGGTGTCGAAGGACGCGCCCACTTGCCACACTTCACATTCCAAGCCAAAGAAGGCCGAGGCATACGAGAGCGCCGTGCCCCATTGGCCGGCACCCGTCTCGGTGGTGAGTTTCGTGACACCGTTGATGGAGTTGTAGTAGACCTGCGGAATAGCAGTGTTGGTCTTGTGTGAACCGGCGGGAGAAACGCCCTCGTACTTGTAATAAATGCGGGCGTTGGTGCCGAGCGCTTTCTCCCAAGTGCGAGCACGCACGAGCGGTGACGGGCGGAACTGGCGGTACACGTCACGCACGGCCTCGGGGATTTCGACGTACCGTTCCGTGGTCACTTCTTGGGCGATGAGTTCAGGCGGAAAGAGCGCAGCGAGATCGTCAGGTCCGACGGGCTCGCGCGTCCCTGGATGAAGCGGCGGCGGCGGGGGAGTGGGGAAATCGGCAACGATGTTGTACCAGTGGGTTGGCATGTCGGCTTCGTCGAGGACGAAACGTAGATTCTCGCTCATTCGCTTCCTTCATCTTGGGGCTGTGGTGATCTTGAGGCTGTGGTGATCTTGGGATTGTCGTGCCACGATAGTGCGCACCGAGTCAGATACGGGTCGAAATCACGACCAAATCGCAACGCGCTCGGCAGGTTCGAGCCACGACGCGTCCTGATCGGTCGTCTCAAACGCGTCATGGAACGCGCTGATATTGCGGATCACTTGATTGCAACGAAACTCTGGCGGTGAGTGCGGATCGACTGTGAGTCGGCGCACGGTCTCAGCCGGGCGAACCTTACCGCGCCACGCTTGGGCCCACGACAGGAAGAATCGTTGATCCCGAGTGAGGCCGTCAGTCATCGGATCGGGGGAATCTCCGGTAGCTAGGCCGAGCGCGATGTGCGCGATCGCCAAGCCGCCGAGGTCGCCGATGTTTTCGCCAATCGTTAGTTCGCCGTTGACCGTTTGCCCGTCGGCTCCTTCGGGGCTCAGTGCGGAGTACTGAGCGAACAGACTCGACGTCATCTTCTCGAAAGCAGCGCGATCTTCGTCGGTCCACCAGTTGCGCAAAGCGCCCGTGCCGTCATAGTGGGAGCCTTGATCGTCGAAGCCGTGACCAATCTCGTGGCCGATCACGGCCCCGATTGCGCCGTAGTTGACGGCGTCATCGGCGTCGACGCTGAAGAACGGCCACTGCAAAATCGCAGCCGGAAACACGATCTCGTTCATGGTGGGGTTGTAGTACGCGTTGACCGTTTGAGGCGTCATGTACCACTCATCGCGATCGATCGGCTTGCCGATTTTCGCCAACTCGCGGTCCACCTCAAGCGACATGCTCCGATTCGCGTTACCGAGCAGGTCGCCCGGTTCAGTCTCGAGTCCTGAATAGTCTTTGAACTCGCGAGGATGACCAATTTTGGGAGTGAACGAGTCGAGTTTCGTAAGCGCTTCGGACTTCGTTTCGTCGCTCATCCACGACAGTCCCGTGATCGACAGCCGGTACGCCTCGATCAAGTTGGTGATCATGTCGCCCATGCGCGCGCCGGCTTCGGCTCCGAAATGTTCGGCTACATAGATCTTGCCGATCGCTTCGCCCATCGCGCCTTCCACGAACGAAAGCGCGCGCTTCCACCGCGGACGAATTTCGTCGGTGCCCGAGAGCGTGCGGCCATAAAAGTTGAAGTTCTCGTTGACGAAATCTTCGCTCAAGTAGGAGGCGGCACTATGCGCAATCTTCCACCGCAGCCAGTCCTGCCACTCGACGAGTCGATCTTCGGTGAGGAGACTGTTGAGCCCCGTCAAGAACGATGGTTGGCTGACGACAACCTCGTCTAGGACGGCGGCCTTGACCCCGGCTGCAGCACGCCAGACATTGAAATCGAAAGCACTCAACGATTCCTGCAACTCGGCCGCTGTCATGAGGTTGTATGTCTTGTTTGCATCGCGGCACGCAACGCGATCCCAGTGATGACTCGCGAGCTCGGTCTCGAGCGCGACGATGCGTTCGGTGCGGGCAGCAACGTCGTCGAAACCGGCGAGCGGCAAAATCGCCGCGACATGTGAGCGATATGCCTCGCGAATCTCAGCGAACTGTTCTTCGCGGTAGTACGACTCGTCGGGCAGGCTCAACCCCGATTGCACAATGTGCGCGATGTAGCGGTCTGGGTTGCCGCGATCGGGTCCGATCCACATGCCGATGACGCTAGGCGTGCCCTTGCGTTCGAGAGCCCCTAAAACCCGGGCCAAATCCGCGGTTGACTCCATCGAATCGACGAGTGCTAGGGCGTCAGCCAAAGGGCGCGCCCCGAGTTCTTCGATCCGTCCTGTGTCCATGAAACTGCGATACAGATCGCCGATCTTGCGTTCGTCATCGCTTGTGGGTGCTTCGGCGCACCGTTCGATGATTTCGCGAATGATGCGTTCGGATTCATCCAGCAAATCGACGAACGCTCCCGCGGTGGCGCGATCTGGCTGGATCTCGGCAGAATCTAGCCAGGGTCCGTTGACGTGCCGAAACAAGTCGTCTTGCGGGCGGATGCTGGAATCGAAGTTGTCAGTGTTTAGGCCTTGGCTCACGCGGTTAGGCTACACATTGTGGCGAAGCGACAGAAGGTACGCGTTCAACTCGAGGTGCAACGTGTCGAAGACATATCGCCGTCCCTGCGTCGGATCGTATTGAGCGGCGACGATTTCGACACCTATGCCGAACAACACGGCGACGACACGGACACGTACGTAAAACTCATTTTTCAGTCCGATGCTGGCGAAGTGAAACGGACCTATTCGGTGCCGTTTATCGACCGAGAAGCGCGCGAGATTGCCATCATTTTTGTGACGCACGCAGACGAAGGATTCGCTGGTCCTTGGGCCTGTTCAGCCCAACCAGGAGACGTGCTCACCTTCGAAGGTCCCGGTAGCGGATATCGACCGGACCCAACTGCCGACCATCACCTGTTTGTCGGCGATGAGTCCGCGATTCCAGCGATTCTGGCGGCATTGGCTGTATTGAGTCCGGATGCCCGCGCGACAGCTTTCCTGGAAGTCGATGACCGCACGCACGAAATTGATCTGCCAACGGCTGCGCACGTTGAGGTGAACTGGCTACACCGCGACCAGATGCAACCAGGGGAGACTGACGCGTTGTTTGATGCGGTCCGATCGTGGGAGTGGCCTGCTGGTCGAGTTCACGCTTTTGTGCACGGCGAATCGGCCTTGCTGAAGACAGTGCGCCCCTATTTGCTAGATGGCAGGGTGGCGCGCAGCGACATTTCGGTTTCTGCCTATTGGCGTCGTGGCGTGGACGAACAGGGTTTTCGTCAGTGGAAGTCGCAGCAGGACGAAGCCGTCATGCGTCCCGAGGTCTAGCGAGACGGCAGGTATCCTCGTCTGGTGACTACATTGCGCAATGTGGCTGTCATCCTCGCTGGTGGCACCGGAACTCGAGTCGGTCTTTCCATCCCCAAGCAACTCATCAAGATCGCGGGCAAAACGATTCTTGAGCACACCATTGCTGTGTTCAACGACGCGCCCGATATTGACGAAGTCATCATCTTGATGGCGCAGGGTCACCTTGATCCGGTTCACGCGATCGTGCGCGATGGCGCTTACCCGAAGGTCACGCAAGTCCTTGAGGGCGGTTCGACCCGCAACGAAACCACGAGTCTCGCGCTGGCCGCACTCGGCGACGATGAGTGCAATGTCTTGTTCCACGACGCAGTGCGCCCACTGGTTTCCCAAACAATCATTGCCGACGTTGTGGCGGCGCTCGCCGACCACGAAGCCGTCGATACGGCGATCCCGTCGGCTGACACGATCGTGCAAGTTCACGCCGAGAAGACTGGAGAACTCGACACCATTGAGGACGTTTTGCGGCGCGACTTGTTGCGGCGTGGTCAGACCCCTCAAGCGTTTCGCAGTTCGGTGATTCGTCGCGCCTACGAACTCGCGTGGAAAGACCCGAACTTCGCAGCAACCGACGACTGCACTGTTGTCTTGCGTTACTGCCCGGACGTGCCGATTGCGGTGGTCAACGGCCACGAACGCAATATGAAGGTGACAGAGCCGATTGACGTGTACATCGCCGACAAACTCTTCCAGTTGGCGTCCGCCGAGAGCCCAACAGAGCTCGACGACGACGAATATCGTGCAGCGCTTGCCGGCAAAGTGATGGTCGTGTTCGGCGGGTCGTACGGAATCGGCGGAGACATTGCCCAGTTGGCTGAATCGTTCGGTGCACGTGTCTTCTCGTTCAGTCGCTCATCGACTGGCACCCACGTTGATCGTCGTGAAGACGTCGCGGCTGCTGCCGCGAAGGTGCTGGCCGAGGCCGGACGAGTCGACTATGTCGTCAACACGGCTGGCGTTTTGCCGATTGGCGATCTGGTGGAAACCAGTGAGGAAACGATCTGGGCCGCCACCGAGATCAACTACCTTGCCCCGATTTTCATCGCCCAGCAGTTCCAGCCGCTCCTCGCTGAATCACAGGGCTCCCTGCTGCTCTTCACCTCGAGTTCTTACACGCGCGGACGCAAGGGCTATTCGCTCTACAGTTCAGCGAAGGCCGCGACCGTGAACCTCGCGCAGGCGCTCGCTGATGAATGGGCAGGCGAGGTGCGCGTCA
>CALMUY010000014.1 GCA_937873005.1 uncultured Aeromicrobium sp. | reverse complement strand
AGGCGCTGACTGCCGGCTACTGTGTGGCGGGTACGAACCGGAGGATGCGATCGTCGCCAGGTTGGGGATCTCCTCGGCCATCGGTGTTGTTTGTCAGGATCCACAGAGAGCCGTCTGGCGCGCTGACGGCGTGACGCAGACGTCCGTACTTGTTTGTGAAATGTTCGATCGACGAGTTGAGGTCGGCCAGAGGGACTTCGCGCAAGCGTCGACCGCGAAGGTTCGCGATGAAAACAGAACCGTTGTAGATCGCAATCCCGCTGGGGCTGGCGTCCGAGGTCGGCCACTGCTGCACAGGGTCAATGAACCCACGCTTTTTCGCGATGCCTTCGACTTCGGGCCAGCCATAGTTCGCTCCTGCGGTGATCACATTGAGTTCATCCCACGTGTCTTGCCCGAACTCGGCCGCAAACATTCTCCCGTCGGCACTCCAAGCGATTCCTTGCGGATTTCGGTGACCGTAACTGAATACGAGCGAATCGGCGAAAGGATTGTCTGACGGGACAGAACCGTCAGGTTCCATTCGCAAGATTTTCCCGGCAAGTGAGCGACGGTCTTGCGCCAGATCAGGCTCCCCTGCGTCGCCGACTGTTGCATACAGCTTCGCGTCGGGCCCGAACGCGATGCGGCCACCGTTGTGGTTGATTGCGCGAGGAATTTTGGTCAGCACAGTTTCGGCACGGCCTAGCGAAAGCGAGCCGGGCTTACCTCGGATGGTGAAACGTTCGATGCGGTTATCGGTGCGGGTTGTGAAATACGCATAGAGATAGTTGTTCCGGACCGCGAGCCCCAGTAGCCCACCCTCGCCGCTGGCCGCGACGCCGTCGATTCGTGCCACTTCTCGCTGCTCGAAGTTCGTACCGGAGGTGGATGGCACGAGCTCTAACACCCGAGCCGAGTCGCGTTCGCTGATCAGGGGTGTTTCGCCGTAGAACGTAATTGACCATGGGACCTCAAGGCCCGTCGTAACGTTTCTGATGGATTCAGGAGCGGAACTTGTCACACGCGGTGTCGGTGTGGAGTCGGTTGAGTCGTTGTTCGTAGCCCCGCGGCTGCACCCGCTCAGCAGCAAGGCACTACACGCGAGGCTGACCATCACGGTTCGTGCGTGACATGAGAATCTACGTGCTTGGCTCATGGGCTTAGCCTGCGTTAGTTGTCGTTTTCTGGCAAGAGGCTGGAGGTCTTTTCGGCAAGGAACGGTCCGAACCAGATCTCATCGTTGTGGCCGACGTCCGGAACCTCGACATAGTCAACGAGGTTAGGGAATTTCGTTGACAGTTTTCGCGACTGGGATGCGGGCACTATGGTGTCCTCGCTGCCAGCCAGGACGAGCACGGGGCTTTCGATCGTTGGCGCCTTACCGAGGCTGTCGAAGGTGTCCCAGATGAACAGCCCGATTGGCAAACGTGTTTGGTATTCGGCTGCGTCGGCAAGGCTGGTGAAGGGGGAGCGGAGCAGCATGGCCGCTGGTGGCCGAGCAGCCGCTAACTGGGTGGCGACACCAGCCCCGATCGATTCGCCGACGTAGATGATTCGGTCGTCGGGGTAGCCCGCATCGTTGAGGTGTTGTACGCCCGCTTTCGCATCTCGGTTGAGTCCTGCCTCGGTGGGGTTTCCCGGGTTTCCAGCGAATCCACGATAGTCGAGCAGTAAAACGGCAAACCCTTCATCAGCGAGTGCTTGGCCGACCGAATCACGGTTGAATCGGGTGCCGCCATTGCCAGGCAGATAGAGAACGGCCCAGTCATTGGGGTCGGTGGGTTCGACGTGCCACGCACCCAACGACAGTCCATCGCTCGTGGTGAGTTGCACATCGAATGCGCGTTCTAGGTGGTAGATCGCCATGCCTGGGCTTTTCGAAGACGTGCCGTAATAGAAAGAACGCTGCGAAAACACCAGAATCGTGGCACCAATGAGAACACCGGTGAACACGAATGCGGCCGCCCGGATGATGGGGCTCTTGAGAAATGTCATCAGGCTCGCTTCGTGGTTGTTCTCGTGACGTTGTCCTGTGGGCAATCCAACCGTACATTTGGGGGCGGGGGAGCAGTCGAGGTTTTCGCGAAAGGTGGCCAGCATGGCTGAATTTGTTCCAGCAGTGGGACACATCATTTCGCTCATTGAGCGTGGCGACTGGATCCGTCTCGAGGCTGACCTCGCGCCCGAGGTGCACTGGGTGAACGCGGTGGAAGAGCACTTCCATGGGCCATCCGAAGTGATTTCTGGGATTCGCAACGACCCGCCGCCCGGGCCGCCCGCATTTCACGAATTAGATGCCGACGGGCGTTTGCTGCTCTGGATAGATAAGTCGGGCTGAACACTCAGGTTCGTGACACATTGGTAGCATGAGTCCCGAAAACAAAAACCCTCAAATTCCGTTTTTCATTGGAATCAGAGGGTTTTCTTGTGGTGGGCGATACTGGGTTTGAACCACTACGCAAGCACTTTTGGCTATTTGCTGGAATCGTCGCAAAAAGTCCGTTTCTTCGCGTCATTTCAGTAAATAAATGTCCTACGGATATGCAATAATGAGGAAGTGAGCGGAAGCGAAAAGCGGTTGTTCACCCCCATTTCACCCCCACGGGGCGAATCAGAAGCAAAGGATAGGCCGAAG
>CALMUY010000013.1 GCA_937873005.1 uncultured Aeromicrobium sp. | reverse complement strand
AGGGATACTGTTTCCAGATCGACATGACCCGCCACGTCACCGCAGCGGGTCTCGATGTGAAAGAAGTCCCGATTACATTCGTCGAACGTATTCATGGGCAGTCGAAAATGAGTTTCGACATCATGCGCGAAGCACTCGTCAAAGTTGCAGTCTGGGGCGTGGAACGCGTCACCGGCCGCGGCCTGAAGTATCCGTCGTGACAAAAACGACCTGTCGTCTAACTCCTATAGCGGGATAGACGACAGGTCGGTTGAAGACAAGCCTTCTGGTTTACTTCTTCTTGGATTTGCGATGCAAGTGGGGTGGACCAATTTCGCCGCCGCGCAGCATCGATACGCGTTCTTTGAGGATGTCTTCGAGTTCGGGCACTGTACGGCGTTCTAGGAGCATGTCCCAGTGACTGCGCACGGGCTTTTCTTCCTTGACTTCTTCGTCTCCACCATCGACCCAGCGGCCGATCTTTCCCGATTTCGGGTGTTCCCACTCCAACGGCACGTCTGCCTCAGTAGACATCGTGACAACGAAGCGTTCACCGTCTTCGCAAACGTATTCGATTTCTTGGCGTGGGGCCATTTCAACGCCGCGTTCGTCCTCGAAACTCTGTCCGCCGAGACGTGCTCCACGCAATGCGCGTTCTGCCATGGTTAAACCCCTTCAGTAATACCTAACCAAGTAAACGTATCTCATGGTCAAAAGATTCCCGGCTAGTGTCGCACTGTGAGGCGCGCAGTTACTTCACGATGCACGCAATATCGTTCTTGTAGGGATTGAACGTGTATTGCCATGAACTGATGGTTGTCCCGTTATAGTCCTGCATTATTGAGCCCTTTGTAACTTTCTTGACCTTGTACTTGTACCTCGTACCGACCGGATAGGCATACAGCGTTTGGCCACTCTTGATTCGTGCCGAGCATCCCGTCGTCAATGTCACGCTTGTCTGCTGGCTGATCCCTAATTCAGCAGCGACAGTCTTAATCGGAATTTTCAGTGCGACCCCGAAACTTCGAGTAGCGGTCTTCCCCTTAGTGATCGTGCACGTAATCGGCACTTTCCCTTGTGCACGACAGCTAGCAAGCGCTTTCGACTTATTCACGTATGACGTCTTTTTCGAAACATGAATGAGTGTGTATTTCTCATAAAACTGTGGTCGAGAAGGATGCTGCGCTACGTCACTTCCTATTAGTGGCGACACCATCAGAACGCACAATAATGACACGAGAAAGTTCACATTTCCCCCTCAATGAGCATGATTCCGCTGTTCAGCTCAGCGGCTCAAGGCTTCCGTTTCTCTGCAGATGATCTTCAGCACTGGGATCAATTCTAAGCAATAAAACCAGCCCAATCGCCAAAACGACCATAATGCCTAGGATTCCCCAATTGTCTCCGCCGCCGATGAATACGAACATGCCAAACAATGTAGGTGCCATGAACGAAACGGCTCGACCGGTCATTGCATAGAGCCCAAAATTTTGCCCTTCGTGTCCGCTATGTGTGACTCGCGAAAGGTAGCTTCGTGATGCAGATTGGGCCGGGCCTACGAACAAGCACAACATTAATCCGAAAATCCAAAAAACTAACTTTCCAGATCCGAAAAAGATTGGAATTGCAACCAAGAGCAGTGCTACGAGCGATCCCATAACCACACGCCGTGATCCAATCCGATCGTCCAGCCAACCCCCTGCAAATGCGCCTAAGGCAGCTGCAATATTTGCTGCAACACCGAAGTAAATTACATCAGCCGGACTCAAACCAAAGACCGTGCCAGCAATGATCGCGCCGAACGTAAACACACCCGACAACCCGTCCCTGTAGAAAGCACTCGCGATGAGAAACTTGAGCGTTTCTCGATCTTGCGCCCACATGGTTTTAAGTTCGGCCCACAATTCGCGGTAGGCGTCCGGAATTGACGTCTTCTTTCCGGCTTCACCCTGTACAGGTGGGATTTCGGGAACAAAAATGAACAAGGGCAGCGCAAACACTCCGAACCATGCAGCCGCGAGAAGTGTAATGGCGCGGATATTGATGCTGTCCTCAGTTGGAAGGTTAAGCAGACCGCGAGTATCACCATCACCTTGAATGAACCCAAAAAGACAAAGCAATAGCAAGGCAATTCCGCCAACATAGCCAAGGGCCCAACCGAAACCTGAGACTTTGCCGACTTGCTTCGGTCCAGCGACTTGACTGAGCATCGCAAAGTATGGAACTTGGGAAAGTTCGAAGAGAACAGATCCAACAGCGACTAAGAGAAGTCCGAGCCAAAGATATTGGTATTGATCCTTCACAAAAAACATCGCCGCGGTAATAACGACGATCGCGAAGGTCAATATGAATAAGCTTCGTTTCCGATTGCCATGATTGTCGGTCTGTCGACCAGTCAATGGCGCAACGATCGCGATGCACAATCCAGAAGCGCCAAGAGCCCATCCCAACCAAGAACTGGCTGACACTGGGCCCGGAAGATCGCGCCCAACGACTTCGACAAGGTATTTATTAAATACGAACGTGATGATGACAGCGTTGAATGCTGCTGATCCCCAATCCCACATTCCCCAAGCCCAGACCGCCTTTCGGTTTTGTGCTTCACCTGGAATTCCCGTGGCGTGAGTGGTCATGTTGGTTCCTTCCACTGACCGCGTTCGATCAGGACGTCTTTGAGGTGGTCAGTGCGGTCGGTAATGATGCCGTCGACGCCGAGATCCAGTAGCCGATGCATTTCACCGGGATCATCAATGGGCCAGACGTGTACGTGCTTGCCGTGCGAGTACGCCTTGTCGATGAATCGACGAGTTACGACTTTGACGCCCTTGTGCCGAACCGGAACTTGAAAGACGAGTGGCGCCTCGGGAACGTCCCGTCCGATCACCATCGTCGCGGCTTCCCGAGTTGAAGCCGAGGTGAGCAAGCCGCCACCAAGTTTGCGAACATGAGCTAGCCGCGTGTGATCGAATGAAGCCAGACACACCTTTTCCACAGCTTCGCGTTCCCGGAGCACAGCAATCGTTGGCGCGACAGCATCATCGGACTTGATATCGACATTGAAATAGACATCGGGAAATGCTTCGAGAAGTGCATCGAACGCGACGATTTGTTCAGCCGAGCCGAGCAAGAGCGACTCGAGTTCATGAGAGTCAATCTCGGCGATCGCGCGCGGGTCGCCAGATAGTCGATCGAGCCGCTCGTCATGGCAAGCCACGGCAACTCCATCGGCTGTAGCACGAACATCGGTTTCGAAATACCGATAGCCAAGTTCATACGCGTGCTGGAAGGCTGCAATCGAGTTCTCGATACCGAGATTCGGGGCAACCTTCGCTCCACCGCGATGCGCAAATGGCAACGGCATTATCGAATCAAAATACGAAGCAAGCCCCACACCCCTCAACATAGAGCATCACCAAGCAAAATGTGACTCAAGCCACCTGTTTGAGGGGGATCAAATATCGCGGAACAATTCGATTTCTGCACCCAGTGCGTTCAACCTCACCGCAAGGTCCTCATAACCGCGCTGGATCACGTAAATATTGCGCAAGACAGACTCGCCCTTGGCCGCGAGCATGGCAATCAACACGACCACTGCCGGGCGAAGCGCCGGGGGACACACGAGTTCGGCACCGCTCCAGTGCGTTGGGTCTTCTACCGGGACTCGGTGCGGGTCGCTACGCGTCCCGCGCCCGCCGAGTTTGTTGAGTTCCGTGAGATAAATCGCGCGGTTCTCATACACCCAATCGTGGAGCGTTGTCTGCCCTTGCGCAGTCGCTGCGATAACCGCAAAAAAGGGCAAATTATCGATGTTGAGCCCAGGGAACGGCATTGGATGGATCTTGTCGATAGGGGCGTGCAGCTGGGATACGTGCGTCGTAATGTCGACGAGGCGGGTATGCCCATTCTCCGCTAGGTACTCTGGCGAACGGTCATAAACGAAACCCATTTCTTCAAGCAGCGCCAACTCGATTTCCATGAATTCAATCGGGACGCGCGTCACCGTGATTTCCGATTCAGTCACGATCGCGGCTGTAATCAAGCTCATCGCCTCGATTGGATCTTCGCTCGGCGCATAGTCCACATCGCAAGAAATGTTGGGCACACCAGTCACAGTCAGCGTCGTGGTGCCGATCCCTTCAATGCCGACTCCGAGCTTCTGTAGGTAGAAGCAGAGGTCCTGAACCATGTAGTTGGGGCTCGCATTACGGATGATCGTCACGCCTTCATTACGGGCGGCCGCAAGAAGCGCATTCTCGGTGACGGTATCGCCACGTTCGGTCAACACGATCGGACGGGCGGGGGAGACCGCCGCATCAACTGACGCTTGGTAACTGCCCTCGGTCGCCACCACGGTAAGCCCAAAGGGTCGCAGTGCCACCATATGCGGCTCAACCGTTCGAGTTCCAAGATCACAACCACCCGCGTAGGGCAACTCGAAACTGCCGAACCTGTGCATGAGCGGACCGAGGAACATAATGATGCTACGAGTGCGCCGAGCAGCATCGGCGTCGATATTGCTCAAGTCGAGAACATCAGGCACCACAATCTCGAGATCGTTATCGTCGTTAAGCCAGGTGGTCTTGACGCCAATCGATTCGAGCACTTCGAGTAGTCGGTTGACTTCCTCAATTCGCGCTACTTTGCGTAAGACTGTCGTGCCGTTGTTGAGAAGAGCACCACACAAGAGCGCCACGCCCGCGTTTTTGCTTGACTTAACGTCGATCGAACCCGAAAGCTTGCGCCCGCCAACGACACGCAGGTGACTCGGCCCGCGGTTGCCGCTCGGCGCAACAGTCAAAAACTCCGAATCAAGGGCGCTGCCGAGTCGCGAAAGCATGTCAAGAGTGAGGTTTTGTTGCCCTTTTTCGATCCTGTTGATCGCGCTTTGGCTCGTGCCCAATTGGGCCGCCAATTGCGCTTGAGTGAGACCACTATCTTGACGCGCATCACGAATCACGGCACCGATTCGGGCGAGGTAATTTGACTGCTCAACCATGAGTTTGAGTCTATCTCACATATGAGATAAACCAAGCATCACTGGGCCGCGTTTTCCTCATTTGGCACGATCTCGAGGTGGCCTTTAGCCGAGATTTTCCTCAAATCTTCGACATTTCCATGCGTCGCGATTTGTCCGTAATAAATGTCATACGCCTCTTCAGTGATCGCCGCGTCGTGAATGGGAAACACGATCGGCGCGCCCACTGCTTGCACAAATTCCACGGTCTCGCTGATTTTGGCCCAGGGTGCGGTGAGGGGGAGTGCCAAGACGTGCACGCCTTCCGGTCGATGCTCGTAGGTGTCACCGGGGTGAAAAAATACGGGGGAGCCGGGGGCGGTGATCGTGACTCCAACGTTTCCAACTTGGGGGATCATCGGCAAGATGGGCGCGTGCATCCGGCCGACACCGGTGATCGTAGCGCCGTCGACCGAATACGTGACTCCGGCAGCGTTTTCTTGCCAACCGGGGAGTCCTACGTGTGTTTGAGTTTCAGCGATCAATAGTGCATCGGGGTTCATCGCCGCAAGCACATCAATGCGTGTTCGGTCAATATGGTCTGGGTGCTGGTGCGTCACCACAATGGCCGACAAGTCGGTCAAACGAAATGCTGCTTGGTCAGTGAAAATGCCCGGATCGATCAGGATTCTTGCGTCTGCGACTTCTACCAACACGCATGAGTGCCCAAAACGAGTGATCAACATGGTCCTATCGTGCCACGATGAGGGTTATGGACATGCAGAGCTCGCAGACAGGCTGGAAAAACCCCTTTGTGCTGGCAGTGGGAACTGCAGTCATTTCGTGTGGCGCGCTCGGGATCGCAATCGTCAATGAACTACTCGGTCCCGACATCGGCGAGGCATCAGACTTCTGCGAAGCGCTCCGAGACGGGTTTATCAACCAGCCCGCCAACACCTGGTCGAACTTGGGTTTCGTGTTCGCCGGTTTGACGATTGGCTGGCTGGCTCGAAACCGACAACACCTGATGGACGGACTCGTTGGCTTTTATGCCTGCGTCGTCGTCTTGCTTGGCCCGGCGAGTGCAGCGATGCACGCGACGGGAACGGCCGTGGGTAAGTCGCTAGATCTCACCAGCATGTTCCTGATCAGTAGTTTCGCGGCTGCGTATGCGCTCAAACGCTGGTACTCGTTTTCCCGCGGCGCGTTCTTCGTCACCTTTGGCGTATTGCTTGTCGTAAGCGAATTGGCCTTTTTCCTCGGTGGCGATGTGCCGATCGTTTTGCATGCCGGCAACGCTATTTTTGCGGTGTTGCTCGTCGTGGCGCTTGTCGTCGAAGTGCGCTTGTGGCGACGTCATCGAAATGATCTCGTTGCCAAGGCAGGTTTGCTGGCCGTTGGTTCGCTTGTGCTCGCATTCACCATTTGGCTGTTTGACCAGGGCTGGTTGTGCGATCCGCACAGTTTGGCTCAAGGTCACGCCATGTGGCACATACTCTGTGCTGTTGCGGCATTTTGGCTGTCACGCCTATATATCGAGGCCGAATACGCGGAATCTCAATAATTCCGTATTTGTCCGATAATGTACATTATGTCATTTCCAAATATCTAGGCCCTGCCCCGAGAGTGGTTCGCCTCGAACCGATTTCGCAGCGTTTGCCGAAACGCCAGGTGTGTGTTCCTGTACGTGTCAGGTTTTCAGCATTGGCCTAGCCGCTTGTTCGCACACAGTCAACCGTCAACCTCAAGTTCAACCTCAACGAGATTCGAATAACAGTCATGTGGTTTCCAGTCGCGTTCCGCGTGCTTTTCGTCGCACTTGTCATACCGCAGCCGTAAACTTGACTCATGGTTCAAATCATCAGCGATCAAAGCCCCCGACCCATCCAAACGATGCTTGCGTGGTTCTTCACGATCGTTACCGCTGGCTACATGTTGCCGTGGGCTATCGCTGCGACGCGCGGCAAAGCCAACACGGGCGCAATTTTCTGGATCACGCTTCTCTTGGGCTGGTCAGTTATTGGTTGGATCGTGGCACTTGTGATGTCGCTGTCGAGCCACCAAGCTGTCGCAATCATTGAGTAATTTCCCACCCAAAACCGCGGTAGTACGCAAATTCTCAAACCAGCACATCGATCACACCAGAAAAATACTCGCCAACGACACGATAACTGTTGAGAAAATCTCCCCAATTCCCAAGGCTTTTGGCGACGGACTAAACCTCGGTACCACTGCGGCTCGAAGCGCAAGAACCGCGAAGACGAGCCCCATCCACGGTGAGATGAACGCAACTGCGACCGCAGCCGCGACGTGAAACACGAGGCTCCACCAAAAGAATCGCGGATTGTTACGCTCTCTAATCACGGTCTTGACATAGAAGATCGTGCCTGCAAAGTATAGGAATTGAATGGCGGCCAAGAGCCAGGCGCGTGTCAAATCTTCCCCGCCACCGGCAACGAAAGCCACCACCGTCATGAACGCAGAGCCGACGAGTGTCGCAAGCCCAGCCTCCAGATCTCGCTCACGTCGTTGGGCAGCGGCCCACAACCCGACAGCCAACGCCGGAAGGAACGCAGGTGCCCAGAAGATCAACTCCGGTTTCAAGGCCACAACCACCAGCCCAAGCACCGTCGAACTCACCGCGTAAGCACGAACGGGTGGCCAATATCGCGGTTTGCGCCGGGACTTGAGCCATAACGATGCGGCGAAAAACAAGAAGTATCCGCTCAACCAGAAGGCTAAAAGCGGCACGTGAATCCAATGGACTCCCCCTGCAATCGCGCCGACGAGCAAAGGCGCGATAACCATCGCCCATGCTCCGTGCTGATTCGGAACCCAGCCCGGACTCTTCTTCCGCCGCTTCGTGGCCTGCACTTTAGTGGCCTGCGCTTTCGTAGCCATACGTCCACAATATCGACTGGCAATTCCGTGAAAAATACCGGGTTAGCCAAACCTAACTTCTAGCCATCCCCCGCGCCCGCGTTCACTCAAAAGGCGTGGGATCGCCGGCGCCCACGCGCATCACCTCTGGATACCCTTCGGTGAAATCCACGACCGTCGTCGGTTGGGAAATCTGTTCCTCGCCCGTCTCGATCACCGCGTCGATTCGCCCGTCAAGGGCGTCTGCGATGAGCCAGGCTTCGGTCATCGCTTCAACTTCATCGGGCAAGATCAACGTGCTCGACAACAACGGCTCCCCCAACGCTTCGACAATCGCTAATGCCACCTTATTGTCTGGAATTCGTACGCCAACCGTCTTTTTCTTCGCCTGCAAAAGTCGGCGCGGAACTTCTTTCGTGGCCGGCAAAATGAAGGTATAAGCACCCGGTGTGGCCGACTTGATAGCACGGAACACCGTGTTGTCGACATGAACAACTTGGCCCAACTGGGCAAAATCACGACAGACGAGTGTGAAGTGGTGCTTATCGTCAAGACGCCGAATTGCTTTGATCCGATCAAGCGCTTCCGTATTTCCCAACTTCGCCCCCAGCGCGTATCCAGAGTCGGTCGGGTAAGCGATCAATCCGCCTTCGTCGAGCAGTTTCTTTGTTTGCTCGAGCGCGCGTGGCTGAGGGTCAACTGGGTGGATGTCAATGAAACGAACCATGACTTGAGGCTAGAGGCGCGCACGCCCGCGCACAAGTGCCCCTCGGCTGCCATACGCACAAGGGCGCACATGCGAGTGTCCAGCATGAGGACACGCCCCCGTGGAATCGCCAGTTTTTCTATTCTGTACAGCGTAAGTGATGCGCGATCAATTTTGGAGGGTTCGATGACGACACAGTCTCTCGCCGAACGACGCGAACAGTTCGCGCATCATGAAGCCGCCCGCGCCGACCATCACCGGGCCCGCGCGGAACTGCTGACCCGCCCGCAGCGTTCTACAACTGAACTAGAAGCAATCGCCGTTGAGGCAGAATCGCGTTTCTCCCCCAATGCCTCCGCCGACGACGTGCTCGCCTGGGTTGCCGAAGAGTTTGGCTACCGCACCACCGTCGCCTGCTCGATGGCCGATGTGGTCTTGCCGCACGTCGTAGCGCAACACTTGCCGTGGGTAGACACGCTCTTCTTGGAAACCGGGTACCACTTCCCCGAAACAATTGGGACACGCGACGCAACCGAAGCAAGCCTCGAACTCACCATCGTCGACGTACTGCCCGCCCAGGCAGTCGCCGAACAAGACGCTCAATTTGGGGAAAAGCTCTACGAACGCGACCCCGCGCTCTGTTGCCAATTGCGCAAAGTCGAGCCGCTCACGCGCACCCTTGCACACTACGAAGTGTGGATTACTGGTGTACGGCGTGACGAATCTCCAGAGCGTGCTGACACCCCGATTGTGACGTGGGATGCGAAGAATCTACTCGTCAAGGTGAACCCGCTCGTCGATTGGTCGTTTGACGACCTTGGCACCTACTCGGCACGTCATAGCCTCATCACCAACCCGCTGATCGAGGATGGCTATCCATCCATTGGCTGCGCCCCCTGCACTCGCCGCGTTGCCCCCGGCGAAGACCCCCGTTCCGGCCGTTGGGCCGGATTCTCCAAGACAGAATGCGGACTCCACACATGACCACGACGATCGAAGAACGAACCGAGTTGAGCCACTTGCGCTGGCTCGAAGCCGAGGCAATTCACATCATTCGTGAAGTGGTTGGCGAATTCGACCGACCTGGCCTGCTCTTTTCCGGCGGCAAGGATTCCGTCGTCATGTTGCATCTGGCAACGAAGGCCTTCTGGCCCGGCCGTGTCCCATTCCCTGTCCTGCACGTCGACACAGGTCACAATTTCCCCGAGGTTCTTGATTTTCGCGACGAGACCGTCACCCGGCTCGGGCTAGATTTGCGAGTTTCTGCGGTCGAGGATTACCTCGCCGATGGTCGGTTGAAAGAACGAGCCGACGGGACACGCAACCAACTCCAAACCCAACCACTTCTCGATGGCATTGAACGTAACAAGTTCGACGCCGTGTTCGGTGGCGGCCGCCGAGATGAGGACAAGGCCCGAGCAAAAGAGCGGGTTTATAGCTTGCGCGATGCCTTCGGCCAATGGAATCCACGCAATCAGCGACCTGAGTTGTGGGATCTGTACAACGGACGCCACCGACCTGGCGAACACGTTCGCGTGTTCCCGTTGAGCAACTGGACTGAGCTCGACATCTGGCGGTATATCGAAGCCGAAAGTATCGCCATCCCCTCGCTTTATTTCGCGCACGAACGCGAAGTCTTCGAACGTGACGGGATGCTCGTTGCCGTCGGACCTTACTCACAACCCACTGAATCCGAAACGGTTCGGACCGAGCTCGTGCGTTACCGCACTGTCGGTGACATGTCGTGCACCGGTGCTGTTGCAAGTGATGCTGACACCATTGAAAAAGTGGTGGCCGAGGTGGCAGTGTCGCGTATTACCGAACGTGGTGCCACCCGCGCTGACGACCGCTTTTCTGAAGCCGCCATGGAAGACCGCAAGAAGCAAGGATATTTCTGACATGACAAGCCTTTTGAGACTCGCCACAGCGGGTTCAGTCGACGACGGTAAGTCCACCCTCGTGGGGCGGCTGTTGTTCGATTCGAAGTCGATCTTGGCCGACCAGTTTGATGCGGTTGAACGGGTAAGCCGCGACCGTGGACTGGCAACTACTGACCTCGCGCTCGTCACTGATGGACTCCGTTCCGAACGCGAACAAGGCATCACCATCGATGTGGCCTACCGGTACTTCGCGACTGAGAAGCGCACGTTCATCCTCGCCGATTGCCCCGGCCACGTGCAGTACACGCGCAACACAGTCACGGGTTCTAGCACCGCCGACGTACTTGTCGTTCTTGTCGATATCCGCAATGGAATTCAAGAGCAAACACGCCGACACTTGGCCGTCGCGAGCCTGCTTCGAGTCCCCCACGTTTTCGTGACAGTCAACAAGATCGACCTGCTCGATTTCGACGAAACCGCGTACAACAGCGTTGCTCGCGAGATCCACGCAGTCGCTGACACGCTCGGCCTCGAAGATGTGACAACAATTCCCGTCTCAGCATTACGCGGGGACAACGTGGTTGAACAATCGAGTGCAACGCCCTGGTACGACGGCCCAAGTCTGTTGGAATTGCTCGAGACGCTGCCGCTGGATCGCGCGGAATCGCGACTCCCCCTGCATTTCCCTGTGCAACTCGTGATCCGGCCCCAAAGTTCAGCGGCTCCGGAGTTTCATGATTACCGCGCATATGCCGGCCGGATCTCGGCTGGATCGGCTCGCGTCGGCGATGAGGTTGTCGTCTTACCGTCGGGCCATACGTCCACGATCATCGGCATCGACCTTGCTGGCGAGGAATTGACCGAAGCCCACATTGCGCAATCGGTTTCGATTCGTCTCGCCGACAACATCGACATTTCGCGTGGTGACGTCATTGTGGCCGCAGAGTCAGAGCCTGCCTTGCGGGACAGCGCTACGGCAACCCTCGCCTGGCTGGCCGACACTCCCCTAGCCACCGGTTCGCGGGTTTTAGTGAAGCACGGAACTAAATCTGTGTTGGCAATCGTCACCGAAGTTATCGGCAAGCTCGATCTCGACACCGGCGATCTCGTCCCCGCCAACACGCTGACTTTGAATGACATTGGCGAGGTCACCTTGCGTTTCGCCGAGCCACTCCCCCTAGAGAATTACGCCACGTCTCGCGCCAACGGTGCGTTCTTGTTGATTGATGGCCAAGAGGGCACCACCTTGGCTGCCGGCATGGCGCACGCCGTTGCAGCGACAGTGTGACATGACCGCGATTTTTCCCGTGTCGCTCCTCTTGGCGGGGCTCGATGTTCTCGTTGTGGGGGGCGGGCGTGGCGCCGAACGCCGCGTTCGGGCGGTCCTCGCCGCCCACGCCAACGTCACCGTAATCGCGCCCGATGTCAGCCACTGGTTGACCACACGTATTGAGGCAAACGAGATTCAGTGGATCGCCCGCAACTATGAGCCTGGCGATGTCGCCGGGTTTTGGCTCGTACAAGCTGCTACCGATAGTCCGCAGGTCAACCGCGCAGTCGCGAAATCGGCCCGCGAAGCACACGTTTTTTGCTTCACCGGAGGCGACCCAGCGAACTCCACCGCGTGGCGTCCAGCGATCACGCACTTCAAGGGGCATGCGATTGCGGTGAGCGGTGGCGGGAGTGCCCGCGAAGCCATCGCGACGCGTGATGAACTGGCTGGCCTGATTCAGAACCACGAAGAACACGCCTAACCCGGCGTGTGGTGAACGGTCCTGCTTCGTTCAGATCGCTTCGGGTTCGTTCAAACTAGCTGATGCGCGTGTTCGGCCAGTTTTCACCAGCCAGGCCAATCCAAGAAACGGCAATACAAGCGGCACGTATCCATAGCCCGCGCCGAACCGTGACCACACCGTCTCATCGCCCAAAAGGTCTGGGTTCACCATGGTGACTAGTCCAATGATGAGGACGCCAGCCGCTTCAAACCCCACTGCAATCCAAGCCATCGGGCGGCGATCTGTCGCAAGCGCCCACGTTGCCACGATGTATACCACGCCCGAAAGCGCCGATAATCCATATGCCACAGGTGCCACGTCGAACTTGGAGAGCAATTGATACAACGACCTAGCTGTCGCTGAAATTGCGAAAACCGCGTAAATCGCAACCAAAACACGTCCAAAGCCAGCTTGAGTTTCAGCCATGACCCTGCCAAATCTGCATGAGTCGGATTGAAAGCACAGCCACGGTCAACATCGCAATGGCCACCACGCCTGTCCCCCAGCGGGTTTTGTCGCCGATTCCCCACACAACGGCCGCCGGTGCAATGATCAATGTCGTTACGTAATACGACCAGAAGAGAATCGGATCGCCTTGGTTGCCACCGACAAATAGAGCCCCTACTCCGGCAACGACGAGGAGTACTTCGGTGGCGGCCACACCATAGAAGAGTGGGTTGCTGAACCTAAAGCCTTTGAACGAATGCCATAGGGCAAACAGCGCGACTGTCGACGCGAAGGCGGCAATTGCATAGGCGACGAACGGGGTCATAACACCTTCGAGTCTCCCACGAGTGACTCCAGAAATCCGACCGCCCCCTCGATGTGACGAGTGTTAAGGCACAAAGTCTCGAAACGTGACACCAACAGTGTCATAATCGAACCGTGGCTTCGACAATCGCGCTCATCGCACCAGCACTTGCCGTTGGTTCATGGTTCTACGGACCACTAAAAGAGTCCTTCCTCGAACAGGGCTGGGACGTTGAGGTGCTTCCTAGGCGCGGATTCGAGGCCCATCAACCCAAGGCCAAGCCGGGTCATGACTGGTCGTACGCCGACGAAGCGCAGGTGATCGTCGACGCGATAGCGAGAGCGCGCGCCGAAGATCCGAATCGACAGATCGTGATCGTGGGTCACAGCCTGGGCGGACAGCTCGGCGCAGCCGTGCAACTTGGTGATCAGCCCGCCGACGGCCTCGTCACGATTGGTACCTCAGCGCCTCACTATCGTCTTTATGGTTTCCGTGCCGTCGGATTGCTAACGATGGCGCTTGCCGTTCGCCCAGCAGCGCGCATCGCAGGCTACCTCCATAAGCCGTTTTTTGGGGCGCCTGGACCAAAAACCATGATGACTGAATGGGCAGACATGATCATCACCGGCGAGATGCCTTATGACCTGTCCGAAAAGATTGCCCGCCCCGCCCTGTCCGTTCATCTTGAAGGTGACTCATTCTCGGTTTACCACGCCGTCCGAGAGTTCGAAATCAAGAACTTCGAGGCCGACTCCCTCACGCGATGGACCTACCGAAAAGAAGCAGTCCCCGAAGGTGGCAACACCCATCACGTTCAATGGGTTCGTAAACCAGAACCCGTCGTCGAATTCATCGTTGACTGGTGGGCAACCCAAAGCACCCCCCTTGCCGAGGACTAACCCTCGGCAAGTTCGCTCAACGGCGGGCAAGAGCAGATGAGGTTTCTGTCTCCGTGGGCCTGATCGATGCGTGCAACCGGCGGCCAGTACTTGTCTGTCGTGCTGCCGCTGGGGAACACACCGTCAGCAACCGTGTACGCGTGCAACCATTCGAGCAATTGCGCTGCCGGATGCGGTGCATTCGTTAGCGGATTATCGTCGCCTGGCCACTCCCCTGCTGCCACCTTGTCGATTTCGGCGCGGATCGAGATCATCGCGTCGCAGAAACGATCCAGTTCGGACAAGTCCTCCGACTCAGTCGGTTCGACCATGAGCGTGCCCGCAACCGGGAAACTCATCGTCGGCGCGTGGAAACCGTAATCGATCAAGCGCTTTGCAACATCGTCTACGCTCACACCGGCTTCCTTGGAAATTCCACGCAAATCGAGGATGCATTCGTGCGCCACGAGCCCCGAGTCGCCGGTGTACAAGACGGGGAAATGGTCGGCAAGTCGCGCGGCCACGTAGTTCGCCGATAGCACTGCCACCGATGTTGCCTGCGTGAGCCCTGCAGCACCCATCAACGCGACGTAGGCGTACGGGATCGCCAAGATGCCCGCCGAACCATACGGCGCGGCGCTGATCGTGCCGAGGTCGCCACGAAACTCCGGATTCGGATGGAACGGATGCTTCGGCAAGAACGGCTTGAGGTGTTCAGCCACGGCCACCGGGCCAACGCCCGGACCGCCACCACCGTGCGGGATGCAGAACGTCTTGTGCAGGTTCAAGTGCGACACATCGCCGCCGAAAGCACCTGGCCGGGCGTGACCGAGCAGCGCATTGAGGTTGGCGCCATCGACATACACCTGACCGCCAGCGGCATGGACAATCTCGCACAACTCGGTAATGCCTTCTTCATAGACGCCGTGCGTGGACGGATACGTCACCATGACGGCAGCAAGATCGTCGGCGTGCGCATCGCATTGCGCCCGCAAGTCGTCGAGGTCAACTTCACCTGATTCGGTGGCCTTGACAATCACGACGCGCATGCCCGCCATGACCGCAGATGCAGCGTTCGTTCCGTGTGCGGAACTGGGGATCAGGCACACGTCGCGGTGCCCTTCGCCCCGGCTCTTCTGGTATTCAACGATGGCGTGAAGTCCGGCGAACTCGCCTTGTGAACCGGCGTTGGGTTGAACTGATACCGCTGCATACCCGGTTACTGTCGCGAGCCAGGTCTCAAGTGTCTCGATCAGTTCGATGAATCCACGCGCGTCGTCAGCTGGAACAAACGGGTGTAGTTCTGCGAACCCGGGCCAACTGATGGGCTCCATTTCGGTTGTCGCATTGAGTTTCATCGTGCAGGAGCCCAGCGGGATCATGCCGCGGTCGAGGGCGTAATCTCGATCGCTCAACTTCTTAAGGTAACGCAACATTTGCGTCTCGCTGTGATGGGTGTTGAAGACGGGGTGAGTCAGGATCTCATCGGTTCGGACAAACGCTTCATCGAGGCTAGTTCCTGCCTCAGCCAGCGGTCCATCAATACCCAAGGCGGCAAGGACCGAGCTGAGATGCGCTTCGCTGGTTGCTTCAGACACGGAAATTTGAACATGGTCGTCATCTGCGAGCCAGATATGAATACCTTCCGCACGCGCGGCCGCCTGAACTGATGCTGCACGGCCTGGCACCAAGACACGCGCCGTGTCAAAAACATGCTCGGTTTCGACAGTGAGGCCTGCAGCCTGGATCGAAGCCAGCAGACGAGCTGTCTT
>CALMUY010000012.1 GCA_937873005.1 uncultured Aeromicrobium sp. | reverse complement strand
CCAAGCCCCAATATCAAGGCGCCCGCCTTCTCTCCGAAGACCTTTGTTACCCTTCATCCCGGCCGCCCTGTCTTCCCCCTTGCCCCCCCCCGCCATATCCCTCATGTGGGACCGAGCCTTTCCCGCAGATGTGGCGGGCGATAAATCACACACATCGCTTACCTTTGCAGTGCCCGAACGGTCAACTCCAGAAGTGCTCGAGTCTCTCTTGGCCAAAGCGAAATTGGACACCGCTCAACCATCATCAAGCTCAACTGAGGTCACAACATGGACTACGAGCGACGGCGTTCCACGCGTAAGTACTCTCCAACTCGAGACCACCGCCCGCGTTCAACCTGCTGGTTCCGCATGGCGCGAAACTCCCGGCGGATTCCTTGTTCCTCGCGAATCTGAAATGCCAAGAAACCTCAACATAGAAAGCTCCCCAAACGAGCCCGCAGTTCCTGACGAACTACCTGACATTCCCGCAACAGTGCGCGCCTATTTAACGACCGCTGCAAATTGCGGAGTCACGTCGGCAGCATGCCTCCTGACCGGGATCGAGGTCTTTCATCGTCGGCAAGTACTTCCGCAACGGGCTCGCCTACTCATATGGGAGACCCTCTTAGAAAACCCCGAAGGGCTCACCTACAAAGGTGTCACAACTGATTGGTTGGGGCGCGAAGCCATCGGTATCGCCGCACGCGACGGAAATACCGAAATCATCGCACTTTTTGACCCCGATACGGGGCACTTTATCGGCCGAGAAACTCTAGAACATGGACAGGTTCCCAAGAGCTTTGCCATCACCTCAAGCCCGCTCGGAAAGGTGAACTATCCCTAAAAATATCGAAGATTCAAGATCTTTTCCCTACCTGTGTCCGTAACTGAGGAAATCCGGACATCTACTAAGGAAGCCAGCAGTACCGCTACTTCCATAGTTAGGGATGACGAAGTGAACCGACGAATTGCCATCTTTATCGTTGCCTTTTTAATGGGTTCTGTCATTCCCCCAGCAGGCCCCTCGGCGGCGGCTGAGCAGTTAACAAGCCACAAACCTCAACCGGTGGCCATCGGTAAATATTCTCAAGATTTGCCGCCTCACGAGATCCTTGGAAATGGCCAAACCGCCGGAGATTGGCGCTTTGAAGATGACCCTCGCCTGCGGCCAGACTTCATTCCAGTCATCCTTGCAGACGGCTCCCGTGGCTATGTTCGTTTCACTGACATGTACGGAGATCCGTTCGGAGTTGACGTCGACGAAAGTACTCTCGAAGAGATCGAAGACCGCAAACCAGGCGCAAGAATCTCGCCGGACGCTGCTGGCGATCTTTGGGCTGAGGTATACGACAACTCAGGCGAAAAAGTCATCGGCACCTGGCGAATTCCTTGAGTCCGGGACGTCTCACTGAATAGATGGGATCGAAAACGATCCTGTCAGGCTTCGGATCGCAGATTGTCCCCAGCCGATAGTTGGTTTGGTCTCCGACGAGGTGAGTGAGCAATGACAGTCCGTGTCAAAGAGTCGCCCGAGCCAGCAGTGCGCTCCCCGTAGCCATCTACGAGAATAGACGCATGACTCGATTTGATGATGCCATCGTGACAGCAGTGCTCGCCCATATGAACGACGACCACAGTGACGACAATCTGTTGATCGTGCGTGCTTTCGCCAAGGCTGAAGCAACTGAGGCTGTCATGGCTGATTTAGACATGTCGGCCGGCTACTGGGATGTGGACGGCGAACGAATCGAGATCCCGTGGCCGATCACGGTGACTGAGCGACCACACGTACGTGAAGCAGTGGTCAAGCTTTATGAGGACGCCTGTACGAAACTGGGCGTGCCTCAACGCGAGCACTAGTTCACCAGCGCACCCATGGCTGGGTTCGCTAGAACGTGCTGCCAAAGATCACGAACGAGATCATCGCTGCGGCCACGACCGGGATGCCCACAAACACCAGCAAACTCATCGCAGTCACCGCACGCCGGGTGAGACATTCGGTCGCCACCACCAGCACGTTCGTAACGAGAAAAGCCGCAGAAACGTTCATCACGACGAACAGAAAGTCGGGGATGCCCCACTCGTAGAGCGCATTTCCGAGCGAATAGCCAGCAACTACCGCTGAGATCGACGTAGTGATGAGGCCTAAAAAGAGCGAAGGCCGGTTCCACGGAATCCGGTGCACGTCGCCCGAGGCAAGCGGCGCGATAAGTAACTGACCAAACCAGATCATGGCCAGGATCGAACCCGCCACAATTGGCGTGGCGATGAGGATTCCCCACAAAAAGAACATAACCCGACCTTCTCAGGACCCGAACGAAATTGCGCGGCGACTAGACCGTCACGTCCGCGAGGAGGTCGGTGACGAGCGCTGCGATGGGTGAGCGTTCGGAGCGTGTCAACGTGACGTGGGCGAACAGCGGGTGACCCTTGAGTTTCTCGATCACCGCTACTACCCCGTCGTGACGCCCGACTCTCAGATTGTCTCGTTGCGCCACGTCGTGGGTGAGCACGACTTTGGAGTTCGCGCCGATGCGGGAGAGCACCGTCAACAACACGTTGCGTTCGAGCGATTGGGCCTCGTCCACGATGACGAACGAGTCGTGCAGGGACCGGCCTCGGATGTGCGTCAGCGGCAGCACTTCGAGCATGCCCCTGTCGAGGATTTCTTCAATGACAGGCGTCGACGTCACCGCACCCAAGGTGTCAAAAACTGCTTGTGCCCAGGGGCCCATCTTTTCTGATTCGCTACCAGGTAGGTAGCCAAGTTCTTGACCGCCCACGGCATACAAGGGCCGGAATACCACCACTTTGGAATGTTGGCCGCGTTCGAGTACTGCTTCAAGGCCCGCACAAATCGCCATCGCCGATTTGCCGGTGCCAGCACGGCCACCCAGTGACACGATGCCAACGTTCGGATCGAGCAACAAGTCCAGCGCGATCCGCTGTTCGGCCGATCGGCCATGAATTCCGAACGCTTCGCGGTCTCCGCGCACGAGTTGGATCTGTTTGTTTTCGGTGACTCGCCCTAGCCCGCTGCCTTTGTCTGAAACGAGCACCACTCCCGTATGGCACGGCAGATCGCGGGCTTCATCGAGGTCGATAGTGCCTGCCTCATACAAGTCGTCGAGATCGATGGAGTCGACCTCGAGCTCGGTCATGCCGGTCCAGCCGGACTCCACGGCAAGTTCGGCGCGGTATTCCTCTGCAGTCAAGCCGACAGCGGACGCTTTCACGCGCATCGGCAGATCTTTGGAAACGAGGATGACGCTCTTGCCTTCATCGGCGAGGTTCTTCGCGACCGCGAGGATACGGGTGTCGTTGTCGCCCAGACGGAAGCCCGCCGGGAGCGCATCGGGGTTCGTATGGTTCAACTCGACTCGGATGGTGCCGCCGTGCTCGCCCACTTCGATCGGTTCGGCCAAACTTCCGTGCGCGACGCGCAGGTCATCGAGGAAGCGAAGTGCCGTGCGGGCGAAGTAGCCGAGTTCTGGGTGATGTCGTTTCGCTTCCAGTTCGGTAATAACGACAACCGGAATAACGACTTCATGTTCTTCGAAACGCTGCATCGAGGCCGGATCGGCCAAAATGACGCTCGTGTCGAGAACGTAGGTGTGAATTGCAGAAGGCGATTGTTGGCGGGCCACGGCTACTCCTTGAGAGCCTCGCGCGTGTCCAGCGCCCAGCCCTCACCTAGTGATGGACGGGAACCTGGACTTTCCGTAAATCGGAATGCCCGAGATGGATGGTGGACACAATCTGACGCTAAGCCCGTGGGCGGGTTCAATGACGGCGACACGCCCGAATGCGGGTTCAGTCGCTTTCTCAGTCGCTTTTTCAGGCGCCGAAGCGGCGGTCGCGTGAAGCGTACGAACGAAGTGCGCGCAGGAAGTCGACTCGCCGGAACGCGGGCCACAGCGCGTCGGAGAAATAGAACTCAGAATGGACGCTTTGCCACAGCAGGAAACCGCTCAAACGCTGTTCGCCCGAGGTGCGGATGACGAGGTCCGGGTCTGGTTGGCCTTTGGTGTAGAGGTGGTCGGCGATGTCGTCGACACTCAACGATTCGGCGATCTCTTGAGTGCTGCGGCCTTTCGCAGACTCATCAAGCAGGAGCGAACGCACCGCGTCGGCAAGTTCTTGGCGCCCTCCGTATCCCACACAAATGTTGACGCGCACCTTGCTTTCGTGGTTCGACGATTCGACGGCTTGCTTCATGCGTTGCGCAGATTCGGCTGGCAGCATGTCAAGGTTGCCGATCAACCGCAACTCGTGCCTACTTTCGGCGAGTTTTTCGATCAACTGTTCAATCACGGCAAGGAGCGAAGCGAGTTCTTCGGGCGGACGGCGCAGATTGTCGGTGGAGAGCACCCACAGCGTCACGATCTCGATGCCGAGTTCTTCACACCAGTCAAGAAACTCGGTGATCTTTTCGGCACCTGCTTGGTAGCCGTTGTCGACGTCGCTGCCTGTGCCTTTGGCCCAGCGCCGGTTGCCGTCCACGATCGCGCCAACGTGGTGGGGCATCTTTTGCGGATCGATGCCTCGTAGCAGTCGCCGTTCATAGACGTCGTACAGCACGTTGCTCAAACCCATAGAGCCAGATTACGCGTAGCCACCCACCAACGTGGTGACCCTCACCATGGTTCGTTACCTAGTTTGACCGCAATGGACCTATCGTTGATCCATGGAACTCAAAAACCCCCACCACAAAGTCGACGAGCTGACTGAACGACTGCGTGAGACGGTCGAGGAGATCAAACCCAAACTTCGTGGCTGGCTTCATGCCGCGACCGCTCCCCTCGCGTTGATTTCGTTCCTCGTGTTGTTAGTGCTCGCCGATTCCAAACTCGCTCGCACCGGAGCGGCGATCTTCATGGTGAGCGCGCTGTTGCTGTTCACGGTGAGCGCCGTCTATCACACGGTCAAATGGGGCGAGGGCGTCAAGCAAGTCTTGCGTCGGCTCGATCATTCCAACATCTTTGTGATGATCGCCGGCTCCTACACCCCGTTCTCGCTGTTACTACTTGAACCACGTCAAGCCACGATCATGTTGAGCATGGTGTGGGGCGGTACCCTGCTGGGTGTCGCGTTCAAGATTTTCTGGCTTTCGGCCCCCCGCTGGGTTTACGTTCCCTTGTATTTGGCGCTCGGTTGGGCAGCAGTCTTGTATTGGAGCGAGTTCAAAGTCGCTGCACCCACATCCGTACTCGTATTGATGGTGGCGGGCGGTTTGCTCTATACGATCGGTGCGCTGGTGTATGCGTTCAAGAAGCCAGATCCGTTCCCGAAATGGTTCGGCTTCCACGAGATCTTCCACGCGTTTACGATCGCAGCGTTCATCGTGCATTACATCGGCGTCAGCATCTTGATTTACACCAGCTAACGCTTCGGGCTAACCCCACGGACTAACGCTTCAGCCCAACCTTTTGGCACGTATCGCGGCCACTTCACAACTGGGCTGCGAGTGACTCACTGTCGGTGACGGGCAGCTTGCAGGTGAAGTTCTGGCACACGTACGCCGTATCGAGCCCACCTTGGCGAGTGCGCTGTTCAAACAACGCGACGGGCGTGTTCTCTTCGCCGACCACGGTGACGGTTCCGGGTTTGGCTGTGAGTAGCGCGGTTCGGTGTAGCTCGCTGCCGGGTGCGCCGACGATGGCGATCTGCATCGGGCCAGCGAGGTGCGCTTCGGCTTGAGCGAGTGCCCAACTGGCGAATCTGGGGGCGCCTGCCATGAGCGGCACGAACCGCGCCAACACTCGTTCGACCTGGTCTTGACTGGCGCGATCGCCGGTGACGGCGGCGTGAGTGAGGAACGCGGCGAGGGCGGCCGAGTTGCCGCACGGCGAAGCGTTGTCCGCGAAATCTTGCGGGCGCGCGATCAGGGTTTCGGCGCTGGTGGCGGTGTCGAAGAACCCACCTGCCGGATCGGTGAACTCGGTGGCGATTCGGCCCAGCAGGTAGGTGGCGCGTTCCCACCAGACGATATTTCCGGTGAGGCTGAACAGGGTTTGATAACTGCTCGCTACCAGCGCGAGGTCTTCGAGGGTGGCTCGGTTGTTGCCGGCTGTGCCTGCGAGTGAGGTGCGCGCGAATTCGGGCGTGCCCGCTTGGTGGGTGGCCCAGATGAGTTCAGCAGCGCGGGTGGCCGCCTCGAGCCAAGCAGGTTCGTTGAGGATCGTGCCGGCTTCGGCGAGCGCGCTGATCGCGAGGGCGTTCCAGGCGGCTACGACTTTGTCGTCGCGGTCGGGGCGGATCCGTTGGGCGCGTGCCGCGAACAGTTTCGCCCGGATCGCTTCCCAACGTTCGGTGTTGTCGGGGTCGGTGCGCAGTTGCAGGGTGGAGAACCCGCGCTCGAACGTGCCCGAGGTGGTGACGTTGAGCAGGTTCGCCGCCCACACACCGTCGTCGTCGCCCAAGACCTCACGCAGTTGGGCCCGATTCCACACATAGAACGTGCCTTCGTGCCCTTCACTGTCGGCGTCGAGTCCGGACGCGAATCCGCCTTCGGGTGTGCGCAGTTCGCGCAGCAGGAACTCGGCGGTTTCGCGGGTGATGGGGTCGGCGAAGGGTGGTTGTTCTGGGTGGTCGCGCTGGAGGAGCGAGGTGCGCCAGGGGGGATATCCGGCGGGCAGGAGGGGGTTGGGGTAGAGCATTTTTTCAAAATGCGGCACATCCCACCGCGCGTCGACCGAATAGCGGGCGAAGCCGCCGCCGAGTTGGTCGTTGAGTCCGCTGCGGGCCATGGTTTCGAAGGTGCGGTCCACGACCTCGAAGGCTTCGGTGTTGCCGGTTCTGGCTGCGTGTCGGTTGAGGAACTCGAGCGCCATGGTGGGTGGGAATTTAGGTGCTCCCCCGAATCCGCCGTTTCGTTTGTCGGCGTGGGCGAGCAGGTCGGCGGCGGCTTTGTTGAGGGTGCTTTCGTTGAGCACTCCGGGGTCGGCGAGGGTGGCTTCGTTGAGATAGGCGGTGATACTGCCGGCCGATTCGAGCACTTCGGCGCGCCGCTCGCGCCAGGCTTCGACGAGGGCTTGCAGGATCTGGCTGAACGAGGGATGGCCTGCGCGCGGTTCGGGCGGGAAGTAGGTTCCAGTGAAGAAGGGTTGGCCGTCGGGGGTGAGGATGCAGGTCATGGGCCAGCCGCCGTTGCCGGTCATGGCGGTGGTCGCGCGCATGTAAATGGCGTCGATGTCGGGGCGTTCTTCGCGGTCCACTTTGATGTTGATGAAGTGTTCGTTCATGTAGGCGGCGACGTGTTCGTTTTCAAACGATTCGTGCGCCATCACGTGACACCAGTGGCAGGACGCGTAGCCGACGCTCAGCAGGATCGGCTTGTCTTGGTCTTTGGCGGCCCGGAGAGGTTTGGGGCTCCACCCCCACCCATCCACCGGATTCTCGGCGGGCTGGCGTAGGTACGGGCTGGTGGCGTTAGCTAGTCGATTCCCCACACCCTCACCCTACCCACCCCGTCCTTCCCCCAATTCCCAGGAGAACACGGGAATTGGGGTTGAACGACAGCAACTAGGTACGCTCCAACCCCCAATTTCTGGGTGATGTGTGGCGTGTGAAGCCTGAGTCGCGCCGAGCGCCTGCCAAAGTGCACCTTGTACGGCTAGAGGTGTGCGATGGCAACACGGCAATAAACTTCCATCCACCTGCCACACGCTCAGGGCTCAAGCACTCCCCGCCAGACCCCGAATACGCGGTCAATCTCGGCAGGGTCAACGAAGGAATCGAAGGCCTGTTTGGCTCGTTCAGTACTAGCCGGGTCCCCCAAGACGCGGCGAGTCCACTCGACGCCCTGCCGAACACTGGATCCGACGTCAGCGTGAACACTGAATTTATCGAACACCCGAGTGGTTTCGGCAAGATCAGAAACAGCTAAGAGCCGCCACAGATCGCCTAGATCTTTGTTTCGAACTGGCCCTTTGCGGGGCGTATCTAAACGCTCGCCGATCTTAGAACCCTTTGCCAGAATTAGCGCAGGAACCTCGGCAACGAAAACCTCTGCAGAAAGTCGGGGGTCAGCGAAGTCCGTGATCGCCAATTTCGAGCGATTAAGAACTGCGAGTTCCAAGCCAAGAACATTTCCGACTGCGAGTTTCCCGTGGGAGGCCTGCAATGCAGGCACACCACGTCTGGTTCGACTCGTCGCGCCTGACAGACCATGCGGAGCAAGCAGGTCGATCTTTTCACGATAGGATCGCGCGCCGTCGAACTCTTCGAAGGGCACTCGTCCCCACAGTCCTGGGCGGGCCGTGGTGCGGTTTTCGTAGCCAGATGCGACTAACAGCGATTCAATGCTCGGCACATCCCCAACCAAACCCGGAGTGACTCCGAGGTCGCCATCGCCGGTAGGCATACTGGGGACCTCAAGATTAATTGTCCTCAGCAATACGGCATGGGCGCCAACTAAGGTCAGCGAGTCTGCGTGGGCTGCCAACACCCCCACTGCATTGATGATCGCTCGGCGACTCCACTCGATCTCGGTGCGTGGCGCCTTGTACCCGGTCATGCGACTCGCCGACCCAGCAAGATTTCGGCCTGCTCGGGCATACGGTCGATGCCGCCATAAGCATCAATCACGATTTGGTTGCGGGCAACTACCGTGACGGCACCGATTCTGGTACGCCCAATCTCACTGACACCGTCGAATGGAATCAGCGTGATTCGCTTCCCGAATGAGCCTGGCTCTTGGCGAACAAGGCTGGCCGCGCTGGCGGCGCGAGCGACACCTTCAACGTAGAAGACCGGCCAGATCTCCCCTGCGCTGGAGCGATACAAGTTTGCTCCCGTGTCACCCGTCACGGCGTACTCGATCTGAGCAGCACCAAGCGCTTCGGCAATGTCATACGCCGAGGGGCCTGGAATGAAGTTGACGGCACCCGGACGACGTGTAAGGCGCGCGGCCCTGCCTGCCCGCATCATCAGTTCGGCTTCCTTGCCTTCAGCGACACTGCCGTTGTTGTCAAGGAGTCCGATTCGGGCCCAGCGCTGTCGCCAGATCTCGACGCCAGGTGTCACTGTGAGGCGAAGATTCGGATCCAGTGCCAACCGCGCGGCCGTGATCGCATGTATATCTGCTTCGCCGGCGAATCCGATCGGATCGCCTAGAACGGCCAAGAGCTCTTGCGCCAAGTCGAATGACGGGCTGACCAAGCCTGCCTCAATCCGGGTCACGGTAGTTGGAGCGACGTCCACCAGTGCCGCGAGCTGGCGAGCACTCAACTCGTTTACGCGGCGCAAAGTCGAGATGCGCTCTGCAAGGTTCATGCGACCAGTTTACGCACCCGTTGCATATTTGCAACAGAAGTTCGCCGCCCTACCCAGCTAGCGCTCGATCTGTTCGATTGTCAGCATGCGTAACCTTCGCATCTACCGCGGTCGCGTAGAAACCGAGTTGACCGACGTGGTTCAGTTTGAACTTGCCAGCCTTGATTTCGATGAGGAAATCGGCGACATGGTCAACGAGTGCCTGCTCTATCTCGCGTTCGCGAGCGTCCGCTTCTAACCCGAGAAAATCCAACTTGTAAGGGTCCTTGAGAGTTTCGCGCGCACGGTCAGATTGTGGCGACGGCAAAGTGCGATCAAAGTTAGTGACTGCCTTCCCCTGACGCTCGATCGTTCGAGCCTCGATCTGCATAACCAGAACTTTGCGGGACCAGCCAAGTTCAACCGTTGCAGCCGCATACGCCAGCCGCGCAGACTGATCCTTGAGTTTTGTCAACAGGACGATGTTGTGACCCCATGGAATTTGTGCAGCAACCTGTTGCACAAATTCCATATCCGGCCACGCCTCCGCGAATGCTCACATGTATTTCAGGTTCCGCGGCGAAAAGCCAGTCGCATCAGGGAACGCTTCGCGCAAGTCGTGAGATAGCCGATCGACGACTTTGCTCCCCCAACCCTGAGCCGCCTGGTGCTCCAAGATATCGCGCCCGATCTGCCAGTAAAGCCCCATAAGTTCCGTGTTGACGCTCAGTGCCGCACGCTGTGCTGTGAGGCGCGGATTTTCCCCTTGAGATCGGCAAGCCAGTCGGCGTACCCCTCGGGCGGATCAATGAGTGCCGGAACCTTGTCAGTCATGGTGGAAGCATCTCAGCCGCCACTGACATCAAGCCGAACCATTCACACGCCAAATCCCGCACAGGATTCTCAACCAAGATTCACAGCACAGCGCTTGTCAGATGTTCGCCCTATGCTCGACGCATGTACGAGAAAACCCTCCACGAACTGGCAGCCCGCCGGCCCGATGTGGCGTTTCCCGGCTTAGGTTTCACGGTCATTGGCAACGGCACTCCGCTGCCATCTGACTATCTAGAGCTGCTCGCGCGTGACACGTCTGGGGTTTCATGGGTGATCGAACTCAAGCGAGGAAGTCTGGGCGCGCTCGCTGTGGATGCAAGCGCTGCGGTACCTCGAATACCTGAAACAGCAATCTCCCGGCACCAACTATCGCGACGGGCGCTCGGGCACGCTGAAGCCAACAAGTCGCGGCACGATCCACTACTCAAAGACCGGCGCCCACCTTGTCCCTGCACACCCTCGAATCAGAAGGAGGCGTACATAATGACGTACTTTCACCCCGAAGAGGAGTTCCAAGTAGCCGCACTGGAACGCCACGCCTTTGCGAACCCAGGCGCCCGGTACTTGTTGGAGTTCGCTGACGACGAGAGTTACCTATGCGAATTCGATGCGTCCTGGGAAAGTGAGAACACAGGTGACCTCGACATCGAGATGGATGACCCACTGTATGACGAGTTTTACCAAGTTGGACTCCACGTCCTTGAAGTGGTGCAAGTGGGGCAACACGACTTCACGAAAGACGAGTACATCGCGATCGACTACCGCGACTTCCCTGCCAAAATCACCGACGTAGACACCGGCACTGTCATCTACCAAGAAACCTAGAAGCACGTCTCAGCGACGGCGTGGGCGCGGCACTAAGTAAGTACCAGCAGCAACTCAGCCCGGGCGATCGGATCGTCGAGATCGTCACCGAACAGTTCGCGCAGTTGCCGGACGCGGTAACTCACGGTTTGCGGATGGATAAACAACGCTTGGGCAACATCGGCGCGCGACCCCCAATGAAGCAGCCAACTGTGAAGCGTCTCCGAGAGGCGATCGCGCGTCGAATCAGGTAAGCCATCGAGCGGCGTGAGCCGCCGAGCGCGCAACACCGCCAACGCACCTGGCTCACCACGCAAACCGAGCGCCGCGAGGTGATCGTCAACGAAAACCGGCCCCGCCGCCTGCGCCGGTTCGACCAAACCCAGAGCAGTCGTTAGTTCCGCAAGACGCACCCCCTCGGGCACGCGCTGCCACCCCAACGCCGGACCAACCACCGCGGCCCGACCTTGAAACGCCGCCGCCAGTTGCTCACGCCCAGTGCGGGCGCCGACTCGCACCAACAACACCGCATCGTTCTCGCGCTCCACCACCACCCCGTCGGCAGCAAACCGGAACCGCGCATCGCGCGCATGATCGAGCGGCACCAACACCGGCACGAGGTCACCCAAACCCAGCCACCCCACTTCCGAGGCGGCAGTCAACACCGTGGCCTCAGACGTGTTACCGCGCAACAGAAACTCACCAAGAGCACGACGACGCCGATCAGTTTGGCCAGCCTGCTCCCGAATCTGACGCGCATAGCCATCAGTCGCGGCCGCCACGAGCGCATCAACATACGAGGTCACGGCGTCGGCGAGATCCAACAACTCCTCGGGCGAAACCACCCGCACCTCCCCCAAAGCGTCAGCGGCAGCCCGCATCATCCCCCGACCCGCGGTGCGAAGCGCTGCGATGAGCACCTCAGGGCTGCGTTCGTCGCGAGCCTCCGCAGCACCCAAAGACACAAACATGTCTTTGACCGCGAGCGGCATCACCGGCGCATCGACGCCGACAAGTTCCAAGAAATTGACCAGCGCCGAACGCACCGCCACATGCACATCCCGCTCGAACTTGGGATCGCCCGCCCGAGCGAAACCGGGCACCTCGTTAACCCCCAAAGCGACCGATTCAACCGTCGCTTCCAGACGCGCTGCGAGTGCGTCGGCCAGGTCGGCAGGCAGCCGGGTCCACAAAGGCGACGGCACAAACGAATCACTCACACTCCGATTCTGTCACACAGTGATAGTTTTAGCCCAAATTTTCCGTCTCCAAACACTCGTGACGCGCGCAACTTGGCGTGCCAAGATAGAAACACTCACACTTTTACCGCTTGAGGAGCCCTCATGGAGTACACCGCCGCCCGCCAACACGTGCTCGATATGTGTCATTCGATGCTTGAACGCGGATACCTCAAAGCAACCGAAGGCAACGTATCGGTGCGGATCGCTGGCCGCGAACTGTATGCCGTCACCCCCAGCAACTACGACTACGACAAGATGCGCCTCGAAGACATCTGCATCGTCGATTTCGAGGGCAAGCACGTGCCCGACGAATACTCCACCGACGGCATCGTCCCCTCCATCGAATGCGGAATGCACGCCAACATCTATGTTGAGCGCCCCGACGTGAACGCCATCGTGCACACCCACCAACCGTTCGCCTCGGCGCTCGCCTACTTGCGCAAAGAAATCCCGCCGTTGACTGACGAGCAAGTCCGGTTCTTGGGCAAGAAGGTCGCCATCATCGACTACGCCCCCTCCGGCACCGGCTTCCTGGCGAAGAACGTGCAGAAGAAGGTCGCTTCGGGTGATAACGCCTTCATCATCGCCAACCACGGCATCGTCGCCGTTGGCACCGACCCAGATCGCGCCGTGTTCAACATGGCCCTGTTGGAGAAAGTGTCGATCGCCTACCTGATGGCGTTGAGCACCGAGAGCGGCAAGATCTATACGATTCCGGCACCGATCCGCGAGATCGCGTTCACCAAACTGCGCAAAGACCAAAAGCGCATCGCCGCCCAGATCACTAAATCCGTACCCCCCGTGCGCGTCGAGACCGAAGAACAATTGCCGAGCGTCAACGCATTGGCCGCAGAACTCGCCGAAACACTCACCGAGGTGGGCCCCAAGACCGAGACCGTTGAAGTGCCCGGCAGCGAATCGGCACAACTGGGCTACGCGATCAGCGAATACCTCGACGTCAAAGACACGATGCGACGCCTCAAAGCACTCGTCGATCAGCCGATCCGGGGCTTGCGTCACGACGCGAAACTCGAAGTGCTCGACTGGTTCAACACCCAATGCACCGCCAGCAAAGAGATCACCGACCGCGCCAAGGAACGGATCCCCGGCGGCGTGCAACACAACCTCGCGTTCAACTACCCGTTCCCGCTCGCCATCAACAAAGCCGAAGGCGCACACCTGGTAGACCGCGACGGCAACACCTACATCGACTTCCTTCAAGCTGGCGGCCCCACGATCCTGGGCAGCAACTACGCCCCAGTCAACGAGAAGGTCGCCGAAGTCATCCGCGAATCGGGTCCGGTCACCGGCCTGTTCCACGAATACGAACTCAAACTCGCCGAATCGATCCACCGTTACATGCCGCACATTGAGATGTATCGCGCGCTGGGTTCGGGCACCGAAGCCGTCATGGCCGCTGTGCGCGGTGCTCGCGCTTACACGGGCAAGAAGGTCGTCATCAAACTGGGCGGCGCCTACCACGGTTGGTCCGATTCGATGGTTTACGGCCTGCGCGTTCCGGGCACATTCCGCATGAACGCGAAAGGCATCCCGTTCGCCACCACCAGCAGCACGCGCGAATCGTTCCCACACGATTTGGGCCAACTGCGTCGCAAACTCATGGAGAACCGCGCACGTGGCGGAACCGCAGCCGTCATCGTTGAACCGCTCGGCCCTGAGTCGGGCACACGTCCCGTCCCGTTCGACTTCAACGCTGGCGTGCGTTAGTTGTGTGACGAGTTCGGCACCATGTTGATCTTCGACGAGGTCGTCACCGGTTTCCGCATCGGCATGGGCGGCGCGGCCGGCTACTTTGGCGTCACCCCTGATCTGACCGTCCTAGGCAAGGCGGTTTCGGGCGGCTACCCGATGGCCGGTGGCGTCGGCGGTAGCGCCGAAGTGATGAGTGCATTCGGTTCGGGCCTCGACGGCAAATCCGGCTCGCACATCCAGGTCGGCGGCACGCTGTCGGCCAACCCCTTGTCGAGCGCAGCCGGTCACTTCGCGATCGAAGAAATGGCACGCACCAACGCGCCAGTCATTGCCGGTCGCGCTGGCGATCGCCTCACGCGCGGACTACAGCGCCTCATCGACAAGCACGGCTTGCCCTACGTCGCATACAACCAAGGTTCGATCGTTCACTTGGAGTCAAGCGGCGTCATGTTGCTCGACATGAAGAACCCCGTCAAGCTCCTCAAAGAAAACAAGCCACGCAAACAGTTGATGGAACACTTGGGCGCGGCCTATGCCTCGCGCGGCCTCATCACACTCGCCGGCTCGCGCCTGTACACCTCGATGGCCCACACCGACGAGATCATCGATGACGCGTTGGCGCGCTTCGACGAAGTGTTCTCGATGATCGAAGGCGTCTGAGGGGTGCGCCGAGTAGGCTCGTGTCCCTGCGGTGAGTCGAAGGAGCACGCATGACCCGGTACGTTGTGGGCGTCGATTTGGGCACGAGTGGCCCGAAGGTTGCCTTGGTGACCACTCAAGGCGAGGTCGTCGATCACGATACCGAGAAGGTGAGCCTGACGCTGCTGCCCGAAGGTGGTGCAGAGCAAGACCCAGACGAATGGTGGCACGCCATCGTCGTCTCAACCCGACGGGTGATCGACCGCAATCCGGAGGCGGCGGCGCAGGTCGCAGCGGTCTGCATGAGCAGCCAGTGGGGCGGACTCGTTCCCGTGGATACAAAGGGCAACCACCTCCACAACGCGATCATCTGGATGGATGCGCGTGGAGTGGAATATGCCGAGGAACTCACCTCGGGTGGCATCACGATTCCTGGCGCTGGCTATAACGCGTGGGCGCTTCGCCATTGGATTAGCCGCACCGGAGGCGTCCCCTCGCGCAGCGGTAAGGATCCCGTGGGTCAGGCCCAATTCTTGTTCCACGACCGCCCCGATGTGTATGCGGCAACCGCCTACCTGCTCGATGTCCCCGAATACCTCACGATGCGCGCGTGCGGCCGTGCCGTCGCCGGCTACGACACCTCTGCCCTGCGCTGGAGTACCGATAATCGCGATCCGTCTCATGTGCGTTGGGACCCGAAGTTGGTGAAACGTTCACGGCTCGACATGTCCAAACTGCCAGAACTCGTTCCACCTGCGTCAGTCGTTGGCACGCTGTTGCCCGAGGTGGCTGCCGAGTTGGGTTTGAGCACCGAAGTGAAGGTAGTGGCCGGCACCGGCGACACCACCTCGGCTGCTATCGGGGCGGGCGCCGTCGCGGACTATGCCGGACACCTCTACATCGGCACCTCGGCCTGGTTGACCGCTCACGTCCCGTATAAGCGAACCGACGTGCTGAACGGTATTGCTTCGCTGCCGGCCGTGGTCCCTGATCGCTATTGGATCGCAACCGTGCAGGAAGCGGCTGGGAAGGCGATCGAGTGGCTGATCGACAACGTGGTGTATCCCGAAGATGGAATGCTTGAAGATGGTCCCCGGCCCGAAGACGCTCTTGAACGCCTCAACGCGCTC
>CALMUY010000011.1 GCA_937873005.1 uncultured Aeromicrobium sp. | reverse complement strand
GTTTCCGGCGTTATCGGCCCAGATCGCATTGGTGTTGCTAACCGAGAACGTGACGTTCGGGGTGGCAGCGACGAGTGCTGAACTGCCTGCTGTGGTGGCGTTGGTTGCCGTGCCGGATCCCGCGAGCGAGAACGACGAGCCCGCGAAACGACGGAACGGCGCATTCGCGAACGACGCGAATGGATCGGTGAACGAAATCGTGGTGGAAAAAGCCTTAGTTCCGCCTGCGGCCATTTGGGTGCTGGCGGTGAACACGAGCGTCCAGCCATTCGCGAGACCGTCTCCGCCGATGGCGCTGATCGACGGGGCACCCCAGCCTGCGGGGGTGGTTGCGGTTGGCGCCGTGGCGTAGAGGTTCGCGGGGATCGTCAGCGTGAACTGCATCCCGACAGTCGCCTGGGAGAGCCCGTTGGTGAAGTTGGCGGATACTTGAAGTTTCGTGGGATCTACAGTGCCGGCGTTGGTGTGGTTTACGTAGTTCGCGGTAAAGCTATTGATCTGTATTTGTGCAGATACCGCCATGGCCGGCGTTGCCGTCATCATCGTGACCGCGGAAGCCGTCCAGACGGTCGCGGCACCGGCGGCAGCGCCGCGCACGACGGTGCGACGGCTGACTGGCGTGTTGGCGTTCGTGTTATCCGAGGTTTCGATCGTCACGTGAATTTCTCCCCTAGTTCGCGCCAAGAGGGACTTCTTGACGACAAGACTCACTGAGCATACCAAAATGTCTGAATCGTGTCATGGAGAGGTCCAAGTGATATTCCCAACATGCGGACCATGAATAAAATACGACCCGTACCTTGGGCGCTGTTACCCGTCGTGGTGGAGCAGGCCAGCCCCGATCAGGTCGGCGACGACGTCGTCCGCCAGCCGAAGAGCGGCTTGGTCGAGGTCTGATTCGGGCTCCCCGAACTCGGCCGCGAGCGCTTCGGCCACCGGCGGAAGAGTGGTGGGGGTGTCGCCGATCAGCGTGAGGATTCGGGCGGCGAGAGGATTGATCACCAGGGCTCGCCCGTCTTGTGTCAACGCGACTGCGCCGGATTCGTGGAGCAGTAAGTCGAGTAGTTCGGTGCGGGCAATCGTGTGGCCGAACGGTTGCGCCGAAAAACCGATCTCGTTCAGCGGCAGAATCGCCGCCGGTGGCGCATCGGGAGCCGGCACGATCGGGCCAGCCAGCAACTCGCGCACCAACGGCACCACGTCTTCTGCTTCGGAATAGGTGATCCGAACCGCGCCGCCCACCGACTGAATCGCGTCAGCCAACTGATGTAGCGGTTTGTCCAAATGTGCGAAATAGGAGGTCTGCTCGGCGATCAGGGCGATCGCTTCGAGCAACGGCACTTCGCTCAACACGGGAGGTTGGAAACCTGCTGGCTGCCGGTCGAGTATCACGGCTGCAGCCAAAGTCAACTGTTCGGGCGCGGGTGTGAGGCCTAGGTCGTCGGGGGAGTGTTGCTCTTTGCCGAACTCTCGCCCTTCGGGGAAAAGTGACAGTGGTTTGGGATAACTGCGCACCGCATGATCGGGGGTGATGGCCAACGTTTCGTCGGTGACGTAACCGAACTCTTGGCCCAGAACCCGGCTCAGGGTGGTTTTGCCGGTTCCAGACGGGCCGACCAACATGACTGTCTTGCCGGTGGCCGTATCGGCTAGGCCGGCTGCGTGCACCATCAGAAGCTGGCCGCGTTCGTGTTCGATCGCAGACGCGGTGAGAACAGAAGTGAGCGTCGATTCCACGATCTCGACGGTTTCGGCGGCGAGGCCCTTCAGCGACCACACGTACTCGTGGACTGCTTCGTCAGGGTCGACGGCCACGTGCAACACCGGGCCGGTGAATTCACTGGCGCCTTCAGCGTCGCCGGACGTATCGGCAGGAACCTCCCGGATCTCGCATCGCGCCCACGTATGGGCGAGGCGTTCGGCGAGGGCGTCGCGCTCGCGCCCGCCGAGAATCAACCGCACCGGCACGCCAAAAGCGGTCAGTTCGAAGAATCGGGGGTCGGCGAAGGGGTCGATCACAGTGTTGTCAGTCATAACAATCGTTAAGGATACGGGAACTCGCCGGTGGTGGGAGTTACGCGCTTGTAGGGGAGGTGAGGGTGTCGCAGGCGTCACTCATGGCCGCCAGCGCATCGGGCGCGGCCGCGATGGTGCCGGTGATGCCTTTAGTGGTGGGCGGCACCTCCACGTGCGACACGAGCGGGTGGAAGGGGCGTTCGTCGGCTTCGGCCGAAGCGAACAACACTTCGTGCAGTTTCTCGCCTGGTTTCAAACCCGTGTAAACGATCTCGATGGACCGCTGGGACTGTTGAATCATTTGGCGGGCAACGTCGTCGATCTTGACCGGTTCGCCCATATCGAGCACGAGCGCTTCGCCGTCGCGGCCGATCGCGGCCGCTTGGATCACCAACTGGACGGCTTCGCCGACGGTCATGAAGTAACGCGTCACATCGGGGTGGGTGACGGTGATGGGGCCGCCACGTTCGATCTGAGCCTGGAACGTGGTGAGAACCGAGCCGCGCGTGCCGAGCACATTGCCGAATCGCACACTCAAATACGTGCCCTCAGCGGTGTGACCAACGCCGGCGGTGAGTCCTTCGGCGAGACGTTTGGAATAGCCGAGCGCGTTCTCAGGCGAGGCGGCCTTGTCGGTGGAGATGTTGACGAACCGTCCCACGCCGGCAGCAACGGCCGCGTCCAAGACGTTTTGGGTGCCGAGCACGTTCGTTTTGAACGCTTCGGCAGGTTGATGCTCGAGCATGTTGACGTGTTTGAGTGCGGCCGCATGGAACACCACATCGGGTTTCGCGGTGGTGAACACTTCGATGAGGCGGTCGCGGTCGCGAATGTCGGCGAGCACCATGTCGGGTGACTCGAGGTCGGCGCGTCCGTCCATCGAGAGCGCGAGCGTGTGCAAGGCCGATTCGTCGCGGTCGAGCATCAGTAGGCGAGCGGGCGCAAATCTGCGAATCTGGCGACACAGTTCCGAGCCGATCGAGCCGCCTGCGCCAGTCACTAGCACGGTTTTGTCTTGCAGGAAGCCGGCAATGTCGTCGATGTTGGTTTGGATTTGGTGCCGGCCGAGCAAGTCGGCTGGCTCAATATCGCGCACCATTTCGATCGAAACATCGCCGAGAATGTCCTCCACACTCGGCAGTACTTTTACGTCGAGTCCAGCGTCGACCGCTGCAGTGTTGATCGCGCGGATTGTTTCGGACGAGACGCTCGGCATCGCGATCACGACGGTGGTTGCTTCGGTACGTTCGGCCACTTTGGCGAGGTCTTTTGTGGCGCCTTGTACGGATACGCCTTGAAAACGGAAGTGGCGTTTCATTTTGTCGTCGTCGACGAACGCGACGGGCTCCCAGGCCCTATTGGGGTCGTTGTGCATTGAGCGCACGAGTTCGCGTCCGCCGGAACCCGCACCTACGACTACGGTTCTAGCTAACTCGTCAACCGATTTGCGTAAACGAGGTTTCGTGGACTGGAACCGCCAGAACGTGCGTGGCCATGCCATGAACAGCAGAGCGAGCGCGGTGGCGGTGATGGGCGTGAGCCGCGGCAACATCACGTCGAGGACGGTGGCGTTGACAGTGGCGGCGGTTACGCCCGCGACCACGGTCACCGTGGCGAGTGTGAAAAGCTCCTCGAAACTGGCAACCACGTGTCGGCCTTGGTGCAGGCGCAAGAACCAGGCAATCGTGAGGTGCGTGCCGGCCGCAATAGCCGCGAGGGTGAGGCACCCATATAGCGGAATCGTGTTGGGCTCGCCGCCAAATTTAAAGTCGAGCGAAAAATGGTAAGTCTCGAAGCGAAGCGAGATGGCGATGAGAAATGCGGCTACCCACGCGAGGGTGTCGCAGGTGACCAAAATGAGCGCGCGATTGCGTCGCAACAGAGCAGCGATTCTGTGTCGCATCGAATGTCCAATCAAAACAGCGTCGTGACGTTTGGATCGTTGGGTAGCGGCGTTCTCCCCGCGACAGTATGTCACGCGGGGACTGACAGTCGCTTTCAAAAACTAGGTATGCTGCCACGATGAACGATCTGCGATCCGGGACGCACGAGAGCTCGCTGGTGCACTCGCCGCGTAGTCGACGGCGTCCTAGCCATATGTGGCTTGAGCCGGGGGCGAACCATAGGTGGGTCTGGAAACAAGCGGTTTTCGGTCTCGCGGCTTTGGCCGTCGGGTTGGCGTTGTTTGTGGTTTTGTCGAGTCGTTCGACTACGCAATTTGGCTTGTTCATAGCGTCGCTCGCACTGTGGACTGTGTTGATCGTCACTGTGGTGATCGCGTATCGCATTTCGATACCCCGGAGGCTGTTTGAGTTCCGTTGGTCTGATGTGACCACGGGTATTTTTGTGGGATTGTGTCTGCGTTTCTTGGCCGATTCGCTCACGGCACAATCGCAGGGTTTCCTCGCGTGGCCTTCGTTCGCGGCCAGCGTGAATGAGTTGCCAGCGTTCTGGTGGTTGAACTCGATCCTGGCCGACGGTCTCGTTGCGCCAATCGTGGAAGAACTGTTCTTTCGAGGTTTCCTGTTGGTGGCGTTATATACCGTCTTTCGGCGCATGACGAAGTCGCCCGCCGCCGCTGGTGTAGCCGCGACTTTTATATCTGCTGCTGTTTTCATGTTGGCGCATGCGGTGGCTGCTTCGTTCGCAGTGACCGTTGCCGGAGCCGTATCTCTTGTTGCGGTGGGCATCGCCACTGCCGTCGTGACTTTAGGGACTGGCCGTATCTGGGGAGCGGTGTTTGCGCATCTGACATTCAACGGT
>CALMUY010000010.1 GCA_937873005.1 uncultured Aeromicrobium sp. | reverse complement strand
GCGTTTGTATGCGTTTTGCTGGGTGGGGTTGGGGTTGGTCGTGATGATCCAGACGGTTGTCTTGGGTGGTGTGTTGAGCACGTGGTCGGTGATGGTGTTCTTCGCTAGTCGTGCTGCTGCTGCGTGTGGGCCGTGTGCTGTGTGTGTGTCTGGTGATCCGAGTGCTTTGGCGATTGCGTCGTGGTCGAGGACGAGATGCGATGGCTTGGCGTGTTGTTTCACGTGGGTGCTTTTGCCTGCGCAGGGTGGGCCGGTGATGACGTTGATGGTGTTGGTGTTTTTTCCGCGTGTGGGGGTGGGTGTGTTTCCGCGTGCGTACTGGCCTGGGCACGTACCTGTCGCCGGGCCGTGTGCTGCTTTGAGGTTCGTCGGCTCCCACATGAGTTGGGGGTGCGTGGACTTGGGTTTGATGTGGTCGATGGTGGTGGCTCCGGGTTTGCCACATATCCAGCAGATGCCCCCGTCGCGTCGTAGGACGTATTCGCGGAGGTTGGTTGCCTTCCTGCCTCCCCATTTCGATGTGCTCATGTGGTGAGGTTATTTCGAAAAACGTTTTCTCGCGCGCGCACTACGTAAGTATTTAGGTTTTATCTATATAGGTAATTGGTAGTGTGACAACTAGGTGTCACATAAGCGAAGTTATCCACAGGCTTGTCCACAAGGTTATCCACAGGTTCTTATGTGACAAGGCTGTGTCACTTAACAATCTGGCAATGTGAGTCGATATGTGTCCGTTTGAGACATCGATCTGCGCACTCTGGTTCGTCGAATCCAACCCATCTCTATGAGTGCTTGGCGATGTCGAATAATGGTGCGTCGAGACACGTTCAGGGCCGTTGCAAGGCGTTCGTCTCCGGGTCGAATGTTCGTGCCGTCATGGTTCGCATAGGTGGCAAGAATCAGCCCGAGCAACTTGTGCTCAGGCTTCATCTCTGCGTCTCGAATAGCATGTTCCCAGTGTCGCCGGGTGGGCGCGTCGTTGGCGTTAGTCATGCTTCTACCGTGATGCACACGCCCGTATTTTCTGGACTGTCTGCATAGCGTTTGGCGATTACTGCCGATGTGATATGCGAGTCGTCTTCAACGATTCCGGCGATGGTGAGCGCGTCGAATACGGCGCGTGTGAGTTTGTCGAGGTCGGGCCGTGGCGTGTGAGCAGCGTGCTTGAATCGCTTTTTGACGTGTCCCTTGGTGTCGTAATGTGCTTTTGGTCTCGGCATAAGGAATGTGAGCGTCACGTGCGCAGGTTTTGGGGGCGTGTAGTAGCCAGTATGCTCCTGCAGCGCGCTAACTAGCCTCCTGCGCCATTCGGGGAGGTGTTTGGAGGATTCCACCAGCACGATACGGTTACCGCGCCTAAATGGCTGTTTTGAACCTTGCGGGCGTGGAATGCCTTCGACGAAAACCCTAATCACGATGCCCACGCATAGACAGGACGGGCAGTTAGTACCTGCGCCAATTCTGCTGCGTCCGGGACAGGCTCGCCGAGGTCGGCAGCGAGTCGAAGCATGAGGAACATCGTCGCTGTCGTCGCGCGTTCATAAGGGGTGCGGTTTCGGTCTAACAGGATTCGCACGGCTTGTTCATGTGTGCGTACAGGTGCGTTCAAATCGCTCATGATGTGGTTCCTTAGTAGGTGTAGGTGCGTGTTTTTCGGTAGGTGTAGGTGCGTGTTTTTCGCTCGTTCTCGTATGCCCAGAATCGGCAACAAGGGCAGTTCTCGCCGACGGTAAGCAATAGACAGCCACAGTCGCATAGGTTCGGGCCCGAAGTGGCCTTTACGTGAGTTTCAACCTTTACGTGAGGTTTAGACTTTGCGCGTCGTCGTTGACGTGGCTGAGGTGGCGTTTTAGTGGTGGCACCCTGAACCCAGACTTTAACCATTCCGCGATTCACCCATCGGCCACCACGTAACTCTATTTCGTGCTCTGGGTATTCCGTGGGCTTCACACTTCCCCCCGTATTTTCGCCCAAATATCCTCACGACCTTTGCGTTTCAGATAGGCATACATCGTTTCGGGTTTCATATCGAGGCGCTTGAAAATACTGTCAATATGCTCGCGATTTTCTGCCATGAAAAGCGCGTCTTCTATCTTTGGGCCCATGCCTTCCAGCTCAGACATTTCTGTACACCTCCCCGCGCTCGACTAGGTGACTGATCGCGGCGGCTGCCTGCTGTGGGACCACGCCGTTTCCGCAAGCTTTCAATGCCCCCTCACCGCCGATTAGTTCGGTAGCGGTCAGCGTCCCGGTTTGTAGGCTTTGGAACGCGGCAACAAGTCCGTCAAGATCAGCGTCTGTCCAGTCGCTCACAGGCTTACCGACGATCTGCGCCATGTCGTCCGCCGTTTTGCCGATAGACTCAAACGCGCTGATTGCTGCCGACACGCGATCAATCGGCTTAGAGACTTGCAACGGGTCGACGTGGTGGTTTGCACGCTTCCCGCGTGATGCAGTGAGCGGAATATCAAGCGGTTTGTCAATGTGGCTCATGTGCCCGATCTTGATGCCGCCGACTTCTTGCCCACCGAAGCGCACAGACGCGTCACCATACAATCCGAGTGATCTACCTGCCCATGCGTCCGTCTCTGCCCCCCACGCATACACGAGCACACGACGCATTGACTTAGAAGGCTTGTATGGCCTGCCTTGATATTCGTTCGTGTGAATTTCAACCGGCTGTTCTGTACTGCCTGCCTTCACGCCGACGATAGAGACGAAAACAGGGCCAGCAATCAAGTCGTCATAGTTGAGTTGGTCTGAGCGTGGTTCGATGCTGCGTGAAATGTCCATCAGATGCCCCCAAGAATGTCGTCAAGTTCTGCTTCGATCCAGTTGGGGAATGCAGGCGTTTCCGGTTCGTCGTAGCCTGCCCAGATGCCTGTCTCGCATGCTTTCGCCCATTCGACCCGAGCCGATGCGAGAGCAACCGAACCGACACGTAACGCGAACTCTTCCACGTGTACGACCGACACCAAGTGGGGCGCTTCCTTTTCGACAACGATCCACGAGAAGTCTTGTCGATCGCCCGTCAATTCTTCGGCCATTGCAGTGTAATGCGCTGCCTGAACGTGGTAGCCATACTGTGCGCCTGTCCGCACGAAATCTGACGGCTTCGCGCTGCCTGCTGTGGTTTTCAGGTCGATGATGTGTCCGGGTTTCCATGCGTCAAGGCGTGCTAGGCGTGGAGCAGGGCCAGACGAATCGACAAGGGACACTTCTCGCGCTGTTCGGTCGAGAAGCTTTGATGCCTCTTTGTGTGCGAAAACGGCATTGGCGATATTCTGCGCCTCTGCCAATTCATGTTCCAAGATTGGTAGTAGACCTTGTGCGCGTGCCTCATCGGCTGCCTCTTTCGCTGCCTTTGTGCGCCATGAATCCGCTTCAACAACCACGTAATCGCGCTTCTCCGGCTCGAGGACGAGCGAATGAACGAGCGTCCCCATGTCGAACGCTTTGGAAGTGCGTGGGTTCGACGCATGGTGTAGCGCTTTCGCTGGTGCCATGCGTCGAAGTGCGTTTGCGAGTGTTGATGTGAATGCCGGTTTGCCGTCCACGAATCGCAGCGCGTTGTATTCGTCTGCCGTGAGTTTCATTTCGATAGTCATTTGAGAGCCTCCCTGACTGCTAGTCCCCCGATGATGAGGGGTGTTCCGTATGCGATTGTTTCTGCCCACACCCAGATGAGTGGTGGGAGTTGCAAAAGAACGTCGATCATGTTCTGTTCCTCCGTTGTCCTTGCCTGCCTTGCCATGCCGTGCCCAGCCCTGCCCCGCCCGGCCTTGCCTTGCCGTGCCTGCCTTGCCCTGCCGCGCCAAGCCCTGCCCCGCCCGGCCTCGCCCCGCCGT
>CALMUY010000009.1 GCA_937873005.1 uncultured Aeromicrobium sp. | reverse complement strand
GGTTCGAATCCCGTTGGGGGTGCAAGTCGAAAGCCCCGTCACCACAGTCAAGAACTGGTGTGGCGGGGCTTTATTTTTTGCTCAAGAAAAATCTCACGTCATGCGATGCACTCTATTGAGTACACTATCAAGGTGGATGCCAAACAACTTGTCACCGAACTACTCGCGAAAAGCAAGCTGAGTAAAACTGAACTCAGCAGCCGCTCAGGCGTCAGTCGTGCCCTCATCGATGATTACCTCAAAGGGCGGAAACAGCCCACAGTCGGTCAACTCAACCGCCTCGTCAAAGCTGCCAACATGGCTGCTGAACTGAAAGTTCACCCAAAACCTCGACCGCTCCCCCAAGCGTTTGTCGAAGTACTCGAACTTGGCGAACTCTTCGAGTCTGCCAAGCCTCGCGAGCCACTTCCTGATCTCTCGAAAACTTGGCGGGGGGCAGCATGAGCGAGGAACTGACGAGCACGCTACTTCGAAAACTGGCGACGCTAACTCAAGCACTCGGCGCAGCGGACTTTGCTCATGCCATTGGCGGTGGAATCGCCCTGGCATTCCACGCTAACCCCCGCTTCACCAACGACATCGACATCAACATCGCAGTCGATCCGACCCAAATCGACGAACTCATCGCGGCGCTACCCGCTCAGATCGTGGTCACTCCCGAAAACGTCGACGCTCTACGACGCGACAAACAAGTTCGGTTGCGCTGGCCCAACGACGGGCAGGAAGTCGAGCAGGGCACACCCATCGACATCTTCTTGCCGGCTCACCCCACTTTTCACTCCCGACTCGATGAGCGAGCTGAACCCGTTTCTTTGGGTGGGCTGACGTTCCGGATCGTGAGTGCGACTGATTTGACCATCCTCAAGGCACTGTTCGACCGCTCCAAAGATTGGGTCGATATCGAAGACATGCTCCGTCACGGCAGTGTCGACGTCGACGAAGTCTTCAGTTGGCTAAGGGTGCTGCTCGGCGAAGCCGATACTCGCATTGCCCGCTTGCGCACTTTGGCCGACACAGTGGCCGAAACTTAAGTCATGGCCGCACACAAGATCCACACGCATGAACTCAGAACTGCGCTGGATCGGATCCTCGTTGCCGTTGAGAAAAGTCACGGTAGCGAATTAACTCTCGACGAGGACTACTACTGGCATCTGCCCGTCGAAGATGCTTTCGACCTATCTGCGGAACCTAACATCACGGCAGTTGGCCAGGTCAGCGACGATCTCGCCGAAATCAAGCAACTTCTTCGTAACGATGAGCCTGTATTAGCGATTTGGCATGACTTGCCCACCTTATTGGCGTGCTGAGAGTGATCGAGAAAATGTCACTCCCGTGAAGCGGGGAACTGCCTAGACCAGCGAAACACGCTGGGCACGCTTAGAGAATGCCCAGTTGGGGGTAGCGCCGCCAGTCGCATGAATTGCCGTCCGAATACACGAATCGGCTTCCGCCGTCGCCGCATCAATATCGACGCCAAAAGAAACAACCTCGATCGTGATCACCCCGGACTTTGAATCAAGCGACACGGCTGGATCATGGATCCCACAATCTGCCTTATCGAGACCAACCAATTCGGACATGACACGATCGCATTGGTTCGAAAGATCGCAATCACCTAGAACCGTAAAGTCGGCGGCATAATTTATTTCAATCACGACTGGCCTCCTTTTCGATAGCACGGCTGTCGATATAGCCACTTTAGTGCGTTTTGAACGTATCGACTCCCGCTCGGGGCGAGATGGAAAGCGAACCAGCAGTCCGTGAAAAATCGGGTGCAGGCGGCGACCGGCCGAGGAGTAAACTGACGCTATGACGGTAGATGTCAATAAACCCCTTGGCGATCTGGTCACGCAGAACCCGAATCGCGCCCCTATCTTTGACGAGCTGAAACTCGACTATTGCTGCAACGGCCACCGCACGCTCAGCGAAGCCGTCAGCACCGCGGGCCTCAATCTTGACGAGGTCGTCGCCACTCTCGATGCCACGCCAGCACCCGCCTCAAGCCACGAATCTGTTGGCGTTCCTGCCGAGAACAGCGCGCTGGCCCACGACATTGTCGACACTCACCACGCGTACATGTGGCAGGAAATGCCACGCCTCGCGGAACTCGTCGACAAGGTTCATAGGGTTCACGGTGAGAACCATCCGGAACTCGCCAAGCTCAAAGAGCTCTACACCTACGCGGTCAGCGAACTCGATCCGCACATGACCAAAGAGGAACGCATCGTGTTCCCGGCGATCTCGAAAATGGAAAAGGGCTCCCCCACCGGAATCGACTCCTTCGAAGCGCCCATTCAGGAGTTGCGCGATGAGCACGATGAGGTCGGCCGAGTGCTGAAGGAAATGCGTGACATCACCAACGATTACGCGGTGCCTGAAGATGCCTGCGGCTCGTACCGAATGATGCTCGATGGCCTCGAAACTATGGAGCGCGATCTGCACTCGCATATTCACAAAGAGAACAATGTGTTGTTCCCCCGCGTGTTGGAACTGGAACAACAACTAGCTGAGGGTTGATACTGGGCGGGTGCCTGCCGGTCGTTTCGCTCCTTCGCCTTCGGGTGACCTGCATCTAGGCAACTTGCGTACCGCCCTGCTGGCGTGGTTGTGCGCGAAATCAACGGGCCGCCAGTTTCTGATTCGGGTTGAAGACCTCGACCAACAGCGCTGCAAGCCTGAGTTCGAGGTCACCCAATTGGCCGATCTGGCGGCGCTCGGGATCGAATCTGAGGGTCCGATAGTGCGCCAATCCGAGCGTCTACACCTATATGAGCGGGTCATCGAACATCTGGTCGCCGAAGGGCGAACGTACGAGTGTTTTTGCACCCGCCGCGAGATCCTTGAGGTCGCGAGCGCGCCACACCAACGTGCTGGCGCTTATCCGGGTACCTGCAGGGAGTTGAGCGCTTCGGACCGCGCGCGGCTGCGTCTCGAACGCCCCGGCGCGTTGCGGCTGCGCGCTGATGCCGAACAGTGGACTGTCGAGGACCTGCTGCACGGCCCGGTGGTGGGCCATTTGGATGACCTGGTGATCCGTCGAAACGACGGCACCCCCGCCTACAACCTCGCAGTTGTGTTGGACGACGCGTGGCAAGACGTGACACAGGTGGTGCGCGGAGACGACCTGCTGTTCGCTTCGCCACCGCAGGCATATTTGGCGAGCGTGCTGGGGGTGAACGTACCCGAGTACGTGCATGTGCCGCTCGTGCTTAACGCGGAAGGTAAACGGCTTGCGAAACGTGATGGGGCCGTCACTTTGCGCGATCTAGCTCCAGAGAAGGCTTGGCACCTCATTGTCGAGTCCCTCGGTTTGGGTGGCGACACCCCTGCTGAAGTGTTGGAAAGCTTTTCGTTCGATCAGCTGCCGCGCGAACCTTGGGTTTTCGTGCCGGACGTATCGGGCTGACCCCGATTTGGGGGCTGCGCGGGCGGTGCGTTAGAGTTGCGTTCGCAGTTGTTTCGGCAAATGCACTGGCCCCGTGGCGCAGTTGGTTAGCGCGCCGCCCTGTCACGGCGGAGGTCGCGGGTTCGAGTCCCGTCGGGGTCGCAAAAACTGAAGGTCCGCACCATTGGTGTGGACCTTCAGTCGTTTTGCTGGATTGGGGGCTACGCCGATTGTGGATCGGACGGGACCGCATGGCGTTGTTTCCGTTGCCCGTAAATCGCTTCTCCGATTTCCCAGACACTCACAGCCACCGCGCCCACGATGATGAAGTTCATCGTCAGGGTGACACCTTCAGGCCCCATGCCTACCTTGTCGATGAACACGTCACTGAGCAGTTGTTCGGTTCTCGCGAGGTAGACAACCGGAATAGTGAACGCGAGCGACAGCAAAATGGCCGAGACAGTAGTGCCCACGGACCACCCAGATCGGTACTTCCAGATCTCCAACGCGGCCGACCCTAGGCAGACAGCAATCAACACTGGCAGCCACAACGACCACAGGTCGATGCTCAGAATGGGCACCGGTTCAGAACTTCGGATCCAGGCAAACTGAGATTGCAGCGCCAAGAACGCAGCCATCACGAGGCTGAATGCGGCGCCGCTAATGGCATCGCCTCTGCTTTGCGCTGTTTCGGTAGGCAGGAGCGGCAACTCGTCGAGCGTCCACTCTTCGGATGGGGTATGCGCTGCGAAACGTTCCACGATCGCAAACGTGAGCGTGGTCCAGAATGCGATGTGCATCGCCGCCATGAGCCCATTTCCAACGAAAGCTTTGATGATGTCGCCGACGGACTCGTCGCTGAGCCCCGCGACGAGTGCCGCGATCGTAGACACTGTTGGCACTGCCCACATCAAGATCGTGACGAGGATGCGCTTCCACACCAGGTAATAGCTTGGGCCGATGAGGAAGGCCGGACGGTCTGAGTAGCGCACCGCGAACGCGGTAGGCGATCCGAGCGACAACAGCACGTCACGTTCGGCTTGGGCCGGGTCAGCACCGTTGGCGATGTGGTCTTCGATGGTGTCGGCGATGGTTGAACGCAGTTCACTGGCAACGTCGGCCCGAATCGCTTCGGGCGTATCGCGAGAAACCGCATAAACGTAACGGTCGGTGAGTTGTTCGTTTTTACTCATTGCTTTCTCCTTCAATGCTCTGCACTTGGTCAGGTGTTCCCGCCTTGAGACTTGTCATTGCGGTGTTGATTTCGGTGAGATCTTTCGTTAAGACGTCGATCACGACGAGGCCTTGCTCGCTCGTGCGATAGACCTTGCGGGGGCGCGCTTTCTGGGTGTCCCACTCGCTGGTGAGAAGGCCTTGGTCTTCGAGTCGTCGCAACAGCGGATAGAGGGTGTTCGCGTCAACATCGATGCCATGTTCGGCGAGTGTGCCGAGCAGTGCGTATCCATAGCCCGGCTGCCGAAGTGCAATCAGACTGGCCAAGACCACCGTGCCACGACGGATCTCCTGACGATGGGTGCGAAGTACGTCCTCGTTCACTTCGCCAATTGAGGTGTTCATGCTCCACACAATACTGTGTGTCACACATTATTGCAACACGCAGTGTCGGCGTAGAAAAAATTCACGCACCTGGGAATAGCCGAATGTTGTTGAATGTTGAACTACAGCATGAGCACTGCTATTTCCACCACTAACCTGCCCACCCTTGACGACTCCGGCCTCGACCTGCTGTTCCGCAAGGGCCGCACCTCGAACTCGTTCTCGACTGAACCGGTTTCTGTTGAAACCCTCAAGGAGATTTACGAGGTCGCGAAGTTCGGGCCCACTCAAGCCAACAGCCAGCCGTGGCATCTCGTGTTCCTCACGAGTGATGAAGCCAAAGCGCGCCTCCTCCCCCACATGGGCGAAGGCAACCGCGCCAAGACCGGTACCGCGCCCGTTGTGGCGATCGTGGCAGCCGATGGTGACTTCAACGAGAACATGCCTGAGGTTTTCCCACACGCGCCCGATGCGAAGCACTGGTTTGGCGATTTGGATAACCGTCACGATGTGGCCCGGTTCAACGTCGGCTTGCAGGCCGGCTACTTGATCACAACGATTCGCGCTTTCGGTCTGGCGGCTGGCCCGATGACGGGTTACGACGCTGACGGCATCAACAACGAGTTCTTTGCTGGCACCAACCGTCGCGTTCAGGTGGTCATCAACATTGGTCATCCTGGCGAGAATCCGTGGTTCGATCGTTTGCCTCGCCGCGCGTTCGACGACGCCGCAGAAGTTCTCTAAGCGGTCCCGATTTCAATGCCGAGACCGGCGTGCGATATTCTGAGCGCTGCCCTTACAGGGCGTGGCCAGGTAGCTCAGTTGGTACGAGCGACCGCCTGAAAAGCGGTAGGTCGCCGGTTCGATCCCGGCCCTGGCCACATGAAAAAGGCTCGTCCCGTAAGGGGCGGGCCTTTTGCATGTAGTTTGCACTGCGATCGAGAGGGGGCACCTCCCAGCACGTAGTGCTCGGGGGACCCGGCCCTGGCCACAAACTACGGTCCACCATTTGGTGGGCCGTTGTTTGTTCCAGCGAGCTGTCGGGATCGAGAGGGATCTGGTTCGGGTCGGCAGTTCCGAGTCGACCACTCAGGGAACGCGCTTCACTCGTGAACGGTGATTCGCTCGGTTGTCGCCAGGAATCGACTTATCAGTCGTGCCGTTTCGTTCGTCGACCTTGTTGTCGGCGCCGGTGATCGGCTGCGATTCGATTGCAGTCTCCCGCTCGAAATTATGCGACTTATCGGTGTTGCGGTAGTAGCGATAAATCGCCCAGTACGTTCCTACCGCGGAAGCTGGACCTGCTGCCAGCAACCAGAACAGCCCCCCGTCGTCGCCGCTGGAGGACTCAAACGACGACACCAGATTGGCGATTTCGGCCACCGAACCGAGCAGGGCACTCATACCGACGCCCATAAGATTGCAAGTGCAAACGACTCAACGACGGTACCGATGGTGAGCGCCGCGAAGAGAAGCCGCGGATGTGAAACAGGAACGCTGCCCATCGTTTCGCCGGTACGACCGTTTACCGCGATGTAGTGAACCATCGGTTTGCCATGCTCTACGTGATAGTAGGAGTACAACCACACCGGCAAATACATGGAGACCCATCGGGTCCCATGCACATCCAAGCGTTCAGTTTCCCAACGAACTCCGCGGTCGTAACGCTGGGTTGAAGACATGACTTCAGATCGCGCAATGCTCAACAATTGGTGCTCAAGCAAAGGCTGAACCGTCTCGGTATCTTTATCTCGTTTTTCTGAAGTGAACCCGACCAGATAATTGGCATTCCACTCCACGGCGTTCTTCGTGTCGAAGGGCAAGATCGTATTGATCACATTGTTCGTATTCACGAACGTATCCATATTCGCGCGTTCAGCTGAAGACTCGATAATCAGATCATCAACAGTGAAATCGACATGTCGTGATAGCTCGTAGACATCGGCGTCGTAATACGTGGTCTTGTTGTCGCCAGTTCCGCGGGTATAGCGACGGGTCTCGATCTCCCCCTTACCGACGACGTCTGCGCTCGCGTTGCTGTCAATAATCATGTAGGGCAGGTAAACGCCAACAACGTTCTCGGGTGCAAACTCTTGCTTGAATTTGCGGTGAGCGAAAAGCTTTCGCTTACCGGCGAATTGCTTGATCGCGGCGAGTGCTTGATCGTGCGTTAACGAGAACGGAAGCACAGCGTCGGGGACAGCACCGTTGGGGACTTGCTCATTGACCGACAACACGTGGCGACACCAGTGGCAGCGTGCCGAGGTGGTCTCGTCGATGTTCACGATCACTTCAGAACCACAGCCGGCGCACTTAAGGGTCAGGACACCCGCAGCTTCTGTGTTGATGGCGGTGGCACCCGACGCAATATGCGTGCCCTTGAGATCTTGCAGGCTGCCGTTTCCGGCGATCCTTTCTTCGACCCTTTCCTCCGACCATTCGTGGCGACAAAACAGGCAGACGAGCATTCCCGTTGATGGGCGCAACTGAATATCAGTTGAAGCGCACTTGGGGCATCGGTTGACGCCGTCGTCTAGACGCTTATTCTCGGTGTCGATCGTCTTTGGTGCGTTTGGGTCTGCCCCGAGGGCCTCTGCGAGGTCCTCGGGGGTCTCAACCACGGGTTCGTTTCCGAGTTGTTCAGCACCAAAAGACGTGGGATCCGTGTCAGACATGCGGGATCAGTCTCTCGATCAGAGACCGAGCGCCTTAGCCTTGATCGCGTCGTAATCCTCTTGAGTGATCAAGCCCGCGTCGAGCATTTCCTTGGCCTTGGTTAATTGCGCCATGGGATCGTCCGCAGCCGGTGCCACCGGTGCTGCGGAAGCTTCGGCGGCCGGAGCAGCAGGAGCAGCTGGTGCCGCAGGCGCTGCGGGAGCTGCTTGCGCACCCACGCCGGGGACTGGTTGTTGGAGTCCGCCCAAACCGGTGGCGCCAGCAGCCATACCCATTCCTACGAGACCGCCCGTACCTGCGTTCTCGCCAGCGGCTTCGAAACCGGCAGCCACGGATGCCTGCAAGTTGACGTTGCCACGTTGCCCTGCGAGCGCATCGGCACGCTGGACTGTCTTGAGCAATTCGCGAGTGTTCTCGTCGTATTCGATCGCGATGATGGCGGTTGCGGCGATAACCAAGCCGCGCACCGTGGACCACTGGTAGTTCTGATCCACCGCTGCGGACAAGCTGTGAGCGAAACCAACTGAATCCTGTTGGATCTTGGTGATGCGGTTGCCCTTGCTGGGGTCATTCGTGTACATCGAGAAAGCTGGCGCGAGCGAACCAACAACTTCATTGAACAACTGTGTTGCGGCGTCGTTTTCGAGATCGGTGAAATCGAAAATTTGGCCCGGTTCGAGGTACTTGGCAGGCAGATAGTTCTTGACGAACAAGATCGGGTCAGAGATCTTCAGGGTGTAGGTACCGCGGGTAACCGCACCGACTTGCGCGTTGAGGTAGGCGTCGTCCCAATAGATTTCGGACTGCGTTCCGAATCGGTTGTTCGGCAGTTCCTTGAGTGCAACGAAGTAGGCGCGCTGTTGTGCGGCCGGACGTCCACCGAACTTGAAGCGTTCCCACGAGGTGGTGATGAGGGGGCTAACAATGCCGTTGCCCGCAAAGATCGACTGCGAATCTTGTGCTTCGGAGTTCCATTCGTATCCGCCTGGCTCCGCGGCGAAGCCCGTAATCGCACCCTCTTGCATGAGGATCAATCCGTAGCCTTCAGGAACGAGGATCTTGCTGCCGTTGCTGATGACGCCGTCAGATGCTTTGGTGTTAGATCCACGGCCAGCGTTTTCGCCACTCGGAACTGCGGCGAAAAGTGCGGCGGTTGGAGTTAAGCCACTCGGAACGGTGTAAAAGTCTTTCCACTGATCTGCGAGTGTTCCCCCAATGGCGCCGGCGGCTGCTTTGAAGAGTCCCATGTCAATCCTCACTGCTGTACATCGCGTTATTTACGCGTCGGATGCGGTGAAAATGAGACTACCACCGCTCGCAACCCTTTCGGATGGAAAATATCCGGCGATGCGGGTTGACCGGCGGACTCTGCCTTGGGAGGGTTAGCAGGAGGAGGAAACGTGTCACGGGTTCGGATGTCTTTACTGTGTGCCGCGGTCTTGGCGGCCGGGTTGCTCGTACCTACTGTCGTGTCTGCATCAAACGTTTCTTCGAATGCGCCTTCTTCCGCAATGGCAGTTAAAGCCTCGAAGAAGAAGCCGAAACTCCCGCCAACTTCGGGCGGCTTCGACTACCAACTAAGTCAGGCCTATGCGCCTCCTGTGGGAGTGAAGATCGTGGCGCGCGACAGCACCGACAAACCGCTCAAGGGCGCCTACAACATTTGCTACGTCAACGGTTTTCAGACCCAACCTGGCGAACTCAAGAGCTGGCCCAAGAAACTCCTGCTCACTAAGAACGGCAAGCTTTTCCGCGATCCGGGTTGGCCCGACGAGGTCCTACTCAACACGTCCACGAAGTCCAAGCGCAAAGCGATCGCCAAGAAGCTCAAACCGGCGATCAAACGCTGCAAGACGCGCGGTTTCCAAGCCGTCGAGTTCGACAACCTCGACTCGTGGACACGTTCAAGCGGCAAACTCAAGAAGAAACACAATGTTGCGATGGCGAAGCAGCTCGTCAAAACAGCACACGGCTACGGGCTTGCTGCGGGTCAAAAGAACACTGCCGAACTCGGCGAGGCTGGCAAGAAAATCATCAAGTTTGATTTCGCGGTGACGGAACAGTGCATCCGGTATCGCGAGTGCTCGGCCTACACGAAGGTGTATGGACGCTCACGGGTTTTCGATATTGAGTACGCGGGTGATCTGGATCTGACGTGGGCGCAAGCGTGCGCGCGCACCGATCGCCCCACGCGCGTGATCTTGCGCGATCACGATCTGACTACGCCCGCAAGCGAGGATTACGTCTTCGACTCGTGCCCGGTGAAGTGAGAAGCGTGGCTTGAAGCCTGCCGACTCAGTGCACCGCGCCCGATTCCACGAGAACCACACCTACAGCGACAAGGCCAATACCGATACCCATTGTTAGGTTGAGCGGGTCCTTGAACAAGAGCCGCCCGAGTACTGCCGTGAGTGCGACCCCGAGTGCGACCCAGATTCCGTAGGCGACGCTGAGTGCGAGCCCTTCGGCCAGGGCCACGGACATGAGCCCCAATGCGCCGAGATACCCGGCCGCGGTGAGTCCGTACCAATAGGGGTTGCCGAGTGCTGCCATGCGCAGGTTCAAAGTGCCGGCCACTTCCGCGATGATCGCGGCACCAAGCAGTGCGGCTACGAGGGCGCTCATGCGGCAGGCTCCTCAGCAGAAACAGACGAGTGCGAGCCCATCTCAATACACAGGACTCCGGCGATGATGACGCCGATCCCGAGCGCCATGAGCCAGGTGATCGGCTCCTCGAACAAGATCATCGACATTATGGCGGTGAGCGCAACCCCGCAGGCTCCCCACACGCCATAGGCGACACCAATGCTGATGCCATGTTGGAGCACTTGTGTGAGGAACACGAGCGCTGCGATGAACCCGGCGGCCACCACGACGTATAGCCAGGGTCGATCGATGGCGCCGCGCAGTGACAGCGAACCGGTCACTTCGGAGCAGATCGCGAGGGCGAGGAACATCCACCCGCGGTCCCGGTTTGCTGGTGTGGCGGGCGCTGCGGAGGCGGATTGCGTGTTCATGCTTGGCCACCTCTGGCCGGTAGGGCGCGGGCCAACTCAGGCACCCCCCCCCTTCCCT
>CALMUY010000008.1 GCA_937873005.1 uncultured Aeromicrobium sp. | reverse complement strand
GGCTGGCGGGGAAATCTGATGTAAACCCGCCGAAGACAACCGTGGGCGCGGCGCCGAGGGGAGCACACGCCAGCATCGACACGACCGCTTCGGGAATCATCGGCAGATAGATCGCCACTCGGTCGCCAGCTTTGACACCGAGATCCGTCAACGCGTTTGCCGCACGACTCACTTCGTCCTTCAAATCCGAGTACGTGATGGTGCGGGTATCACCGGGTTCGCCCACGAAATGAAAAGCGACCTTCTCGCCACGACCGGCCGCCACGTGCCGATCGACGCAGTTGTAGGCGACGTTCAATTTTCCGCCAACGAACCAGCGCCCGAACGGCGGGTTCGCCCAGGCGGGCACCCCCGTGAAGGGGTCAGCCCCGTCGAGTCGGCCGGCTTGTTCCCCCCCGAAGGCAACATGGGCGCGGGCCGCGTGGCGGAACTCTGCTTCGGTCGCGTTCGCTTGAGCCACAAACGCCGGGCTAGGCGGATAGACCATGGGGGACTTGGACTCGTTGGTGTCGGTCACAACAGCTCCTTGCATGAAGTTCAAGTGTGGCGTACGCCACACCCTCCATACTTTCACTGTGCGCCAACGAGGGCATCTCGACCCCCACAGATGATTGTTACAACCAGCGTTGGATTTCCTGAGCCGCCCCGTCTTCGTCAACGCTTCCTGTGATGGCGTCAGCGGCCCGTTTCGCCTCGTGGGAGGCTTGGCCCATCGCGACGCCCCGGCCTGCCCACGCAAGCATTTCTACGTCGTTGTTTCCGTCTCCGATGGCAAGGACGTCACTGGGATCGACACCCAAAATCGACGTCACTGTTTCGAGCCCCGACGCTTTCGACACGCCCGGCGGTGCCACGTCAAGCCAGGCGTTGTGTCCGATCGAGAAACTCGTGCCGTCGAGTCCGAGATCGTTGACGAGGTCACCAAAACCCACGAGGTCATATTCAGGAGCCCGCACGATCACGCGTGTGACCGGGTCGGCAACCATTCTCTCGATATGGTCAACGAACACGTGGTCGCCAATTTCGCCGTGTGGAAAGTGCTTGTTGACTCGATAACCGACACCGACTTCTTCCACCGCGATGAGCGCGTCGGGCAGGATCTGGAGGAGACGTTCGACCGCGGGCCCCGCATCGAAGGTTACGGCTTTGACGACTTCGAATGGCTCAACGCCGAACACGATCGAACCGTTACTCGCAACTGCAAGACTCTCCTCGCGCAACTCGAGCTTGTCGAGAACGTCGTAGACGCCCGGAACAGCTCGTCCCGTCGAGATCACAACGTGGATCCCAGCGTCCCGGGCCGCCGTCACGGTCGACTTCACCGCAGGGGCCAGTTCGTTGTCGTAGTTGACGAGAGTTCCGTCAACGTCGAGCGCAAGTAACTTCGGACGCCAGGTCACACTCAGGACTCTAGTGGACGAAGAACCTCACCAAGGAACGGATGCAACGCGGCGGGGAGTTTGACCGAACCGTCGGCCTGCTGCCCGTTTTCCAACAGCGCCACGATCGTTCGAGTCATGGCGCACAAGGTGCCATTGAGGGTTGCTGCTGGTTCGGTGTCTTCCCCTTGCGTAACGCGTACTCTCGTGTCGAGCCGACGCGCTTGGAAGGTTGTGCAATTCGAGGTGGAGGAGACTTCACGGTATTTGCCTTGAGTCGGAATCCAAGCTTCGCAATCGAACTTTCTGATCGCCGAAAGCCCCAAATCACCGGCAGCAACATCGATGACGCGATAGGGAAGTTCAAGCATGTTCAACCACTCTTGTTCCCACGCGAGCAAGCGGCGGTGTTCGGCTTCGGCTTGATCGAGCGTCGTGTAAATGAACATTTCGACTTTGTCGAACCAGTGCACGCGGAAAATCCCGCGCGTATCTCGGCCGTGTGAACCTGCTTCGCGGCGGAAGCAGGGACTGAATGCGGCATAGCGTTTCGGCAAGGTTGCACCGTCCAAAATCTCGTCACCGTGGTAGGCCGCGAGGGGAACTTCGGAGGTACCCACGAGGTACAGGTCGTCTTTGTCGAGGTGGTACACGTCATCGGCTGCTTGACCGAGGAAACCCGTACCTTCCATCGCTTGCGGCTTCACCAGCGCTGGCGGGATCATCGGGGTGAAGCCCCACTTGGCGGCCGTCGACATGGCCAACTGGGTCAGGGCGAGTTCGAGTTGCGCGCCCACGCCAGTGAGGTAGTAGAAACGAGCGCCGCTCACCTTCGCGCCGCGTTCCATGTCGATCGCGCCGAGCAGTTCGCCGAGTTCGAGATGGTCACGGGGGGTGAAGCCTTCTGCCTCGAAGTCACGCGGTGTGCCCACTTCTTCCAACACGATGAAGTCGTCTTCACCGCCGGGAGGCGCCTCGGGTGAAGCCGGGTTGGGCAGCGACTTCAACAACACGGTGAACTCGTCACCGGCAGCACGCTGGGCCGCTTCGGCTTCCTTGACTGCCGTCCCGAGTTCTTTCGTTCGCGCCAAGAGCGCGGCCTTTTCCTCGCCGCTTGCCTTAGCGACCAGTTTGCCCATCGATTTCTGTTCCGAACGTACGGCTTCAAACTGCGCGATGGTGCTGCGGCGCGCTTCGTCGGCACGGATGAGGTCGTCAATAATGGCTGGGGATTCGCCTCGACGCTCCTGCGCCGCGCGAAGGTCATTAGGGGCATCTCGCAAGAGCTTCGGATCGATCACGCAACTAAGCCTAGCGATGAGCTTTTACCTAGTGCCTGCAATGGCACCGTTCGCCTACTACGCTAACTGTGGCACACCCCACATTCAGGAAGGATTCTCGTGACGTTCGACCTCCGCCGCGCAGTCGCGGACAAGGCTCACCTCATTCCGGTTTTGTTGGCCGCTTTGGGACTCGTCTTCGGAATCCTTGCCTTGCTCATCTCTATCTCGTGGCAGCCACTTATCGCTTGGGACGAACGCGTCACAAGCAACGCCCACGCCTTCACATCGGCGCGGCCCGGACTCGAAACAACAATTGAGTTCATCGCGGTCATGTTCAACAACTGGTTTGTGGCTGGCTACCTCGCCGTAATTGCCGGGTTCGCATGGTGGAAGCGGGAGCGTGTCATCACGGCTTGGATCGTCGCGAGCACACTCCTCGTCTTGCTCGGAAATATCGGTCTCAAGGGCCTGTTCGCGCGGCCACGCCCAACATGGGACGTCCCCCTCCACGAGATCAGCGGCTGGTCATTCCCCAGCGGACACTCAGCCGGAATTGGCTTGTTCGCGACAATTCTCATCTTGATCACAATCGTGACCACCGGACGCGGATTCAAGCGCACGGCACTCATTGTGGTGTGGGTTCTGCTTGCAGTCACAGTTGCAACGAGTCGCGTCTATTTGGGTGTGCACCACCCTGCCGACGTCGTAGCCGGACTCGCCTTCGGTGGATTCGTTCCGTTGCTGCTGTGGACCGTCATTACCGCGAACAAAGAGCGGTGGCCTCATGAATCCGCCATCGCTACGGGCGCTGGAAAACGTCGCTTCGCAGTGGTTGTCAACCCGGTGAAGGGCGGCGAGATCGAAGCGTTCAAGTCTCGCGCGCAGACGGTCGCATCAA
>CALMUY010000007.1 GCA_937873005.1 uncultured Aeromicrobium sp. | reverse complement strand
GGTAAGGTGCTCACTAAGCAAGCGCTTAGTTGATCTTAGTTCAAGGAGTACCCCATGGGACGCACGTTCGAAAACCTCGAGGAATTCAAAGCCGCCGCTGGCGAAGAACTCGGAACCAGCGACTGGATCGAGGTAACGCAAGAGAAGATCAACCTCTTCGCAGACTCCACCGGAGACCACCAGTGGATTCACGTCGATCCCGAAATGGCCGCGAAAGGCCCGTTTGGCGGAACCATCGCCCACGGCTACTTCACCCTCTCGTTGCTGCCCGTCATCGCCGAACAGGCCTACTCAGTCGGCAATCTGATCATGGGCCTCAACTACGGAGCCAACAAAGTCCGCTACCCGCACCCCGTGTTGGTCGGCAAGCGCGTCCGCGGCACGGCCACCCTTATCGAGACCGCTGAAATCGCCATCGGCACCCAGGCAACCATCAAGTTCGTCATCGAAATCGAAGGCGTCGACAAGCCAGCCTGTGTCGCTGAAGTGCTGTATGTGATGAAGGGCATCTGACATGCATTTCGGGCATGACGACACCACCTTGGAATTCATTGAACGCCTCAACGGGTTCATGGCCGAGCATGTGTATCCGGCCGAAGCTACTGCCCGCGAACAGATTCACGCCAATGTCGCGAACGATTCGTGGGAGATTCCCGCCGTTATCAGTGACCTCAAAATCGAGGCCCAATCGCGCGGCCTGTGGAACTTGTTCTTGCCGGGCGAGGGCGGGGCAGGGCTCACGAACCTGCAGTACGCGCCCCTCGCCGAGATTATGGGACGAAGCATCCAACTGGCCCCACCTGCCACCAACTGCGCGGCTCCAGACACCGGCAACATGGAAGTGCTCAATGAGTTCGGCACCGATGCGCAAAAGGAACAATGGCTCAAGCCGCTAATGGCCGGCGAAATTCGTTCCGCATTCGCGATGACCGAGCCGGAGGTAGCCAGTTCGGACGCCACCAACATCGAAACATCGATCGTGCGCGATGGCGACGAATACGTGATCAACGGACGCAAATGGTGGACCACAGGAGCGCTCAACCCGAACGCCAAAGTCTTCATCCTGATGGGCAAGACCGACCCCAACGCTTCACGCCACCGACAGCAGTCGATGATCCTCGTGCCACGCGATACGCCCGGGGTTGACGTGCTGCGAGGCATGCATGTCTTTGGCTATCACGATCGCGATCACGGCGGACACGGTGAAGTACTTTTCGACAACGTGCGCGTGCCGGTTTCGAACCTCATCGCTAACGAAGGCGACGGTTTTGCGATCGCGCAAGCACGGCTCGGGCCAGGACGCATCCACCACTGCATGCGTTCGATCGGTATCGCTGAACGCGCCATCGAACTCATGTGTCAGCGCGCCAACGAACGCGTTGCGTTCGGTAAACCCCTGGCCAGCCAAGGTGTGGTGCGCGAATGGGTCGCGGAATCGCGTGTGCGCCTCGAACAGTTGCGCTTGCTGGTGCTCAAAACTGCCTGGCTCATGGACACGGTTGGAAATAAAGGCGCCCACACCGAAATTCAAGCCATCAAGATCGCTACGCCAACGACGGTCCAGTGGATCCTCGACAAAGCCATCCAAGTGCATGGTGGCGGTGGAATCAGCCAAGACTTCCCACTCGCTGAGTGGTACGCAGGGATCCGCACGCTGAGGTTCGCCGATGGCCCAGACGAAGTGCACAAGATGGCACTGGGTCGCCACGAACTCAAACGCCACGAATTCAATAAGGGGGCGAAGTAGTGTCGGCCCGCCGAACTGTCGTGACGGGTGCTGCTGGCGGTATCGGACTCGCGCTCGTTGAAGCACTGATCGCACGCGGCGATCGGGTTATTGCGGCGGATCTTGACGCAGAACGCCTCGCCGAAGTAGGCGAACGGCTCCGCATTCCCGTCTGGGCTGGCGACGTTGCTTCGGAGTCAGGGGTCGCTGATCTCATCGCTTTCGCAGACGCGCAATTAGGTGGAGTCGATGCTTACTTCGCCAACGCGGGAGTCTTTCGAGGCGCGGGTCTTCAAGCAAGCGAGGACGACTGGAGCCTGTCGCTCGATGTCAACCTGATGGCCCACGTGCGCGCCGCCAAACAACTTATTCCGCGTTGGTCGCCCGAAAACCCGGGCGTGTTCGCAGTGACTGCCTCGGCGGCTGGCCTGCTCACCCAACTGGGTTCACCCACCTACGCAGCTACAAAACATGCAGCCGTCGGGTTCGCCGAATGGCTCGCGGCCACCTACGGCGATCGGGGCGTTCACGTGAGTGCGCTATGCCCGATGGGAGTAGCGACACCGATGGCCGAAGCGGGCGAAATGGCAACCGACCCCGACGAGCGGCTCGGTCACCTCGCGGTGAAAAACGCCGGCGAAGTCGTGACGGCAACCGACGCCGCAGCGTGTCTACTCGCGGCGATCGAGGCAGGCACATTCTTAGCGCTGCCTCACACACAGGTGGCGCAGATGTACCTCAACAGAGCCACCGACACTGACCGCTGGCTTACCGGAATGCAACGGTTCAGGGCATCAATCGAAGCGGTCTTCTAACGCCAATTAGGCTGTACCTCATGGCAATCGAACTGCTCAACCCCTCACAACTTGACCAGATGCGACCGGCGGGCGCCTTCGTCGCCGAGGTGCTCACGAAACTCGTCGCCACGGCTGAAGTTGGCATGGATCTGTTGGAGTTCGATGCTCTCGCACACACAATGATCAAAGATCGCGGTGCCGAGTCCTGCTACATCGACTACGCGCCATCGTTCGGACGCGGCCCGTTCGGAAAAGTGCTCTGTACGAGCATTAATGATGCGGTGTTGCATGGGCTCCCGCACAGGTACCGGCTCAAAGACGGCGACCTTGTCAGTTTCGACTTTGCCGTGAGCGTAGACGGTTGGGTGTGCGACTCGGCCGTCAGCACCATCGTGGGCACACCGCGCGAAGAAGACAAAAAACTCATCGCCACCACCGAACTCGCGTTGGCGCGCGCGATCGAGGTGGCGCGCCCCGGAAACAAGATCGGCGACATTGGCGCGGTGATTGGTGAGACTGCCCGCGAAGCCGGTTATTCGGTGAACACCCAGTTCGGTGGCCACGGCGTGGGCCGCACCATGCACGGCGATCCGCACGTTCCCAACGACGGCCGCGCGGGCCGTGGATTCCCACTCAAGCCGGGACTCGTGATTGCCATCGAACCGTGGCTGCTGGCCAACACTGATGAGATCGTGATGGACCCGGACGGTTGGACAATTCGCAGTGCCGACGGTTCACGCGGAGCACACAGCGAACACACCATCGCTATCACTGACGGCGACCCGATCGTGATGACCGCCCGCGACTGATCTACATCACGCAACTACGGATGTAGTTGTTGTGCGAGCGACAGCAAGAGTGCGTCGTCGCCCACGTGCGCTGCCAACATGATCCCGATTGGCAGCGCAGGCCGATCGACTTTTGCGGGGCTTTCATAAAGCGGCAGGCTCACAGCTGGCTGACCACTCATATTCATGAGCGCCGTGTATGGCGTAAACAGTAGTTCGCGGCGGTGGTCTTCAACAGGATCCCCTGACTCGGTAAACCACTCATGCGGTTGCGGCGGGAGCGCCAACGTTGGGGTCAAGAACGCGTCAAACTCGCGCAGTCCAGCCAATACCGACGAGGTCGTCGTCTCGATAAACGACATCGCAGCCGCCAACTGAGGCGCGCTCGCTTGTGCACCACGTTCGAACCAGTACTGAGTGTTCGGTCGCAGCATCGCCACGAACTCCGGCGGAATGGGTGCCGCCGCCATGCCAGCAGACCAGACGATATTGAACTGCGGTTCCAGTTCAGCAGGCCAGGGATTATCGATCTCGACGACCGTGTGGCCCACCGCTTCGAGCATCCGTCGGGCGTGCGCGACAGCGGCGAGCGCCTCTGGTGATGCATCAACAAAGTCGAGATACGGCTTCGTCCACGTGGCGATCGTTAACGGTTCTGGGACTTCGCGGAGAGCCTGGACAAAAGGTTCGGCGGGTTTTGGCCACACTCGCGAATCGCCGGGCATGGGCCGGGCCAGCACATCGAGCACGAGGGCCGCATCACGGACCGTTTGGGTGAGGGCGCCGTCTGTTGTGAGTCCGTTCCAGAGTGCAGATTCGGGCCCATTGGAAATGCGACCTCGACTCGGTTTGAAACCGACAACGCCGCAACAACTGGCAGGGATGCGTATCGAACCGCCGCCGTCAGAACCTAGAGCGAGGGGTACGAGTTCGGCCCCAACTGCGGCGGCTGCACCGCCCCTCGAACCCCCGGCATTACGGCTGGGGACGGCCGGGGTTC
>CALMUY010000006.1 GCA_937873005.1 uncultured Aeromicrobium sp. | reverse complement strand
TACCTCCGGGCCAATTATGTCAATTGGAGCGCCAACTACTTCCCGAGTCAAGATCTGAAGTCCGCATTCCCTGATGAGTCGTTCCAACGTCCTTCTCGTAAAGAACCTTAGGTGTGTGCGGTCCAATGGACCCCGTTCATCGTAATCAAAACGCCCTAAAGCGATTCTCGAGCGTGGGTACCAGTGGGAGACATTTGGAACGGAAAGATAGATTCGCCCACTTTCGGCAAGTGTCGCTTTCAAGTCGATTACTAGCCTAGCCGGATCTGCAACGTGCTCAATAATATCTGCAGCCACCACGACGTTGAACTTTCCATGAAGTTCAGCCGGAAGCGGGGAGTTTAGATCAGTCTCAACAAATGAGTCGAGGCGCTCCGCCACACCATCATGCTTAACAATGTCTATCCCCGTAACAGTATGTCCCTTATCTCGAACAAGCTGACCGAACTGACCATCTGAACAGCCCGCATCAAGAATTTTCAATGGCTGCTCCCATTCCAGCCAAGAGAGCAATCGCCCGTGGGAGGAGTGCGGAGAAAGTTTCAACCTGTAACTTTCGATGGCCGACGTCTGATGCCTCCGTGAAAATCCTGCGTTTCGCAGCTTGTGTCGCAATACGTCGACTACAACGTCTTTGGCGTAACCCAGGCCATTGACATAGCAAATCTCGTCGCCATAGAAGGTCGGAATCGGCACCTCAACAATTCGCTTTTGTACGCGATTGAGTTCCAGAATAATTTGCGTGTCGAAGTTGAAAACATCAGTAAAACTCTCGAAATCGATATCTTGTAAGGCATCGACTCGATACGCGCGATATCCGCTGTGCCATTCGGAAAGCGAAGTCCCAGCCATCGCGTTCTGAAAAGCCGTAAGGATCTTGTTTCCCACGAACTTGTAAAGCGGCATTCCACCTTTGAGCGCTTGCCCACGTTCCAACATTCGCGAACCAAACACCGCATCAGCTTCGCCAGATTCCAAGGGTGCCACGATCTGTTCAATCACCTCGGGCGCGTACTGACCATCACCGTGAAGTAATACGACTATGTCAAGTCCATTGTCGATAGCCCAACGGTATCCATGCTTTTGATTACCGCCATACCCCCGGTTTTGCCTATGTTTTATCACAGTCATCGGGAGATTAGTCGTGTCTTTAACGCGCATCCCGACTTCATACGTTTGGTCGGCACTCGCGTCATCGGCTACGAGAATATGATCTAGTCGGTCCACAAATGATTGCGGTAGCCGATTTAGCGTCGCTTCAAGCGTCGTCTCTGCGTTATACGCAACCACGAGTACGCCGATCTTTGGTGAAGCCATAGGT
>CALMUY010000005.1 GCA_937873005.1 uncultured Aeromicrobium sp. | reverse complement strand
AAAACAACTTCAAGGCCGGCCCGTTCGGCGAACACGTCCTTGAGATCGATCTGATGCGCGCCGACGGTTCGCTCGTCACGTGCAGCCGCGAATCGAACGCCGACCTCTTCCGTGGCGCGATCGGTGGCTTCGGCGTCGGCTTTGACCCGTTCAGTGTCTTGCGCTTCGAGTGTGATTTGGGTTCCGCCGCGTAAATCGAGGCCGAGGTTCGCATCTTTATAGACGGTGAACCCGAGCGCGAGACCAAGCAACAGCAGGGTTGACAGCACGCGCCAAACAGTTGGGGTGAATTTCATGAGGTTCCTAAAACGAGGTACGGGTGGGCTGGCAGATCAGAGCCAAGCAGGTGGCCCTCGTTGCATGATGGTCGCCAACACCGCACGACGCGTTTGGGCTGATTCGATGATGCGCGCGAGGACGCTACCGCCGATCAGAAGACGGGGACGTTCCGATAGGAACGCGGGAAGGTAATGAGGCGACTTGGTTGAGTCGGCGAAATCGCCACCATCATGTGTCGCCCACGTCAATAGAGGAACGGACGCGCTCACAAGTCCCGAGGTGAACGCGGTGCGCTCGGTGCGCAGGTTCTGTGCGGGAGTCAATGCGAGAGAACTAAGCACCACCGCCATCGCGGCCACAAGAGTGGCGGCGAGAGAACGATGATGAGTTTTCGCGAGCACGTGGGCAGTGTATCGGTCGGGGCCGGTGTGGTGGAGGGGCAACGCGGAAAAGCGCGAATTTTGAGACAAAACACAAGCGTCGGGCCAGGGGAAGCGCCTCACGGCGCGTGGCCGCTCGTAGCGGCTAATTTTGGGACCCGGGGCTACCCCGTGACCCGACGTGTATTCATAGTACTCGCTTCACCTGAGTGAGCGATTAATCCAAGCCAAGCAAATTCTTGACTCAGGCCAGGTGTCCACGTCGTTCGAGTTTGGCCGCGTGCCGCAACTGCTTGGCGGTTTCCATGAGTCGTGTCGCGCTCGCTGTTGCTTCGCGAGCATCGTCAAGATCGTGTACGGAGTCGTCGTCAACCAAATGGACGCGACCGACGGCAGCTACGTGAGCAAACGCGGCTGCGCGATCGAGGGCAACATCGAGGTCGGATCGGATCGCGCCACGGATGACACTGTCGGCCAACTCGGCCACTTCGTGAGGGCCGGGTGGCTCCTGAACTCCAGCGAGCACTTCTTCGACGGGTGCCGAGTTCTTGCCCGCGGTGAACTCGCGCGATGCGCGAGTCGGTTCGTTGTGAATCCATGTCCGCAATACATACAGTCGCCACAACGCGCCAGCCAAGGTATCGGGTAGCGCGGTTGACCACAACTCGGCAATGGAACACAGCCCTTCGTCGTCGGCCAGCGTCAAGGCCCGTTCAACGCGTTCGTGATCGGCCGATACGTCCGTCCCGCGTACAAGAATGTGTGCGAGACGATTGCCAGCGGCAGTACGCTCGGCCGGATCGAATCCGCTGTCGAGGCCGTCAAACTGCGCGGGAGAAACGACAACGGGTTTAGCAAAATCACCCATAATCCTCCTTTGCTTTCACGCTGCACCAGTACTGACAAGAAGAGTAGCCCCACCATCAAGAACTAAGCGTTCAAGTCCGCTGGGCGCGCGGAGTTGTGCACACTACTTATGGTGTGAATGATTCAGTAAGCGCTTCGGCAGTGAGAGCGATTTGCCATTCGCGTACGCCTCGTTCCCGCAAGGCACCTGCTATTGATTCGGGCGTCAGATCGCTCGGGGGTTCCCACGCGAGCGCGCGCACAATTCCCGGATTGACGAGATTTTCGGTGGGCAGATTGTGTTCCTCAGCGATCACAATGAGGCGCTCCTTGACCGTGATGAGTCGGGTGGCCGCCTCTGGGGACTTGTCAGCCCAAGCTCGCGGATTGGGCGGCCCATCTGACTTGACGCCGCTTGGTGGCAAATCGGCGTCATCAATGAGCGAAGCATCTTCGAGCGCTTCGTGCCAATCGTCGAGGAACTTTCGTGTTCGAGAGTTGCGCAGTGATGCGTGCGACTTCACTGCCGAAAGTGTCTGGGGGTTATCCAAGGCGAGCGCGAGCAGAGCTTGATCTCGCATGACTTTGCCAGGGGTAATGTCGAGTTCTTGGGCGATCTCGTCGCGAGTTAGCCACAACTCGCGAACCCTCGCCAAGGCCCGGCGATCCCGGATTTTGTGAATGCCGGACGTTCGCCGCCAGGGATCAATTCGTGGGGGAGGACCCGTGAACGTCAACAGTGACTCGAACTCTTCCAACGCCCAATCAAGTTTTCCGGCAGTTTCCAAATCAGTTTTGACCGCATCGCGCAATTCGGCCAAAACTTCTACGTCAAGTGCCGCATATTCGAGCCACGATTCAGGGAGCGGGCGAGACGACCAGTCGGCCGCAGAGTGTTCCTTAGCCATCGAGAAGCGAAGATAATGCTCAACGAGCGACGCCAACCCGACACGAGGAAGATTCAACAGTCGGCCCGCAAGTTCAGTATCGAAGAGCGCAGTCGGGACAAGGTGCTCGTCGCGAAGGCAGGGGAGATCTTGCGTGGCGGCGTGCAAGATCCATTCCTCAGGCCCAATGACTTCGTTGAGTTCGTCGAGGTTGTCAAAACTTGTCGGATCGATGAGGAACGTTCCCGAACCGTGCCGACGTACTTGAATCAAATAGGCACGCTGCGAATAGCGGTAGCCAGACGCGCGTTCGGCATCGAGCCCGACGGGACCTTCGCCGATGGCGAGTTGTGCGACCGCACGGGCCAGCGCGTCGTCGCTATCGACCACGTGCGAAAGGGACTCCCGCAGTCCAAGCCGAGGAAGGCTAACTTCTGAGTTTTCGGGGTTGTCTGTCAACGAGAAACCCGCTTGCTGGCGAGCGAAACGACACCCGGAACTTCCGGCGGCAGGCCCGAAATTTGAGCCAGAAGTTGGGTCCAAGCCTCAACGTGCGCGCCGATACTGCCCTGCGGAGTCCAGGAGGCACGAATTTCGATTTGCGCAGTTGCCGGATCTTCGCGCATATCGCCATAGCCCTCAGATCGAACCACGGTCACACTGCCGGCTGTGCGGATGAACTCGGCGTGGCGTGAATTTAAGGCATCTATGAGCCATGACCAACCGACTTCGGTCAGGAGCGGATCGTTAGCCATCTCTTGATCGATCTCAGCCTTTGCGAACGTGACGCAGCGAAACGTTCCGTTCCAAGCATCATGGCCTGCGGGGTCATGGAGGAGGACGAACCGGCCAGTGCCGACTTCTTCATCGTGGACGTATACATCGCCAGTAATTGCATGAGCGAAGGGCGCAATTTTGCGAGGTGGAGGCATCTCGGAGATTTCAAGCTCTGGACGGGCTTGAATGCGGGCGATCTCGGCTACCGCCTGAGTGAAAACTTCGGGCGTGTCGGCGAGTTGCGTGTTGGCGCTCACATCGCGATCTTAGGCAGGAAAACCGCCTGCCGTGTTCAGACACACCGTAGCGGCGACCTTCGGGTCACTCGGGCCTGGTAGCCGCTTCCAGACTGAGCGCGACCCCATTGATGCAGTAGCGAAGGTCGGTAGGGGTGTCGAACCCTTCGCCACGGAACACGTGGCCGAGGTGTGAGTCGCAGTTCGTGCACCGTACTTCCGTGCGAGTCATTCCGAGTGACGAGTCGTCAATGTATCGGACACGATCTTCGGCCAGCGGTTGGTAAAAGGCCGGCCAGCCACAGTGGGCGTCGAACTTCGTGTCGCTACGGAATAGTTCAGCGTTGCAGGCGCGGCAGCGGTAAACACCTTCGGTCGTTTCCGTTTCATAGGAACTGCTGAAGGGGCGTTCTGTTCCTGCCTCGCGCAATACGTGGAATTCGACTGCGCTCAGTTGGGCGCGCCATTCGGCTTCGGATTTGGTGACGGCAGGTTCGCTCATATGTCGGCCTGTTGACTAAAGGTGTATCCCTCAAGCAGGTGCAGGGTCGGCACGTTAAGTTTCCGGCGGGCACGTGACGTCCAGTCCAGGTGGAGAAATTCGCGAACCACGTGTGGTTCGGTCAAGATGATGGCCTCGTCGCACTTGTATTGCTCAACTAGGTCGACCAGTTCATCGAGCGGATCGCCTTCAGCAAGTGCAGACGTTGCGTTCATATTGCGGGCGCGGAACAATTCGAGCGAGGCGTTGAGTCCGGCTTCGCCTTCTTGCCGGATTGCGTCTTCGAGGGTTTCGATCGTTTCAGGGTCGGGAATCGGGGTGATGGATCCGGCACCTAGCGCTGCCATCGACGCGCTGATGGCGATCTGAGATTCGGCGACAGGCAATAGTAGATGGTAGGTGATCTCGTCGTCGACGCCTTCATGAAGCGAGGCGATCTGATCGGCATCGAGTTCGATGAGTTGACGTTCAAAAAGAATGGCGACGTTATACATACTTCCAGCCTAGTTGCTTGGCGTGCGAACGTCACGAGGTTGTGTCACGTATCCACCTCGTAGCAAGCAGACCGTCTCCCACGATCGTGTCGGCGAGTCGCATCGCGTGCGCTGATGCGTTAGGGCCGTGGGCGATGCGCGGTGCAGGGCCGCCAGCGAGCACGGCAGCAAAATTGACGCACAGTTCATCGACAACGTCTGCGCCAATGAGATCGCCGTGCAAACGTGGCCCTCCTTCGCACTGGATTCTCAGCAGGCCGCGTTCGGCAAGTTGCCGCAACGCTTCGGGCCAGTCAATCGCTTGGCTTCCCGCGACGATGACGTCCATCGTCGCAGCGAGTTCAGCACGTCGGGCTGGATCAGAATGTGCTGACGTGATGAGTATTTGTCCAGACGCGATAAGCCTCTCGGGAACATCAAGTCGACCGCTCACAATGGCGATAGGAGGAAGTGGGGCGAGTCCCAATTCGCGTCGCAAGTCTTGGTGGATTTCGCTGGGCAGAACTGGACCATAACCCTCTGCGCGGGCTGTGCCGGCGCCCACGACGATCACGTCCGCTAGGGAACGCCAGACGTGGAAGATCGTGCTGTCATCGTCGCCCCCGAAGCCGCCGGAAAGCCCACTGGCATCTGTTGCCGCGCCGTCGATACTTGAAACGAAACACGTGCGAACCCACGGGGAGGTCAGTGAATCTGGGAACGCGTATCGCTTCGCGAGTTCGGGTACAGAAAGCATGCTTCAGTCTAGGTTCCGGTGCGGTGTTGTGCCCGGCTTTGGCCGAAGCCCAGCACCTCGCAAGGAGAGCTGGGCTTCGGCGTTGTTGCTTGTTTGTGTGGTTTAGATGTCGGCGAAAAGCGACTCGATCGGAACCAGATCCACGGCGCCGACTGCATACCGCGCCAAGATCGTTTCGGCCACTTCTGGTGCCGCGCACATGGGTTCGGCAACCGCGATCGCGCCCGCTTCGAGCGCCAGTTCACGCACGCGATCAGGCAGCACACCCGGGGCGAGGAACAGCATGCCCACCGCGATGTGGCGTCGGCCGTCAGCGCGGTGTGCGCGGACTGCTTCGCTCGCCGCTGGGGGAGCGGCAGCTGCGAACGCTGGGATCGTGGGCAGTTTGTGGTGTGCGCCCCAGATGCGTGCGGCTTTTGCGATGACTGCGTTCGCTAGCGGATCAGAAGAGCCAGCCCCCGCTAATACAAGCGCGTCCACTTCGCGCACACGGTTCTCGCTCAAGGCGGCGCGCAGTCGACGGTCAAGCACCTTGAAGAACTCGCCTTCAATGCCCAAGACTTTCGTTACCTGAATGCGGACGTTATGGCGCAGGCTGACGGCTTCAACAACTTGAGGCACGTCGATCTTCGCGTGGTAGGCCTCAACCAGTAGCAGCGGCACGACAACGATTTCTTCGTGTCCGTCGCGGACGAGGTTCGCGACAACCTCGTCAAGGCTCGGTCCGCATAGTTCAAGAAATGCTGTCTCTACTCGAAGGTCGGGACGCATGCATGCGACCACCTCCGTGAGGGCTTTAATCGTCTCTGCAGATCGCGGGTCGCGACTGCCGTGCGCCAGAGTTACGAGTGCTGGTGCGGTCATTGTGCTGTCCTCCCTTCCGAGGTGTGGTTGGTGGCCAAGTGGCCGATTAATTTGAGGCGGAAGGCCCGCAAGCAACTGCGGCACTCCCATTCGCCCGGGGTTTCGCTGTGGGGGCGAAGGTTTTCGTCACTGCAGTAGGGGCAGTGGAACGGTACGGCGCGTTCGGTCATCGGAGGTCCGCGTCGGCTGCGCGGGCGACTCAGGCGGGGCACGCTTCGGCGTCGGATCCGTGCGGGAGGGAGATTTCGGTGGGTCCGCTGGCATAGTCGGGCAGTTGAGCGGCCGTGACTTTGTGTCCGCGCAGTTTTCGACCGAATCCCGGGTTGAGGCCGAGGGAACCGCCCAAATGGACTTGGAAACCTTCGACTTGGTTGCCGGCTTCGTCGAGAACTAGTTGCCCCTTCAAGCCAATATCGCCAGTTTGTACTCGCGCGCAGCTGTTTGGGCACCCGTTCACGTTGATCGTGATCGGAGTGTCGATGCTTGGGAAGCGCACGTCGAGTTCGTCGGCGAGTTCGGTGGCACGGGTTTTCGTGTCAACTATCGCCAACTTGCAGAACTCGATGCCGGTGCAGGCCATGGTGTTGCGGCGCCATTCATTCGGGCGAGCGTGCAGTCCAATTTCGGCCAAGGCGCTGACGAGCGACTCGATCTTGTCTTCTTCAATGTCCAAGACGAGAAGCTTTTGCATGGGCGTGGTGCGAATCCGATCGCTGCCATGTGCTTCGACGATGTCGGCAATCTTGAGGAGCAGTTCGCCTGAAAGCCGGCCGACCGCGGGGGCGACGCCCACGAACCAACGACCATCCTTTTGCTGATGGATACCAACGTGGTCAGCGGGCGTGGCAGGAGCGCCGGGATCGTCCAAATCAGTGAGTGTTCGGTTCAGGTACTCGGTTTCGAGGACTTCGCGGAACTTCTCAACACCCCAATCGGCGACCAAGAACTTCAACCGAGCGCGGTTGCGCAGACGGCGGTAACCATAGTCGCGGAAGATGCTGGTCACTCCGACCCACACATCGGCCACTTCCTCGAGTGAAACCCACACGCCGAGGCGTTGGGCCAAGATCGGGTTGGTTGAGAGTCCGCCACCGACCCACACGTCAAAACCAGGTCCGTGTTCTGGGTGGACGGCCCCGACGAAAGCAACGTCGTTGATCTGCGGGACAACATCGTGTCCGGGGTGGCCACTGATCGCGGTCTTGTATTTGCGTGGCAGGTTCGAGAAGGAGGGGTCGCCGATGTAACGGTCTTTAATCGTCTCGATGGCGGGGGTTGGGTCGAGGAATTCTTCGGTCGAAATTCCTGCCACGGGCGAGCCGAGGATCACACGGGGGCAGTCTCCGCAGGCTTCCTGCGTGGACAGTCCGACTTCTTCGAGGCGATTCCAGATGCTGGGCACGTCGACAATGTCGATCCAGTGGTACTGGACATTCTGTCGGTCGGTGAGGTCTGCGGTGCCGCGACCATATTTGGTGGACAGTTCGCCGATGGTGCGGAGTTGCTGGAGGTTGAGTTGACCACCGTCAATCCGCACTCGCAGCATGAAGTAGCTGTCTTCGAGTTCGGCGTCGGTGAGGCTGCCAGTCTTGCCGCCGTCGATGCCCTCGCGCCGTTGGGTGTAGAGACCCCACCAACGGAATCGGCCGCGCATGTCGCCTGGGTCGATGGAGTCGAACCCGCGCTTGGAGTAGATGTTCTCAATGCGAGCGCGCACGTTGAGTGCGTCGTCGTCTTTCTTCATCTGCTCGTTGGCGTTGAGTGGTTCGCGGTAACCCAACGCCCACTGTCCGTCACCCTTGCGAGTGCGACGTGGGGCAGCGTTGAGAGTTGACATAGATGAGTCCTTAGAAGGTTCGAAAAGAGGGGGAGGCAGCGCTCAAAGCGCCGCAGCGCGGCGAACGATCAACACATCTGTGAACTGGCACGACCAAGGTCAACGTGGAGTCGTTCCACGAGCCAAGTGTGAAGTGCCGTATGCATGGTGAACAGTCTGGTGACAGACCGGGTCCACGAGCAACTTCAAATCTCTCTATTTGAGAACTGTGTCCATTAATTGAGATTTAGATTACCGAGTGACTGCAATTTCAGTAAATTATTCTTTACGCTGTGACGGGGGTCGCACGCTCGATAATCGATGAAAAATCAGTTGTCGGGGGCAAAGTGCCAAAAGTCCCGTCCCAATCGCGACCCAATCGACTCGCACAGAACGCATCAGCGACGGCAGGAGAACTGTGTTTGAGTAGTTGCACGCCTTGCAACACGGCGGCCATCCGAGCGGTGACCCGACGTGCCATTGCTTCCGCGTTACTCATGTCTGCCAGTTCCGTCAAAACGCTTTCGGCAGCCGCATCCAGACGCGCGTCTTCACCCTGGACACTGCCAACTTCGCTGATCCACGCGGTCAGCGTTTCGGGGGAGCGTGAGATCGCGCGGATGACGTCGAGAGCGTTTACGTTTCCGCTGCCCTCCCACACCGAATTGACGGGCGATTCGCGGTACAACAATGGCATGCCAGATTCTTCGATGTAGCCATTTCCGCCGAGGCATTCGAGTGCTTCTACGGTCATCATCGGCGTTCGCTTGCAGACCCAGAACTTTTCGAGTGCGAGACCGATTCGCCGAAGTGCTTGCTCGTTCTCGTCGTTGGGTTGGTCTGCAGTGGCGGCCAGGCGTAGGCCGACGAGCGTTGCTGCCTCAGATTCGATCGCCAGATCTGCGAGCACGTTCATCATTGCGGGCTTGCTGATGAGTTTGTCGCCAAAAGCCGAACGATGAGCGGCATGCCACGTGGCCTCGTTGAGCGCCTTGCGCATGATCGCCGAAGATCCCAAAATACAGTCCTGACGAGTCGCCGAAACCATATCGATAATGGTGCGAATGCCACGGCCATCCTCGCCCAAACGGAACCCGATCGTGTTGTGAAACTCAATCTCGCTCGATGCGTTGGATCGGTTTCCGAGCTTTTCTTTCAACCGAACGATCGTGAACGGGTTTCGCGTTCCATCGTCAAGCACGCGCGGCACAACAAAACAGGTCATTCCCGCTGTGGTTTGGGCCAGAACCAGAAACACATCATTCATAGGTGCCGACGTGAACCATTTGTGTCCACTCAGTTCGAACGTGCGACCGTCGCCAGTGTCGCGTGCTAGCGACGAATTTGTCCGCAAATCCGAGCCGCCCTGCTTCTCGGTCATGCCCATTCCAGCCAGGAGTCCACGCTTGGCGGGCCATGGCCGCAGTCCGAAATCGTAGTGTGTTGATGCCAGTCCAGGCGCCCAAGAGTCATACAGGTCCTCGTCATTCTTGAGCGCAGCGATCGACGCATAGGTCATCGTGATGGGACACATGTGCCCTTGCTCGACTTGGCCCCACGCGATGAAACCGGCAGCGCGTCGAAGGTGCGCGTGAGGGTCCGAATCGAACCAGGGAGTACCACCCAGCCCGTAGCCGATTCCTCGTTCCATCAGCCAATGCCACGAAGGGTCAAAGTCCACTTCATCGACGCGTTGCCCATACCGATCGGTCGCGCGAAACACCGGATTGTTCGTATTCGCTCGATGCCAATGCTGTCGCGCCTCGCTCGAAGCGGCAGTTTCCCCCAGGTCAACGAGTGAGTTGATCAAGGCGGGCGCTGACTCTCCAGCAAACGCGCCCAGAGCAGTGCACAAGGCAGCGTCCGTTGTCACGAGATTGTGTCCATCGAAAGGAGGGACTTGGTTTATGGGCGTGCGCTGGTACGGATCCATGGAAATACCCTAGGCCTATTTTTGACCCGCCGGAATGGCCCGAAAACAGTTAGGGTTCTTCCAACCGAACATTTCGCGTCAGGGCACGGATAAAGGATGAGATCCATGGCAGAGGATTTGGGATTCGAACCTCAGTGGCGAACCGAGCCGGCAGGCGAAGGAACCTACCGCGAAGCCCTCATGTTCACTGCGGATGCACATCGTCATCCGAGTGACGCCTGGGTATCGATGTTTCTCGACGAGTTCAACATCGCCCCACACGATTTCGTGCCGAATTTTCCCGATGGCGATCGACTTATTGAAGGTGTCGAACCGGGCACGCTGGACGAGTCTCACCGAGCGGCATTTGCCGCGATCGTGGGGGAGGAGAACGTTTCAGATTCCGATCGAGATCGGGTGCGATTCGGCCACGGAAAGTCGATCGATGAAGACATCGCTTTGCGCCTCGGACAGACACCGAATTTGCCCGATCTCGTGCTACATCCGCGCGATAAACACGAAGTCGCTCGCATTGTGAGTTATTGCCACGAGCATCGCATCCCCATCGTTCCGTTCGGCGCTGGCACGAGTGTTGTGATTGGGACGCGCGCAGACCACGGTGGCGTGATTCTGGTGCTGCGCACCCATATGAACCAACTCCTTGAAATCAATGAGCGTGACCAAGTCGCTGTCGTGCAGCCGGGCATGATGGGCCCAGATTATGAACGCACGTTGAATTCTGTGGCCCGAAATTTGGGTGCTACGGAGCCTTGGACGGGAGGACACTTTCCACAGTCATTCGAGATTGCGACCGTTGGCGGATGGGTGACTGCGCTCGGCTCTGGCCAAGCATCTACTTACTACGGAGACGCCTACGATCTTGTGATTGCTCAGGAATACGTGACCCCAATCGGCACGATCACCACTCACGCGTACCCGGCAACCGCGAACGGCCCGAAAATCAACGACATCCTGAAAGGCAGCGAAGGTGCCTTCGGGATTCTGGTCGAAGTGACGCTCAAGATCTTCCGACACAAGCCGCAGAACACGGCGCGGTTCGCGCTCATGATGCCGTCGTGGGATGACGCTGTGCAGACTGCTCGCAAGATTGTTCAAGGCGAGTTCGGTAAACCAGCAGTATTGCGAATCTCTGACCCGGAAGAAACTGAGCGAGGCCTCGCACTCAAAGGCTTCGACGCAGGCGCTGCGGCAAAGTACTTCGCACTACGCGGCATGAAGCCGGGTTCGCGTTGCTTGCTCATCGGCACCGCCGAAGGCCACCGCAAAGCGGCCGAACTTATCGCACACGAATCACTCAAGATTGGCCGCAGCCATGGAGGTGTCAGCCTGACGGGTTTCGCCACGAAACAGTGGGAAAAAGGGCGCTATCACGATGTTCACGTACGCAACGACATCATGGATTTCGGCATGGTCATCGACACGCTCGAAACGTCCGTCACATGGTCGAACCTGCATCAGGTGCACCAGACAGTGCGCGCTGTGATCGAAGCTCGCCCGGGAACGATGTGCCTTTCGCACGCTTCGCACTTTTACGAGCAGGGAACGAACCTGTACTTCATCATGATTTTGAAGCCCGAATCGATCGACGAATTCTTCGAGTTCCGATCGCGCGTGGTTGAAGCGATCTTGGCCGCAGGTGGCTCTCCGAGCCACCATCACGGCGTTGGTCGGCTTTTTAGGGATCACCTTCCTGACCACCTCGGTTCGGTGGAAACAGGCGTGCTGCGCGCACTCAAGCGGCATTTCGATCCGCACAACATCATGAATCCGGGCGTCTTGCTAGCGGCCGATGAAGAGTTGCAGGACTAAACAGATGACGAGCGATGTGATCTTGGCGATCGATGCTGGGACTCAATCAATCAGGGCCGCATTCGTGGATGCGACGGGCACGATCTTGGCCCTCAACCAAGTCCCCATCCAACCGTATTTCGCGCCACAGCCAGGCTGGGCAGAACAAGATCCCGAGTACTTGTGGACGGCCTTATGTGACGCGACAACAGGTCTGACAACTCAACACCGTGATATTTCGGCACGAGTCGTAGCGGTCACCCTAGCGACCCAGCGATTGACGATGGTCAACGTTGATGCTGCTGGTAAGCCGCTGCGCCCTGCAATTATTTGGGCCGATAACAGGCGTGCAGATACGAGCAAGGTACTCGGGCCGGCCGCGATGGGCTTGGCCAAGATGGTCGGCATTGGTGGACTATTGGAGTTTTCCATTGGATACGCGCGGTCGAACTGGATACGTCAACATCAACCTGAGGTGTGGGCCGCGACACACAAGTATCTTTTTCTTTCTGGCTTTTTTACCCACAGACTGACGGGCGAGTTTACCGATTCGACCGCGAATATCCTCGGAACCATCCCGTTCGAATCGAAAACAGCGACCTGGTCGAAACCAAGGTCGATCAATGGCGTGTTGTTTCCCATCGAGCCCGAAAAGCTTCCACACGTTGTTCCGCCCGGTGCCCAGTTAGGAACGATAACGGCACGCGCTGCAGAACGAACGGGTATCGCGGCCGGGACACCGATGATTGCTGCAGCGAGCGACAAGGCGTGTGATGTCTTGGGCGCCGGATGTCTCTCACCTGATCAGGGCAGCATCAGTTTCGGCACGACGGCCACATTTAACGTGCCGACCAGCACCTACGTTGAACTGGAACGTTTCTTGCCGCCGTTCCCTGCTGCGCTGCAGGGGCAGTTTCATACCGAGGTTTCAGTTCTGCGCGGCCTATGGCTCGTGACGTGGTTCAAAGAAGAGTTCGGGCTCGCTGAACGGCTTGCTGCGGCTGAAACCAACCAAGCACCCGAAGCGCTGCTCGACGATCTCATTCGAGACATTCCGGCCGGATCGCTCGGGCTGACGACACTGCCCACGTGGATGCCCGGCCCGCACGGCGACCCGTATGGCAAAGGTGCCGTGTTTGGGTTCGGAGACGTTCATACGCGTGCACACTTGTATCGGTCGATCCTTGAAGGAATTGTTTTTGCCCTGTACGCGGGTGCCCAGCAAACGGCTAAGCGAACTAGAACCGACATCGCTGTCGTGCGGGCATCTGGTGGCGGATCTCAAAGTGACGTCCTGATGCAGATCACGGCCGATATTTTCGGGGTGCCGACGCAGCGCCCACACACGTCACAGACGTCCGTTGTAGGGGCCGCGATTTCGGCTGCGTTGGGTCTCGGCTGGTTTGCTGACGCATCATCGGCCGTGGCCGCCATGACGCGACAAAGCAAACAGTTCGAACCAATCCATGCGAACACAAGTATCTATCGCGAACTCTTTGACCGGGTCTATCAACCATCGCATCAGCGCCTGGCCCCGCTCTATAAGCAGATCGCGCTCGTCACCGGATACCCCGAGAGGTCTTGAGTTCTTACTCCGGAATTCGACTTACGGTAACCCAGCCACGCGCACCGGAAATCTCAAGCAACTCCTCGGGCGTGAGTTTGATTGCCGAGTTCGCGCTACCTGCCGCCGGATAAACGACATCGAACCGTTGCAGGGAAGTGTCAAGCCACACTTCGGCTGTCGTGGGGTTCGCGAACGGGCATACGCCGCCGACTTGATGTCCGGTGAGACGTTCAACATCAGCTTCGCGAACCATCGACGACTTGCGCCCAAAACGCGTCTTGAAAAGGGCATTGTCAGTGCGAGCGTCACCTGCCATCACGATGAGTGTGCAGGCGTCGCCTTCGGCACGAAACGAAAGGGTTTTTGCAATCCGTTCGGGTTCGATGCCAAATGCGGCCGCCGCTTGCGCAACAGTCGCGCTTGACTCAGAACTCTCGAGGATGTCGTTTTGACGACCGAACGCCTCGAGATGTGCGCGGACAGTTTCAACGGACATGCGGTGGCGGTCAGGCAGACTCGGGCCAGACGGTGGCTCCGCAATCGCAGCGCACTTCTTCGGGTAGTTCGGCCATCAGGTCTTTAACGTGCTGGCCGCATCCGGTCCAGCCGAATTTGCCGCAGGAACTGCACATTTCTGGACTGCACATAGTTTCTTCCTTCTGTGTTGGTGGTTTCGTAGGGGTGGAGGCTAGTGAATTCGTCGCGCAAGTACGACGGCATCGATCAATTCAGCTGGCGTGCCATCGGGAGCGGTAACTTCGCGCGTCTGATCCGCACACTGTTCGACCAGCCATCGGCCCTCGTCGAGTTCGAGCGCAGCGAGCGTTTCAGCAGCGTTGAGTGGGTCGGGGCGTTGAGCGTCATGTTCAGCGTGGCGTGACCACGGTGGCCACTTCGCGTGGCCGACAATCAGCAAGAGCCCGCCGGGTGCGACATTCGCACACAAGCGACGCAAAATCGCCTCGCGGGGGAATCCGATCGGTGACTGGAGGAAAATGGCGGACACTAGATTGAACTCACCTTGGGGGGAGTCGCTCGTCAGGTCTAGGCGCTGCCACGCGATTGATTTGCCCACCTGCCGCCTTTGGGCTGCTTCCTGGGCACGGTCAAGTGCAAGTTGGGAAATGTCGATGCCGGTAACGGCCCACCCTTTCTCGGCCAGCCAAATCGCGTCTGCGCCTTCGCCGCAGCCGACGTCAAGAGCAGTACCCGTTGCGCGATCCCTGATCATCGCGACGAGCGCAGCGTTGGGATTCCCGCTCCAAATTTGAGTACTTTCGCTGTATCTGCGGTCCCAAAACTCTTCGCCACTCATTTCCTCGGCCGACGTAGGCGCGGTCGAGTGTCCGGGCTGTTCAATGTGGGTCATGGCATCAAGCGAGGGAGAGGAAGAGCTTTTCCATAGTGGCAACGTCGACGCCATCTTCATCTGGGTCTGCCATGCATTGGCGAAGTCCTTGGGCAACAGTTGCGAAGCCGGCGCGGTCGATTGCCTTCGACACGGCAGCCATCTGGGTGACAATGTCTTGGCATTCGCGGCCGTCTTCGATCATCGCGATGATTCCACCGAGTTGTCCTTGCGCTCGCTTGAGTCGGCGAAGAACTGACTGCATTTCGTCTTGATCGAGTTTCATGGTGGCTCCTAACACTCATGCCATGATACCCCCTAGTGTATCTGCCTCCCTGATGTGTGACCTCGCATTTCGCGCATGGCGGTGAGCGTTTCCGGCACATGTGGTGTCACACTGGCAACGTGTATGGAGTAATCGACTTGCCGACCTTCCTTGCTGGCCTCGTGGTCATCATTTTGCTGCCGGGACCGAACTCCATGTATGTCCTGTCGTTGGCTGCGCGAAAAGGCGCGGCTACCGCTTATCAAGGGGTTGCAGGGGTGTTTCTCGGAGACACCGTCTTGATGACGTTGTCTGCCGCTGGCGTCGCGTCGCTGTTGCGAGCCAACCCTGTTGCGTTCATGGTTGTGCGGTGGGCTGGTGCGCTCTACTTGGCATATTTGGCGTTCGGAATTTTGCGGCGAGCATTCACTTTGTGGCGTAAGCGTCATGAAGGCAACGAAGCACTTACAGCTGTGATGGCGGAAACAGGTATCGAAAGACCATTTCGTCGAGCATTCACGGTGAGCCTGCTGAATCCAAAAGCGATCTTGTTTTTCGTGGCCTTCTTCGTTCAATTCGTAGACCCGAACTACCCGTACCCGGCGCTTTCGTTCCTCGTGTTGGGTGCGATTGCCCAAATCGGGTCGATCCTCTACTTGAGTGTGCTGATCTTCACTGGCACACGGTTGGCCGAAATGTTCCGCCAGCGCAAAGTATTGACCGTCGGAGCCAACACGACAGTGGGCGTTGCCTTCTTGATCTTCGCCGCGAAAATGACACTCACCGGATAGTCGCAGACCGAACTGTCTAGTTGACGCCCCTCACCTCTGTCGCTGAGACTAGGCGAGTGGAAATTTGGATTAACCCCGCGTGCAGCAAATGTCGCAGCGCCAAGGCGGCCCTAGATGAAGCCGGCATCGAGTACGTCGAACGGCGTTATCTAGACGAACCACCCACGGTGGCAGAACTGTCTGACGTTCTCGATCGCATGGGACTCGATCCGTGGGACATCGTGCGCATCAATGAGCCGATCGCAAAAGAGCTCGATCTGAAATCTTGGAGGCGTGAACCGTCCGATCACACAAGGTGGATCGACGCGATGGTGGCTAACCCGAAACTCATCCAACGTCCCATCATCACCGCATCCGATGCCACCACCGTGGTTGCCCGTGACGCGGAAACACTCGACGACGTGATCGCCCACGAAACAGGCCGATAGGCGCTGACTGCCGGCTACTGTGTGGCGGGTACGAACCGGGGGGAGCGATCGGCGCCAGGGTGGGGGTCTGCGCCTGGAGGACGTTTTCGGCCAAATAGGCGAGCCAGTCCGAGATCTCGTTGGCCTTGTTCGCCGCTTCGAGCGCGTCATAATAGGCCGAGCGCCGTCGCTGGATGGTTTGCGACAACGCGATCA
>CALMUY010000004.1 GCA_937873005.1 uncultured Aeromicrobium sp. | reverse complement strand
GTTTGGCGCAACGTTCGAGCAAGCGGCTGTGCAGGTAGAAGACGTCACCTGGGTACGCTTCGCGGCCCGGCGGGCGACGCAGCAAGAGCGACACTGCACGGTAAGCCTCAGCCTGCTTCGAGAGATCATCGAACACGATGAGGACGTGCTTGCCCTGGTACATCCAGTGCTGGCCGATAGCCGAACCGGTGTACGGCGCGAGGTACTTGAAACCTGCCGAGTCGGATGCGGGAGCAGCAACGATGGTCGTGTATTCGAGAGCGCCGGCCTCTTCGAGTGCGCCACGCACGGAGGCGATGGTCGAACCCTTCTGACCGATGCCCACGTAGATGCAGCGAACTTGCTTCGACGGATCGCCTGATGCCCAGAATTCCTTCTGGTTGATGATCGTGTCGATGGCGATCGCGGTCTTACCGGTCTGGCGGTCGCCAATGATGAGCTGGCGCTGGCCACGGCCGACTGGAGTCAGCGAGTCGATTGCCTTCAAACCGGTGAGCAGTGGTTCGTGAACCGACTTACGCTCAACAACGGTAGGTGCCTGGAGTTCGAGTGCACGGCGGCCTTCGGTAGCGATTTCGCCGAGACCGTCGATCGGGTTGCCGAGTGGGTCAACCACGCGACCGAGGTAACCCTCGCCCACGGGAACCGAGAGAACCTCGCCCGTGCGCTTTACCTTCTGGCCTTCTTCGATGCCTGCGAAATCGCCGAGGATAACGACACCGATTTCGCGAACGTCAAGGTTGAGCGCCAAACCAAGGGTGCCGTCTTCGAACTCGAGGAGTTCGTTTGCCATGGCGGAGGGAAGTCCCTCTACTCGTGCAATGCCGTCAGCCGCTTCGGCTACGACGCCGACCTCTTGGGCCTTGTCCGCCGTCGGGGAATACTCCGACACGAACTTCTGCAATGCGTCGCGGATTTCCTCCGGACGAATCGAGAGTTCAGTCATGCTGTGTGCCTGCCTTCTTCGATGTTGAGAACGGTGCGTTCAAAATCAGCCTGCGATCAGCCGGCGGGCTGATTCCAAGCGGGTGGACATTGTGGCGTCGACGACTTCGTCTCCGACGGAAACTGAGATGCCTCCGACGATTGACGGGTCTACGACGAGATTGAGTTGGACTGGTCGGCCGTACTTGGCAGCCAATCCGGTTTCAAGACGAGTTACTTCTGCTTCAGACAACGCGTATGCCACGCGTGCCACGGCAACAATTTCGCCTTGACGATCGGCAATCTGCCGGATGAACCGGTCGATTACCTTCTCGAACGAACCACCACGGATGGCGGCGGCCTGCGTTAGTACCGCGAGCGTTGGCGCGGACACCTTCGACTTGAAGATCGAAGCCAACAAGGTTGCCTTCGCATCGGTGGGCACGGTCCGGTCTGCCACGACGGCACGCAATTCGGCGTTGTCGTGCACGAGCTGGCTGGCTGCGAACAGTTCGGATTCGAGCTTTTCGCCCTTCTTCGACGCTGCTGAAGACTGCGCCCATGCGTTGACACCAGCGATCTCAAGTCCGGCGACAAGATCGCGGCCCGAAGCCCAACGTCCTGCAACGGCGATCTTCAAGACCTCGAGCGTGCCAGCGTCAAGTGACGCACCAAAAACCGTGGAAACAAGTGCTTGTTTGCCCGCGGTTTCGGTTGATGGATCCGTCAAAACACGACGAAGCGCAACTTCGCGATCGAGTGTTGCTGTGACCGCGAACAGTTCGGCGCCGAGTACCGAAGCAGCCTTGACGCCCGTTACGCCGCCAACCGCAGAAAGTACTGCGGTAAGCGATTTAGCAGAGGATCCACGCATCAGTTGGCCGACCCCTCAAGTTCAGTGAGGAAACGATCAACAGCACGGCGCTGCGCGTCAGAGTCAGCCAACGATTCGCCAACAATACGACCAGCAAGTTCGGTAGCCATGCCACCGACTTCGGTCTTGAGTTGAGCGAGAGCTTGCTGGTGTTCTGCCGTGATCTGAGCGTGCGCAGCAGCAACAATGCGGTCTGCTTCGGCCTGGGCCTGTTCACGCATTTCAGCAACAATGGCTGCGCCCTGCTCACGTGCTTCTTCGCGGATGCCCGCAGCTTCGTGACGTGCCTCAGCCAATTGCGCCTTGTACTGCGCGAGAGCTTCCTGAGCTTCCTTTTGCGCTGCTTCAGCGTCTTCCATGCCACCTTCGATTGCGGCTACGCGCTCGGCGTATGCCTTCTCGAACATTGGCACAATGAAGATCGCGACAACGGCGACGAAAACTAGGAAGAAGACGCCACCAAGGATGATCTCAACCGTGTGCGGGATGAGCGGGTTTGGCCCGTGCGCATCCGACGCGGTTGCGAGTATTGCTTGGAACATTGAGTCTCCTCAGTAGGTTTCGGTTTCGAGTTCGATATCAGCTAAGAACGAACGCGAGACCGATGCCGATGATTGCGAGAGCTTCGGCCAAGGCGAAACCAAGAATCGCGATGGGCTGGAGCTTGCCCTGGGCTTCGGGCTGACGAGCAACACCGTTGATGTATGCAGCGAAGATCAGACCAACAGCAATAGCAGGACCAATCGTGGCGATGCCGTAACCGAGCATGTTCAGCGAACCGGACATGGGTTTTCCTTTCATAGTGACGCGGGATTGCGCCGTTTTCGAGCCCTTTTGGCTCTCTTTGTTGATATTTAGTTTTCCCGTTTTGCTCAGCGAGCGAAACGAAGTCTTTAGTGGCTTTCTGCCACTGCTTCCCCGATGTACATGGCAGTCAACAGCGTGAATACGTACGCCTGGAGGAACATCACCAAGAGTTCGAGGACGCTGATCATGAAGAACATGAGGAACGATAGAACGCCTGCCGTCACGTTGATAGGTGAGGTGGCTTCAAAAATCAAGTACTGGCCGCCGAATGCGAAGAGCATCAACAACAAGTGGCCGGCGAACATGTTGGCGAAAAGACGCAAGCACAACGTGATCGGGCGAACGATGATGCTAGAGAGGAACTCGAGCGGAATGATGAGCAACAAGACCAAACCTGTGACGCCCGATGGCACACACTGGTGTTTGAAGTAGCCAAATACACCGTGCACTTTCATACCCGCGCCGATGTAAACAACCCAAGCGATGATCGCAAGCGCAACAGCGAAGCCGAAGTGCGAGAACGTCGGGAATTGCAGGAAGGGAATGAGGCCGATGTAGTTGTTTACCAAGATCATCGTGAACAGCGAGAACAAGAGCGGCACGAACGGCAGGAACTTTTCCGAACCGATGCTGTCGCGTGCGATCGAGTTGCGAACGAGTCCGTAGACGAGTTCGCCAGCGAACTGTAGGCGCCCTGGCACAACTTCGGCTTTGCGTGCTGCGGCCCAGAAGAAGAGTGCCAGCACGACGCCCGTCACTACGAACATCAGCATGGGCTTCGTTACGTCGACGCTTCCGAGCGTAACGAAAGGTGGCAATTCGAAGTCTGCTGGACCCGGAGGGTTGAACTCTGCGGAAATGCGTGAGCCGAGAACCGAAATGCTTGACGATTCAATGCTTGTCACAGTGGACAATCGTTCACCCTTCTGTGCGTCGAAATCAGGCGATTCCGGCGTCGGACAGCTGCGTTGTGCACGTGGTGCGCACGACGCCAACCAAGGCTTATTTACCTTATTGGTTGACTGGAATGAGTGCGTTCAGGACTTTGCTAAAAACTTCACAAAGGTGAGCGCGCTCCGCTGGGACGGAGCAATTCATTGCTCGGCAATCGTATCAGTGTCCGATTTCCCGGTTTCAGGGAGGTCATAGGTAGGAATCCGCGCCTGCACATGGTCGATCGTTTGCGCAATGATCCACCCAATAGAACCGACGATCAGCGCTCCAGAAACGGCCCCAAAGTCGAGGGACTCCCGCAGACTTCCCTGACTTGTCATCACGATGAGCAATGCTGCCAGCGCTGCTGCCTTTGTGAAGTAGAAGAGCAAAGCGAAGGCTTGGCTCATCGCGGGACTCATCGATGCGATGGGCCCAATGATCACTTTCGTGGAGCCGAAAAACAACACGACGACGACGATCCCAAATAGCGCACCAAACAAGCCAGCAGAGCCTCGCAGCAGCCAAGCAGTGACGAGAATCGCGAGCCACAGCGCGACCTGGCCATAGGTTGTTGCCTTGAACTTCATGATGCCCACAGTTTGGCTTCAATGATCGGCAATAGGAAGATCGCACTGGCGACAAGCGCAGCGAGGAACGCGATGGCCACGAAAAGTTGCCAACCGCTAAACAATCCGATTGACACCACGCCAAAAGCCACCAACGCAGAACCCGAGTACATGAGCAGCACGGCTCGCCGGTGAGAGTGACCAATTTCAAGAAGCCGATGGTGCAAGTGCATTTTGTCTGGGCTAAACGGCGAAGTACCGGCGCGGGTGCGTCGCAGTACCGCGAGGGTCATATCCAGAAACGGCACAAGCAAGACAGCGAAGGGCAGAATCAACGGCAATAACGCCGGCAGCCAGGTTGAGGCCGCTCCCCCAACACCCTGTTCAAGATTCGTTGCCGGGAACTGCCCCGTCAGGCTAACCGTGGAACAAGCAAGCACAAATCCAATCAGCATCGAACCTGAATCGCCGATAAACATGCGGGCCGGAAAGAAATTGTGGGGCAGGTTCCCTAAACATGCGCCCGCCAGAGAAGCAGTCAAGACCGCTGCAGCAACAGCACGCGTCTGGCCATTCTCAACCGCAAGTACGAACGCATAAACAAAGAACGCAATAGCGCCGATCGCCACCATCCCTGAAGCCAAACCGTCAAGCCCGTCCACGAAATTCACGGCGTTGGCAGTAGCGACGATCAGAAACACTGTGAGGATCATGCCTTGTGCTTGATCGAGTGCAAAATAGTTGCCCGGCAACGGCAGATAAACGAAGTGCAAGCCCATCATCACTGCGATAACCCCGGCCAGGACTTGCCCCGCGAACTTGCTCAAGGCATCAAGTTCGAAAAGATCATCGATCACGCCAACAAGACAGATGACCGTCCCACCCACAAGTACCGCCCGGACATCGGCGAAGAGACTGTCATTTCCGCCCGACAGAAACGGCATACTCGTCGCAGCGATGTAAGCCGCAAGCAAACCACCAAGCATCGCCGGACCACCGAAATATGGTGTTGGAATCGCGTGAACGTCACGCTCGCGCACTCGCGCGACAGCACCGAAACGCTGTGCACTTTGCCGAGCGATGGAAGACAACAAGTACGTCACGCCAAGCGCGATACCGAAAATGACAAGATACTCGCGCATCAGGCAGGTGCCATCTCAATGGTGTTGTTAAACCGATGCAAATCATCCAGTGAAACCGAACCCAAACGGACTACCGTCGGCGTGCCGCCAGTGATGTCGAGAATCGTGGATGCGACGGTCGAACCCGCCACTCCCCCGTCAAGGAAGACCGAAACACTCTGGCCCAGCATCGTTTCGGCCTCGTCGATCGAATTCGCCGCGGGAGACCCGGTGGTGTTCGCGCTCGAAACGGCGAGCGGCCCGGTTGCCTTGAGGATTTCGCGAGTTCGCTCGTGGTCCGGAACTCGTACCGCGACAGTACCGCGCGTCTCCCCCAGATCCCACGTCAACGACGGCTGGGATCGACAAATGAGCGTCAAGGCCCCCGGCCACAATTCCGAAATCAAATTGCGTGCCCAATTGGGAACGTCAATCGTGAGCGCATCAATCACAGCAGCGTCATAAATAAGCACTGGGGGTGGCATCGCACGCGTGCGGCCTTTGGCGGCGAGTAGTCGCTCAACAGCGGCGGGATTGAACGCGTCAGCAGCAACTCCATAGACGGTGTCGGTCGGCACGACGACGAGTTCGCCAGCGCGAATCGCCGAAACGGCTGCTTCCTTCGAGTCCTCGAAGTTGGTTTCTAAGTCGTACCTCACAGTGTGCATCCTAGGAGATAAATGAACACGAACTGCTCACCTTGACGGCTCACGATCAAAGTCATGGCCGTTCAGCCGTTACGAATCGGGGCTTGTCAGCGAGGTCGCGATGGTCGCGAACGGCCGACCACCGGTCAAGAAATACTTCCGGGGCGCTCGCGCCTTGGACATCAGCATGTTCAGCACCAACAACTCCGCCCGGCTTCAACAAACGCCAAGCGACCTGTTCCACGACGCGCATCGCGTCGAGACCGTCGTCGCCTGACCACAGCGCCAACGCTGGATCGTGGTCACGCACTTCTTGCGAGACTGACTCCCATGCCTCAAGCGGAATATAGGGCGGGTTAGCCACCACAATGTCGACGAGTCCGTTCAAGTCAGTAAATGCCTCGGCCATATCGCCGAGGCGCAGGTCGACTCCAGTGCCGTCTAGATTGTTCTGCGCCCAAGCGAAAGCGCGCTCGTCCAGTTCTACTGCGTGCACGCGCGATTGGGGCGCTTCGTGAACGATCGACAAACTGATCGCTCCCGATCCAGCACACAACTCAACAACGACTGGGGATTCACGACGAAGTGCCTCGTCGATTGCCCAACCTGCCAACACCTCAGTCTCTGGTCGAGGAACGAAAACTCCCGGACCAACCTCAAGATCGACATACCGGAAAGCGGCACGACCCGTGATGTGCTGCAAGGGAACCCGGCGGGCTCGCGCAGCAATCATGTCGCGATAGGTGCTTCGCTGCGCATCGCTGATGTGGGCCGCGAACAAGAGGGTCGCGCGTGGCATCCCTATGACGTGCGAGAGCAACAACTCAGCGTCGACACGCGGCGAGTCAACACCCGCCTGCGTAAGAGTTTCGGTTGCGCCCTCGAGTAGTCGGCGCACGCTCACGACTTGGACTCCACCGCGGCGAGGCGCTCGGCGATGTCGGCTTGGACGAGCGAGTCGATGACGTCGTCAAGAGCGCCATCCATCACCTGATCGAGGTTGTATGCCTTGTACCCGGTGCGATGGTCGACGATCCGGTTTTCGGGGAAGTTGTAGGTGCGTACGCGTTCAGAACGATCGACGGTACGCACCTGAGCGCGCCGGGCATCGGCAGCATCAGCATCTGCTTCGGCCCGCGCCCGATCAAGCAAGCGCGAACGCAAGATGCGCATCGCCTGATCTTTGTTTTGCAATTGGCTCTTTTCGTTCTGGCAGCTCACAACGATGCCGGTGGGGACGTGGGTGATCCGAACGGCAGAGTCGGTCGTGTTGACGCTCTGGCCGCCTGGCCCACTGGAGCGAAAGACGTCGATGCGCAGGTCCGCGTCGTTAATACTGACGTCGATATCTTCCGCCTCAGGAAGGACCAAAACGCCGGCGGCTGATGTGTGGATGCGGCCTTGCGATTCGGTCACGGGTACACGTTGAACTCGATGAACTCCACCCTCGAACTTCAGCTTCGCGAACGGCGCTTCGCCAGGCTCAGGTGTGCCCTTTGCTTTCACCGCCATCGTGATTGATTTGAAACCGCCGAGCGCGGTGTCGGTTGAATCCAGAACTTCGATCTTCCAGCCCTGCGCTTCTGCAAAACGCTGATACATCCGGAACAGATCAGCTGCAAATAGCGCTGATTCGTCGCCGCCTTCACCGCCTTTGATCTCTACGATGATGTCTTTTCCATCGGCAGGATCGCGAGGAACGAGCAGTTGGCGCAGTTTCTCACTGAGTTGGTCAATCGAGACCTCGAGTTCGGCAGCCTCATCAGCCATGTCCAGTTCAAGTGCCGCTTCGCGATCATCGGTAGCTTGTTGCCATTCACGGTAGGTACGCACGATCGCACTGAGTTCGGCATGGCGTTGCCCCAAGGTTCGCGCAAGACGCTGATCGGAGTGGATCGTCGGATCAGCGAGGCGAGTTTCGAGTTCAGTATGCTCAGCGAGCAAAGACTGGACGGCGTCAAACATGGAGTACTCCTGCGTTAGGTCACGAGAGAAATGACAACGCCGGCCCCTCCCACAAGGGAGAGAGCCGGCGTGAAAGTCAAGCTACTTCTTGCCGTAGCGCTTTTCGAAGCGAGCAACACGTCCACCGGTGTCAAGGATCTTCTGCTTACCGGTGTAGAAGGGGTGGCACTGCGAGCAGACATCGGCGCGGATAACGCCGTCGGCAGCGGTGCTGCGAGTCGTGAATGTGCTGCCACACGTGCACGTGACGGTGGTCTCGACATAAGTCGGGTGAATATCGGCCTTCATGATTTCCTCTCTCGGGCACTGGGTCAGAGCGCGGCGCGCTCTGTGAACCAGAACCAATCAATTATTGTGCCACCGATGTCCTCATCGGCGCCAATTCGGGTCAGGTTTCGAGCAGTTTCTCGATCGTTGGTGCGATTTCGGCAGGTGCGACCGTTGGCGCGAATCGTTCCACAGGTTGCCCGTCGGCACCGATCAGGAACTTGGTGAAGTTCCATTTGATCGTGCCGCCAAGCAGCCCTTTTTGCTCGGATTTCAGCCACTTCCACAGCGGATGGGTATCTTTGCCGTTCACGTTAATTTTGGCAAACATCGGGAACGTGACACCGAAACTCGACTCACAGAACTGTGCGATCTCGCCGTTCTCACCTGGTTCTTGATGACCGAACTGATCACACGGAAAACCAAGCACGGTGAAGCCACGATCGCCGTAGGTCTCTTGCAGTTCCTGCAACCCCGCGTACTGCGGTGTGAAACCACATTGCGACGCCGTGTTCACGACGAGCACGAGCTTGTCTTGGTAGGTCGAGAGATCTACTTCGGTTCCGTCGATGCCATCGGCAGTGAAGTCGCTGAGGCTTTGAGCGTCAGTCATCGCTGCCGGAACCTGGCATCGTCTTGTTGATTTGCATCAAGAATTCGATATTGCTCGACGTCTTCTTGAGCTTTTCCAAAACAAGTTCAAGACCTTGTTGTCCTTCGAGGCCAGAAAGCACCCGACGCAACTTCCATACGACGGCAAGTTCGTCCTTGGCCAAGAGCAACTCTTCGCGACGCGTGCTCGATGCGTCGACGTCGATTGCAGGGAAGATGCGCTTGTCGGCGAATTCGCGACGCAAACGCAATTCCCAGTTGCCCGTGCCCTTGAACTCTTCAAAGATCACTTCGTCCATGCGCGAACCGGTTTCGATGAGCGCAGTTGCCAGGATCGTGAGCGAGCCACCGTTCTCGATGTTGCGAGCCGCACCGAAGAACTTCTTGGGTGGATATAGCGCCGACGAATCGACACCGCCGGACATGATGCGACCAGATGCGGGGGCAGCGAGGTTGTACGCGCGACCAAGTCGGGTGATGCCGTCGAGCAGGACGACAACGTCCATGCCCAGTTCGACGAGACGCTTTGCACGTTCGATCGCAAGTTCGGCGACCGTGGTGTGGTCACCGGCTGGCCGATCGAACGTGGAGGCGATTACTTCACCCTTCACCGTGCGCTGGAAGTCAGTAACTTCTTCTGGACGCTCGTCAACGAGGACGATCATCAGATGGCACTCAGGGTTGTTCTCGGTGATCGCGTTGGCAACTTGCTGCATGATCATCGTCTTGCCGGCCTTTGGCGGCGAAACGATCAGGCCACGCTGACCCTTACCAATTGGCGAAACCAAATCGATAACTCGTCCGGTCAGTCCGCCCGCTTGACTTTCAAGACGCAAACGTTCCGATGGGTAGAGCGGGGTCAACTTGGCGAACTCAGCACGGCGCTTCGCCTCTTCGATATCCATGCCATTGACGGAGTCGATCTTGACCATGGGGTTGAACTTCTCTTTGCGCTCACCTTCACGAGGCTGGCGCACTTGACCGACAATCGCGTCACCGCGGCGCAACCCAAGACGGCGCACCATCGAGAGCGACACATACACGTCGTTTTCGCTGGGCAAGTAACCAGTGGTGCGAACGAACGCATAGTTGTCAAGGACATCGAGGATGCCAGCAGCCGGAACGAGAACATCATCTTCGCTGATGATTGGTTCGGCGTCCATGCCACGGCTCTGGCCACGATTACGGCCACGGCGATTGCGGCGACGCGCGTTGCTGTCGTCATCGTCGCCACCTTGGTTGCCCTGTTGGCCGCCACGGTTCTGGTTTTGGTTCTGGTTGCCCTGGCCTTGATTGCGGTTACCTTGGTTACCTTGACCTTGATTGCGGTTGCCTTGATTCTGGCGCTGGCCGCCCTGGCGCTGGCCGCCCTGGCGTTGTTCGCCTTGGCGTTCGCCGTCCTTGCCCTCGCCCTTGGCGTCTGCGGACGAAGACCCATCGACCTTGGCACCTTCACTTTGGGACGCATCAATCTTGCGCGACGCTTCACCCTTGGGGGCGTCTGATTTCGACGATTCAGCCTTCGGCGCGTCTTCTTTAGGAGCGCTCTGCTTGGGCGCTTCGGCCTTTGGTGCTGCTGCCGGAGGAGTTTCACCACGCGCAGTTTTGATCGCGTCGATGAGTTGGTTCTTGCGCATCTTTTCGGTGCCGGTGATGCCCAAACCGGAAGCTATTTCTTGAAGCTCTGCGATGACTTTTCCGCCAAGAGCGCCGCCCGTGCGACGAGGTGTCTTTGCTACGGGTGCGTCAGCGTTTGCTTCAACCGTGGTTGTTTCTGTCACGAATTGTCCTTTTCGGATGGCCACAGCCCTGTACGTTCCATCGAACGATGGCTTTCAAGAACACATACAGAGGCGTCCGCATCTGGCGAAACTGTGTGTGGCGTGATGCCGGGGAGAGAATCTCAACTCCGACTCAATGATCATACCACGCTTGGGTCTAGAAAAGGCGTGCGCCACGACTTTCGACCGACAATTCGTGTACGGCCCAACCGTCGGGCGTCCATGAGGTCAGACCGTGCCCAAACGCCAAGACTGTCGGGCCCGCGCCCGAGATCACGGTAGGGATTCCTTCGACTCGCATTCGCTGCATCAACTTGTAGGAATCGGGCATTGCCGTTGAACGGTATGACTGGTGAAGTCGGTCTTCCGTGGCAAAAATGAGTCGTTCAGGTGACTGCAACAATGCCGCCACGATGAGTGCCGAACGGCCAACGTTCGCAGCAGCATCACCGAACGGGACCATCTCGGGCAAGAGCCCCCGAGCAGCCTTGGTGGAAACTGCCGAGGGAGGGACAAACACCGTGACGTCATGGTTGATGTCGAGACGCTCTACTTCGGCTGCCGCTCCCGAAATCCATGCGATCGTAAAGCCACCGCGCAATGCGGGAGCAACGTTGTCGGGGTGCCCTTCAAGATCCGTGGCAAGTTGGTAAACAGCACCGGCGTCGAGGCGATCTTCGCCGCCCACCACGAGGGCGCGTGCTGCGATGATTCCGGCGGCGATGGCAGCCGACGAGGACCCCAAGCCGCGCCCGTGTGGAATTCGGTTCGTGCACACCAAACGCACGCCCGGCGGTGTCTCACCGAGTAGATCGAACGCAGCCGCCATTGCTTGATAAACAAGATGATCTTCGCCGGTCGGAACCAAGTCAGCGCCCTCGCCGTCAACGACGATCTCGATCCCTGCCTCAATAACGCTCGCGGTGATTTCGTCGAAAAGCGTCAACGCCAAACCCAAAGCATCAAACCCCGGCCCCAAGTTTGCGCTTGTAGCCGGTACCCGGACCCGAACTTCACCGTCGACGAAACTCATTCGAGACCGGCGACCTTCGCTGCTTGAGCAACGTCAAAGTCAATCACGATGGGCGCCGTCGGTTCACGATGCGCCAATGGTGTGTCGATGTCTTTGAGTCCATGCCCGGTCACGGTAACCGTGATGGTTTGACCTGCTTCGACCTCGCCTGCCTCAACCGCGGCAAGCAAGCCAGCCACGCTCGCGGCTGACCCTGGTTCGACAAAAATTCCTTCATGCGCACCGAGTGCTCGCTGGGCCGCCAAAATCTGCTCATCCGTCACCGCCGAGATTCGTCCGCCGGACTCATCGCGGGCTTCTTCCGCGAGCGTCCACGACGCCGGATTGCCGATGCGAATCGCAGTGGCGATCGTGTCAGGTTCGGTGATGATGCGTCCTTCGACGATTGGCGCCGCGCCAGCTGCTTGAAAGCCCCACATTTTCGGCAGGCTCGTCGAGATGCCTGCCTGATGGTATTCCTTAAAGCCTTTCCAGTAGGCCGTGATGTTCCCCGCGTTGCCGACCGGCAGAACGTGAATGTCGGGCGCCTTGCCGAGCACGTCGATGATCTCAAAAGAAGCCGTTTTTTGGCCTTCAATTCGCAACGGATTCACCGAGTTCACGAGCGCTACGGGGTATTCCTTCGCCAACGCGCGAGACAATTCAAGGCACTCGTCGAATCCGCCGCGAACTTCAATAATCTGAGCGCCGTGCATAATCGCTTGCGCCATTTTCCCGGCCGAAATTTTGCCGTGTGGAACTAGGACGATCGGCACGATTTCAGCGCGTGCCGCATACGCCGTCATCGAAGCCGATGTATTTCCGGTGGACGCGCACACCACTGCTTTCGCGCCATCGGCAACTGCGCCAGAAATCGCAACTGTCATGCCGCGATCTTTGAACGATCCGGTGGGGTTCGTGCCTTCGACCTTGACGTAAACCTCTGACTTTGCCAGTCCCGACAACCACCGCGAATGAACAAGCGGGGTGCCGCCTTCGCCGAGCGTGATCGCTTCAGCATCCCGATCGAGAGCCAAATGATCACGGTATTCGTTGATCACTCCTCGCCATGGACGCGCCATCACACAACTCCTTCTACTCGCATGACCGAAGAAACCCCTCGGACCATGTCTTGGCTTCGCAAATCTGCCACCGTGGCGGCAAGTTCGGCTTCGCTGGCTTCATGGGTAACAACAACGAGTTGCGCATCGGATCCGCGACCTTCTTGACGCACGGTCTTGATGGATACGTTGTGGTTCGCAAACGCTTGAGCCACTGCCGACAACACACCGGGACGATCGTCCACGTCGAGCGACACGTAATAACGCGTTAACGCTTGATCGATCGAGATCGGCGTCAAGTCGGCGTGCGACGTTTCTTTGGGCCCGAATACGCCATTGCGGCGATGCCGTGCCACCGTGACCAAGTCACCCAAGACGGCACTCGCGGTCGGTGCTCCCCCTGCGCCCGGACCATAGAACATGAGTTCACCGGCTGCTTCGCATTCAACGAAAACTGCGTTGAATGCTCCGCGCACGCTGGCCAACGGATGCGAATTGGGGATCATCACCGGGTGCACGCGCGCCGAGACCGTTCCGCGTTCTGGATCCGATTCGCAAATGGCCAACAGTTTGACGACGCAATCCATCGCCTTGGCTGAACGAACGTCGGTGGCGGTGACGTTGGTGATGCCTTCACAATGCACATCAGCCAAAGTCATGCGCGTGTGAAACGCGAGGCCTGAAAGGATCGCGGCTTTAGCGGCCGCATCGAATCCTTCGACGTCGGCGGTCGGATCTGCTTCGGCATAGCCGAGACGCTGCGCGGCCTCGAGCGCGTCGTCAAAACTGGCACCGGTCGTAGTCATCGCGTCGAGGATGTAGTTGGTCGTGCCGTTCACGATCCCCAACACGCGCGTGACGCGGTCTCCTGCCAACGACTCGCGCAACGGGCGAATGATGGGAATCGCGCCTGCGACTGCAGCTTCGTAATACAAGTCGCGTTCAGCAGCCTCCGCTGCAGCGTAAAGTTCTGCGCCGTGCTCAGCAAGGAGTGCTTTGTTTGCTGTAACGACGGATGCTCCGGCACTGAAGGCGGCGAGCATGAGTTCGCGGGCCGGCTCGATTCCGCCAACAACTTCGATCACGACGTCGACGTCGGGGCGGGTGACAAGCGCATGCGCGTCGGTCGTGAAGAGCGTTGGGTCCAAGTCGAGTTCGCGGGGGCGTGCGAGGCGCCTCACGCCGATCCCCACGAGTTCGACCTTTGCGCCAACACGACGGCCCAACTCTTCGCTATCAGTTGTGAGAACCCGGGCTACTTCGGTGCCCACGACACCGCATCCGAGGAGCGCAACACGGATCGGTCGTTCTTGGTTGAGGTCATTGGGAGCCACGGAGTTCACCGTCCAAGGGTATCGGCGCAGCAGTCGCACCTGCACAAGGCTCTGCGACGTGCGTGAGTTTGAGCGTGCTGAGAGCGCGCATCAGTAGACGTCAAGGCGTAACAGGTCGGCTTCGGTTTCGCGCCGCACGATGACACGCGCTTCACCGTCTCGAACAGCAACAACTGCGGGTCGCGGCACATGGTTGTAGTTACTCGACAGCGAACGGCAGTATGCCCCGGTTCCGGGCACGGCGAGCAAATCGCCTGGCCCCACATCGGCACCCAAATATTCGTCTTTGACGACGATATCTCCGGACTCACAGTGTTTACCGACGACGCGGCTCAACACTGCCGGGCCTTCAGATTCACGTGAGGCCAAAGTGCACGAGTAGTCCGCGCCATACAGCGCAGGCCGCACGTTGTCGCTCATGCCACCGTCTACTGACACGTACCTGCGGGAAGCGCCGGCGTCGAGAGCAACCGTCTTGGTGGTTCCCACTTCGTAGAGCGTGAAGGTTGATGGCCCAACGATCGCGCGACCCGGTTCGATCGACAAGTGCGGTACATCAATCCCCAGTGCCGCACATTCGGCATCAATCAGGGCACGCATGGTTGCGCCCAACGCTTCTGGAGTCGCCGGGTCGTCTTGAGTGGTGTACGCGATTCCGAATCCGCCACCGAGGTCGAGTTCTGGTGCCGAGAATCCCAACTCGCTCGCAATCTGTGCATGCAAACGCAGGACGCGCCGCGCTGCGACTTCGAAACCATCGATCACGAAGATTTGCGATCCGATGTGTGAATGCAATCCCTTGAATTCGATGCGGTCTGCTGCGATGACGCGTCTAGCTGCTTCGAGCGCGTCTCCGCCTTGGATTGAGAAGCCAAATTTCTGGTCTTCGTGCGAGGTGGAAATGTATTCGTGCGTGTGCGCTTCGACGCCGGCCGTGACACGAACCAATACCGAAACCGTGGTGGCGAGTTCTTCGGCTATCGCAATGATGCGGTCGATTTCATCGAACGAATCGACCACGATGCGCCCCACGCCAACCTCAATGGCTCGTCGCAGTTCGGCCTCTGACTTGTTATTACCGTGAAACCCGATGCGTTCAGTTGGGAACTCTGCCGCTAAGGCGACAGCCAACTCGCCGCCGGTACATACGTCGAGGCTCAGTCCTTCTTCAGCGATCCAACGCGCCACCGCTACACACAAGAATGACTTTCCTGCGTAGAAAACTTCGGCTCCGACGAACCCTACTTTGAAGGCGCGCGCACGATTTCGGAAGTCGGCTTCGTCCACCACATACAAGGGCGTCGCGAACTCTTCGGCGAGTTCAACCGCGGTGACGCCAGCAACCTGGAGTTGACCCGCCGCTTTCGAGGTGTTTTCTGACCACAGTTGCGGCACGAGCGCGTTGACGTCATCTGGGCGCTGCAGCCAGGCCGGCCCGCGATCTCCTGCTTGCCCGTGCAGGGCTCCTGCTTCGTGACTTCTCATCACATACGCTCCGGTGCGGTTACGCCCAACATTGCGAGGCCGTTCGCGAACACTTGGCGAGTCGCGGCGACAAGCACGAGTCGAGCTGAGTGGATATCGGTGGCCTCTTCGTCTCCTTGCGGGAGAACGCGGCACGCGTCATAGAACTTGTGGAACGCCGAAGCGGTGTCTTCGAGGTAACGCGCGATGCGGTGAGGTTCGTAGAGTTCGGCTGCCTGTGCAACGACCTGCGGGAACTCAGCGAGCGAACGCAGCAGGTCGCCTTCACGATCGTGCGACAGCACGCCAGGCTCGAAGGATTCGGCATCGACGTGAATCCCAAACTCGGCAGCATTGCGCAGTATCGACGAGAGCCGTGCATGAGCGTATTGCACGTAATAGACCGGATTGTCGCTGGATTGGCGAGTCATTTCGGCCACATCGAGCGTGAGCGGAGAATCGGCGGGGGAGCGAAACAACGTATACCGCAGCGCATCCACACCAATGAGGTCGACAAATTCCGCGAGCGTCACGATTGTGCCAGCGCGTTTGCTGAGTTTGAGTTCTTGGCCGTCTGAGTAGATCTTGACGAGCTGGCCGATCAGGACGAGCAGTTCCTCACCAGGAGTGTCGCCGACGCATGCGGCCATCGCCGAGAGCCGACCAACATAGCCGTGGTGGTCTGCACCCAGCAAGTAGATGCACCGATCAAATCCACGTCCGCGTTTGTTGACGTAGTAGGCAGTATC
>CALMUY010000003.1 GCA_937873005.1 uncultured Aeromicrobium sp. | reverse complement strand
TTGCGAGCAACCGCATCGCCATCGTTCTCGATGACAAAGTAATTTCAAGCCCCGGGATTGTTCCCGAAATGTGCCAAAGCGGGGGTGGAAACGCGACAAGCATTACGGGTGACTTCACCTTCGAATCAGCAAATGACCTCGCTGTTCTGATCAAGGGTGGCGCGCTCCCTGTCCCCGTCAAGATCATCGATCAGCGCACGGTTGGCCCAACGCTTGGCGCCGCAGCAATCGATGCCTCCATCGAAGCTTCCATCATCGGCCTCGTCTTGACTGGACTCTTCATCATTTTCGCCTACCGACTCATCGGTATTGCCGCAACGATCGGCTTGGCCAGCTATGCGCTCATCTCCTATGGCTTGTTGGTCTGGATCGGCGCCACACTCACGCTGCCCGGCTTGGCTGGTTTCGTCCTCGCCATCGGTTTGGCGATCGACGCCAACGTGCTCGTTTTTGAGCGAGCCAAAGAGGAATACGCCCAAACGCCACAAGCAGGTTTGGCCCCGGCTTTACAGACCGGTTTCAACAAGGCCTGGTCGGCAATTCTTGACTCCAACGTCACGACCGTTTTGGCTGCTGTGTTGTTGTTCTTCTTGGCGGCCGGCCCGGTGAAGGGCTTCGGTGTCACCCTGACAATCGGTACGATCGCGTCGATGTTCTCGGCACTCGTCGTGACTCGTGTCATTGCCGAATGGGTCATCCGTTGGAAGTTCTTCCGCAATCGCCCTGCCTTGAGCGGTATTGCCGGCGAGAACCGTCTGCGCAACGCCCTCGTTGAACGAGGACCCAACCTGATGGCACGCGCCAAGACGTGGCTCGTCATTACTGTGGTCGTGGCAGGTGCTTCGATTGCCGGAATTGTCGGCGGCGTCAACTTGGGCGTCGAGTTCACCGGCGGTCGCATCCTCGAGTTCACGACTGCCAAAACCGTTGACGTCGAGGAAGTGCGCACAGCCGTAAGCGATGCGGGCTTCCCCACGGCAGTCGTACAAGCGTCGTCTGGGGACGGCATTAATGAGAACATTTCGGTTCGAACCGGAAAGATCTCCGAGGCAGAAGCCGGCGAAATTAGGGATGCTGTCGCGACGGTCGGAGGCAAGACGAAACAGTTGAAGTCGGACTCGATCGATCCCACTTTGGGTAAGGAACTCCGAGATAAGGCACTCCTCGCCTTTGCGATCGCCATCGGTGCTCAAATGATCTATCTGGCGTGGCGTTTCCGTTGGACCTGGGCAGTCTCAGCGATTGTTTCGCTCACGTCTGTCGTACTCACCGTGGTCGGCATTTTCGCTTGGTGGGACAAGCCGATCGATGGCGTATTCTTGGCAGCGATCTTGTCGATTATCGGTTTGGCGGTCAACGACACAATCGTGGTGTTTGACCGAATCCGCGAAGAGCTTCACGGCACCAAGGCCGACAACTTACGCGCCACGGTGAACGAAGCCATCTTGGCAACCTTGCCACGCACGATCAATACCGGAATTGGCGCACTGTTCATTTTGGGCGCTCTCGCGTTCCTCGGCGGCGACTCACTTATGGACTTCTCACTTGCGCTCATTTTCGGTCTGGTCATCGGCACCTTCTCGACGATCTTCACGGCATCGTCGCTCGCGGTGTTGCTCGAAGAACGCTGGCCCGTCAATCCAAACAAAAAGCGTAAAGTTGTCGACCCGTACGCGCATGTGGACGATGGCCGCAATTCTGGCGCTGTTATCTGAGAGGACAAGACCATGACTGAACAAACCCCCGAGAACCCAACACACGAAGAGGCTCCAGCGGCCGACAATGCTGCTGAAGTTCCGGCGGCACCCGCTGAACCAGTTGCCCCGGCAGCCCCTGCGAACGAATTCCCACCTCCACCCCCACCGCCGCCCGGAGCACCTTTGGGCGCAACGGTGCCTCCCGGTCAGGCTGGCGCACCGTTCGGTGTTGACCCTTTCACGGGCCTGCCCTATTCAGACAAGACGAAGCTCATTGCTGGTTTGCTTCAGATTTTGCTTCCCTTTGGAGTCGGCCGACTTTACATCGGCGACACTAAGACTGGTATCGCACAACTCCTCGTCACCATCGTCACGTGTGGCGTAGGCAGCATCTGGTCATGGATCGACGGCATTCTCATTCTGGTTGGTCAGCCAAAGGACGCAAACGGTCTTCCGTTGCGATAGTTTCCGTTAGCGGCTGATTGAACACGCGGCTGCAAGGAACTCTCAAAGAAAACTGCCCCTCATCGAGGGGCAGTTTTCTTTTGCACAACGTGAGCTCTGCAGCCTGACTGGGGTCAATGCGACAATGGACCCATGGACATTGCGAACCATGTCATCGACCTCGTCGGCAACACTCCGTTAGTACGTCTCAACTCCGTGGTGCCTCCCGGCTGTGCAACCGTCGTTGTCAAGGTTGAATACCTCAACCCTGGCGGAAGCTCGAAGGATCGCATCGCCGTCAAGATGGTTGATGATGCTGAGGCTGCTGGTTTACTCAAGCCCGGCGGAACCATCGTCGAACCCACCTCTGGAAACACCGGAATCGGTCTCGCTTTGGTTGCCCAGCAACGCGGTTATCACTGCATTTTTGTCGTCCCAGACAAAGTCAGCATCGATAAGCAAAATACTCTCAAGGCATACGGTGCTGAAGTAGTCGTGTGCCCCACTGCTGTTCCACCTGAGCACCCTGACTCCTACTACTCCGTCTCAGATCGTCTTGTGCGCGAGACGCCGGGTGCATGGAAACCAGATCAATATTCCAACCCTGCCGGACCAGCCAGCCACTACGAAACCACCGGCCCCGAAATCTGGCGCGACACCGACGGCAAAGTGACGCACTTCGTCGCTGGTGTCGGCACCGGCGGAACAATCACGGGCACTGGTCGGTACCTCAAAGAGCAAGACCCCGACCTCAAAGTGATCGGGGCGGATCCGGTCGGCTCGGTGTATTCAGGCGGAACCGGACGCCCCTATCTTGTTGAAGGTGTTGGCGAGGACTTCTGGCCATCGGCCTACGACCCGAGCATCCCCGATGAGATCATCGCCGTCAGCGACGCAGACTCTTTCGATATGACGCGGCGCCTCGCCCGCGAAGAAGGACTCCTCGTCGGCGGGTCCTGCGGAATGGCGGTAGTGGCTGCGATTGAAGTCGCGGCAAAGGCAGACCCGGACGACCTCGTCGTCGTGTTGCTTCCCGACGGTGGACGCGGATATCTATCCAAAATCTTCAATGACGATTGGATGAGTTCTTACGGCTTCTTGCGCACGCCCCTCGACGGCAAAAAGCATGCGCTTTCAGTCGGCGATATTCTGCGCCACAAGGCAGGCGACTTACCCTCGCTCGTGCACACTCATCCATCTGAAACGGTTCGCGACGCGATCAACATTCTGCGCGAATACAACGTTTCGCAGATGCCTGTCGTCGGGGCCGAACCGCCCGTCGTCATCGGTGAAGTCGCCGGCAGCGTGAGTGAACGCGAATTACTCAGTGCCGTCTTTGAAGGGCGCGCCAACCTAGCCGACCCTGTCAGCAAACACATGGAGCCGAGACTGCCCCTCATCGGTATCGGCGAAACACTCGACGATGTTCTCAAAGCACCCAGCGACAGCGACGCCGTCATGGTCATCGCTGAGGGCAAGCCGCTGGGCCTGCTGACCCGTCACGACCTCTTGGGAGTACACGAATGAGTAACGAAAACGGCTTTTCGACCCGCGCCATCCACGACGGCTACGAGCCCGACCCGTTGACCGGTGCAGTCAATGTGCCCATCTACGCGAGTTCGACGTTCGCTCAAGATGGTGTCGGCGGAATGCGTGGCGGGTTCGAATATGCACGCACCGGAAATCCCACACGCCGCGCACTCGAAGCAAATCTCGCATCCATCGAAGCTGGAACATATGGGCGTGCGTTCGCGTCCGGGATGGCGGCCACCGATACGGCGCTTCGCACCTTACTGAAGCCGGGAGATCACATCGTCATCCCTGATGACGCCTATGGTGGCACCTTCCGACTCATCGACAAAGTCTTTTCGCTGTGGGGCATTACCCATACACCGGCTGCTGTCAACGACCTCGATGCGATTCGTGCCGCGATCCAAGACAACACAAAAGTCATCTGGATTGAGACCCCCACGAATCCGCTGCTCAACGTGGGCGACATTGCCGGAATCTCGGCGATCGCAAAAGAACACGGCTTGACGTTCGTGGTCGACAACACGTTCGCCTCCCCCTACCTCCAACAGCCACTCGCCCTCGGAGCTGACGTGGTCTTGCACTCAACCACGAAGTACTTGGGCGGCCACTCTGACACCGTTGGTGGTGCGCTCATCACGAACAGTGAAGATCTCGACACTGCGTTCGCGTTCCTGCAAAACGGCGCAGGCGCTGTGCCTGGTCCGTTCGATGTGTTCTTGACGATGCGTGGAATCAAGACGCTCGCCGTGCGGATGGACCGGCATTGTGACAACGCCGAGCGCCTCGTTGAATGGCTTTCAGGTCGCAGCGAAATTGCTTCTGTGCTGTATCCGGGTCTCGCCGGACACCCAGGTCACGAAACTGCGGCTAAACAGATGCGTCGGTTTGGTGGCATGATTTCGATTCGGATGGCCGGCGGAAAGGAAGCCGCTCTTGACTTGTGCGCGAGCACACGCATCTTTACGCTCGCGGAAAGTCTCGGCGGAATCGAATCGCTCATCGAACACCCCGCTGCCATGACGCACGCGTCAACCGCGGGTTCCCAACTTGAAGTCCCCGACGACCTAGTGCGTCTCTCAGTTGGTATTGAAGATATCGATGACCTCATTGCCGACTTGGAGCAAGCCCTCGCCACCTGCTGACCAACTTTTCTCCCACGTCACCGAAGTTGGGCCTCGTTCACTAGGCTCTACGTCATGGATGCGGACGAGGAAAAGAAAGAACCGTTCCTTGGTCTTTCTTGGTTACAACTGATCACGGGTTCTCTGGCTGCGATGACATCTGCATGGATCGCATCCGCTTTCGGCCTGAGCGGGACCATCATTGGGGCAGCGGTTGGCAGTCTCAGTGCCTCGATCGCCACCGCGTTCTACATGCGCAGCCTGACGCGTGGACACGAGATGGTTCGACGCTCGAATGGCGACATCACTGCCGATCCCAGCCAAGCCCTCCCCGCAATCGACGAGAACATCGGGTCTGAGCGCACTCGTACTGACGCCGAAGTCTCAACCAACGGTGAGCGCCGTGTTTGGTTCAGTAAGAAAGTGTTGATCGGCGCAGTTGCCGGGCTCATTATTGCGATCGGGTCAATCTGGGCGTTTGAGTTTGTCAGCGGTAATCCGTTCGGCCAAGCCGAAACGCCAGCACTTGGTCGCCCTTGGCAATCTGCCCCCGAACAGACCACGACCCCACCGCCTCCCACACCAACCCCCACACCGACTCAGACCGCGACTGAGCCGTCCCCCTCACCAAGCACAACCGAGCCGACTCCCACACCCACAGCCCCCGAGCCGACTGCACCGACTGAGCCAGAACCGACTCCCACCGCGACTCCGTCTGGGGCAACGAACACGGCGGAGTGAGCATCAGCACCAGCCACCTGCGCAAGTCCCGGGCAACGACTGGTTGGATAGAGCACGTGTTTACTGTCAAAAACAGCATTGAAGGCGCGTTGGGGCGTACGGGAACCATCACGACACCTCACGGCGATATTCAGACGCCCGCGTTTATCCCAGTAGGCACGAAAGCGACAGTGAAGTCGGTACTGCCAGAGGCCTTGTCTGCGCTTGGCGCACAAGCTGTGCTCGCCAATGCCTACCACCTGTACTTGCAACCGGGCCACGACCTCATCGATGAAGCCGGCGGGCTCGGAGCGTTCATGAACTGGCCCGGCCCGACGTTTACGGACTCGGGCGGGTTCCAGGTACTCAGCCTCGGTGCCGGATTCAAGAAGACGCTCGCGATGGACGCTGTTGGAGTAGAAGCCGACGACGTTATTGCGCCCGGCAAAGAACGACTCGCACACGTTGACGAAGACGGGGTGACGTTTAAGAGCCACCTCGACGGCAGCAAGCACCGGTTCACTCCCGAAGTTTCCATGCAGATTCAGCATGGAATCGGGGCAGACATTATTTTCGCGTTCGATGAATTGACCACGTTGATGAACTCGCGCGCCTATCAAGAAGAGTCGCTTGCACGAACGCAGCGCTGGGCCGAACGATGCGTGATTGAACACCAACGACTCACTGCCGCACGCCCCGACAAACCAAAGCAAGCCCTCTATGGCGTTGTGCAAGGCGCCCAGCATGAGGATCTTCGCCGGAAAGCGGCACGTGACTTGGCGGCATTGGATTTCGACGGGTTCGGTCTGGGTGGTGCCATCGAGAAAGAAAACCTCGGCACGATTTGCACGTGGGTGAACGAAGAACTTCCTGTCGACAAGCCTCGACATTTGCTCGGTATCGGTGAACCGGAAGATTTATTTGAAGGTGTCGAATATGGTTGCGATACCTTCGACTGTGTCACGCCGTCGCGAGTTGCGCGTTCCTCACGCGTCTACTCCCCCGATGGCCGGTTTAATCTCAATGTCGCCGCCTCAACACGCGACTTTCGCCCGATCAGCGACGAATGCGACTGCTACACCTGCGCTAATTACACCCGCGCTTACCTGCGTCACTTGTTCAAAGCGAACGAAATGCTTGCCGCGACGCTGTGTACGATCCACAACGAGCACTACTTTGTTTCGCTTGTCGACGCGATGCGGGACTCGATCCATGCAGGCCAGTTTGCCGAGTTTAAGACCGAATACCTTGGTCGGTACCTCGCTGGCGCCCAGTAATGATTCCCAGAATCGAGCCCCGGTTACACGCGGCCTACGTTTAGATCCAGTATTCGGGCTCGTTCTTCTTGATAAAACGAATAACCCGAACGGTAACGGGCAAGAAGACAGCTTCGACGCTCACTTTGAGAAGCACACCGACGACGAAATAGTTCACGAAGGTCTTGAGATCTCCGATTCCAATCGCGGTGGCCGCAATCGCACAGAAAATGAAGGTGTCTGCAACTTGGCCAACCACTGTTGACGCCATCAACCTGGCCACGAGACCCTTTTCTGCTGAGCGCGACTTCATCGCAACGAGCACGCGCGCATTCAACAATTGACCCACAACATAACCGCAAACGCTCGCCAGTACTATCTGTCCCACCGGCCCAAGCACTGCCTCATACGCCGCTTGATTCTCATAAAAACTTGCACCCGGTGCCTTTTCGACAATCCAGAAGGTCGCCACGGCAAGGAGGGACGCCGCAAACGCCGTGAACGTGGCTCGCCGGGCTGCCTTAAACCCATACACTTCGCTCAACACATCACCCAAGATGTACGCAAGTGGAAAAAGAATCGCGCCACCGTCAAGAATGAGCGGCCAGAACTGTATCGGCCCAGCTGTGATCAGTTCGTCACCGATTTGCAGAGGTTTCGCCGCAACGATGTTCGACAACACCACAATGACGCAAAAGAACGCCAGAATCGTGTCGTAATAACCGGTGCCACGCGGCACGAAACGCACTCGATCTTGTACGTGCAGAGGTTGTTTGGCCATGTGGCTTATCCTCCCATGACATCAGAACATCCACGATGGGACAATACAAATATGAGACTTCCCGACTCCACTGACGTTCTGGTTGTGGGCGCAGGCCCTGCCGGTTCAGCCGCTGCAGCATGGTCGGCCAGGCTAGGAATCGACACTGTTCTCACTGACGCACAACCGTTCGGCCGGGACAAAACCTGCGGCGACGGCCTCACGCCTCGCGCGATCGCTGAACTCGAAAAACTAGGTCTGCGTGATTGGGTTCTTGGCCATACGATCAACAGGGGTTTGCGTGCAGCAGGATTCGGCCAAGAACTACTGCTGCCTTGGCCTGGCGGCTCACTTCCTGATCATGGATCGGCTGTTCCGCGTACTGAACTCGATGCGAAGGTCCGTCTCGCCGCCGAAGAATCTGGCGCATGGTGTGCTGATGGCGCCCGCGCCGTTGATGTAGAACGCGATCCGAGCGGGGCAGTCTCCGCCGTCATCTTCGATATGGGCAAAGACCAGCCGCGCCACACCGTTCGTTGCAAACGTTTAGTTGTTGCCGACGGCGTGCGTTCGCCACTGGGTCGCGTCCTTGGCCGCGAATGGCACCGCGACACGGTGTATGGCGTCGCGGGTCGCAGTTACGTGAAGTCCGGGCGCACGGATGACCCTTGGATTTCTTCCCACCTCGAATTGCGTGGCGAAGACAATGAGATCTTGCCCGGTTACGGCTGGATCTTCCCACTCGGCGACGGCGAAGTGAACCTCGGTGTCGGTGCGCTCGCGACAGCAAAGCGCCCCGCGAATTTACAAATCCGTCCGCTCATGGAGTACTACGCGAAGCCCCGCCATGACGACTGGGAACTCGGCCCTGACTTACGTATGCCCACCTCAGCGCTTCTGCCCATGGGCGGTGCTGTTTCCGGCGTATCCGGCCCCAACTGGATGCTCATCGGCGACGCCGCGGCGTGCGTGAACCCACTCAACGGCGAAGGCATCGATTATGGACTCGAGACAGGACGGCTTGCGGCTGAAATGCTTGCAAATCCGAATGCCAACATCCACACTGAATGGCCTGCACTCCTCACGGCACACTACGGACCCGCATTTTCCATTGCGCGCCGACTAGCTGGCCTCATCACCGTGCCGAACTTGTTGCCCACCCTCGGACCGATCGGCATGAGATCGCACTTCCTGATGACAATCGCGCTTCGAGTCATGGGCAACCTCGTCACCGAAGAAGACTCCGATGCGACTGCGAAAATTTGGCGCTGGGCGGGCAAGCGTTCGATCAAATTGGATGATCGCCCTCCGTTTTCTGCCTGATTTTTCACGGAGCCTCGATTGCGAGTTATCTCGGTCACGCTACCGGTGAGTAGGTTTGCAAGAATTGTCGGCATGGACGCAGATGTCATCGTGGTAGGAGCCGGACTTTCCGGTCTCGTTGCAGCAACAGAACTCGTTGAAGCAGGCAAAAAAGTTCTCATCGTCGATCAAGAAGGCGAACAAGGCCTCGGTGGTCAAGCTTTCTGGTCGTTTGGTGGGCTCTTCTTCGTCGATTCGAAGCAACAGCGCCGCATGGGCATCAAAGACTCCGTCGATTTGGCGATGCAAGACTGGTTCGGCAGCGCCCAATTTGACCGCGAAGATGAAGATGTCTGGGCACGCCAATGGGCCGAAGCGTATGTCAACTTTGCCGCTGGCGAGAAGCAAGCGTATCTGAGCGAACGCGGACATCAGGTTTTCCCGGTTGTCGGCTGGGCTGAACGAGGCGGCAGTTTCGCCACTGGGCACGGAAACTCAGTTCCTCGCTTCCATATCACGTGGGGCACCGGCCCTGCCTTGGTGGAAGTATTCGCCAAGACCGTTCGCGAAGGCGTGGCTCGCGGCCTCGTCACGTTCGCATTCCGACACAAGGTTGACGAACTCGTTGTCGAAAACGGTGCTGTCGTCGGCGTGCGCGGTCAAGTTCTCGAACCGACGAGCCGACCGCGCGCAGCTGAAACCTCGCGCATCGCCGTGGGTGATTTCGAAAAGCGCGCCCAAGCTGTCATCGTCACCACTGGCGGAATTGGCGGCAACCACGACCTCGTCCGGTCCGTCTGGCCCGAACGCCTCGGCACTCCCCCAGAGCACATGATCTCTGGCGTTCCCGCGCACGTTGACGGTCGCATGCTCGGCATTGCCGAGGCAGCGGGCGCCAACCACGTCAACCGTGACCGCATGTGGCATTACGTCGAAGGAATCAAGGGCTTCGAACCAATCTGGCCCAAGCACGGAATCCGAATTCTTCCTGGCCCCTCGTCCTTGTGGCTCGATGCCACGGGCAAACGACTGCCAACTCCTGCGCTGCCTGGTTTTGACACGTTGTCGACCCTGAAGGTACTGCGCGAAACCGGCCACGACTACAGCTGGTTCGTGTTGACCCAGTCGATCATCGAAAAGGAATTCGCGCTCTCGGGTCAGGAACAGAACCCTGACCTGACTGGCAAGAGCGTGCGCGAACTATTGAAGCAACGCCTCGCAAAGGGCGCCACCGGGCCGGTTGAAGCGTTCAAGGAACATGGTGAAGACTTCATCGTTGCCGACACCATCGAACAACTCGTCACCAAGATGAACGACCTGACCGGCGACAACTTGCTTGATGTAGACGAGGTGCGTCGAACTGTTGAAGCGCGCGATCGCGAAATCAACAATAAGTTCACGAAGGACATTCAAGTCATGGCGATGCGTCAAACACGTGCATACCTCGGTGACAAACTCGTGCGAGTCGCGAGCCCCCACAAAATTCTTGACCCGAAGAAAGGCCCGCTCATTGCGGTTCGCCTGCACGTGCTGACGCGAAAGTCACTCGGTGGTTTGCAGACGAATTTGGATTCGCAAGTCATCAAGGCCGACGGGACCCCCTTAGAAGGCCTCTACGCTGGTGGCGAAGTAGCCGGCTTTGGTGGCGGTGGCGTCCACGGCTACAACTCCCTCGAGGGCACCTTCCTCGGCGGCTGCATCTTCAGTGGCCGTGCGGCAGGCAAGGCTCTGGCTCGGGATCTCTGACCCTGGGTTCACCTGCTCAACGTTCGACGTTCTATTCTCGCGACATGCTGAGAATCGCGACAGTCAATGTCAACGGTATCCGGGCAGCCTTCAAAAAAGGCATGCGCGAATGGCTCGCCGAACGCGACGCCGACATCGTCACGCTGCAAGAAGTTCGCGCACCTGACGACATCGTGCACACCTTGTTGGCTGATTCGGGGTACCACGTTGCTCATACTGAAGCATCGGCAAAAGGTCGCGCCGGCGTTGCCGTTTTGACAAAGCGCGAACCCACCGCGACCCGCATCGGCAATGGTGACGACTACTTTGACGATGCCGGCCGGTGGATTGAGACGGATGTCGCACTTGCCGACGGACGTACGCTCACGGTCGCCTCGGTGTACGTACATTCGGGCGAAGTCGGCACCCCTAAGCAAGACGACAAGTATCGGTTCCTCGATCAGATGGCCGTTCGGCTGAGCGAACTCAACGCGACCGATGCGCTTGGGGTGGTGACAGGTGACCTGAATGTGGGGCACACCGAACGAGACATCAAGAACTGGAAAGGAAACACGAAGAAGGCGGGCTTCCTTCCCGAAGAACGCGCCTACTTTGATCGGTTCTTTAACGAACTGGGCTGGAGGGACGTGCACCGACAACTCGCCGGCGATGTGGACGGGCCTTACACCTGGTGGTCGCAACGCGGCCAAGCGTTCGACAATGACACGGGTTGGCGTATCGATTACCAACTGGCAACTCCGACGCTCGCTCGCGCGGCACAGGACGCAGCCGTCGACAAAGCACCCAGTTGGGATAAGCGCTGGTCTGACCATGCACCCCTTGTTATCGACTACGAACTGTAATCGCACGCACGTGCGGGCCCGCGGTGAAATTGTCGCCGCCGAAAATATCGAATTCCGGTGCACATTCCTGAGCAAGATCGGAAACTAGCAAAAAATTGCTGAAGTATTTTCCGTGCCGCCACACATGAGGCACGGGCCGTGTCCTAGGCTATAGGCAGTTGCACGACGTTAGACCAGTAGATTGTGGTTCCTCCTCGGGGGTTTCTCTATCGCGGTTAGATGTACGCGCGGCCGCTGTTCGTGAAACACGCGAACGGCTATCGCTAGAGAAACAAAAATAGGAGAACACCATGGCAACCGGAACCGTCAAGTGGTTCAACGCCGAAAAGGGCTTCGGATTCATCGCACCTGATGACGGCAGCGAAGACGTGTTTGCGCACTTCACCGCCATCAACTCTGATGGATACCGCAGCTTGAGCGAAAACCAGAAGGTTGAATTCGACATCGAGCAAGGACAGAAGGGCCTCCAGGCCGCTAACATCCGCGCTGTCTGATGTATGAGACCTTATAGGTCTCAAGACAAAAGCATTGACGCCTCCGCCGCTTGGCTGGGGCGTCAATGCTTTTCTGTTTCTCCGCACTTCGCGCCCCTCACCCGTACGTGAGAAGATGAGCGAGCACCTCGGCCGCTCGGTCTCGGAATACTCCCGCAAGCCGCGACGTTGTACGTGGACAGAGAACATCGAAAGGTTCCCATGAGTACCATTGATTTGACTGAAGACGTCTTCGAAGAGACCATCAACCGCGAGGGAATCCTCTTGCTCGATTGGTGGGCCGAATGGTGTGGCCCGTGCAAGCAGTTCGCCCCCATTTTTGAGGCTGCTTCCGAACGGCACCCAGATATCACGTTCGCCAAGATCGACACCGAAGCCGAACAAGCGCTGGCTGGCGCCGTTCAGATCACCTCGATTCCCACCTTGATGGCGTTCCGCGACGGCATCTTGTTGTATGCCCAACCCGGCGCGCTCCCTGCTGAAGCGCTTGATCAGATCATTGATCAAGTTCGCGCTCTCGACATGGATCAGGTACGGGCCGAAATTGCAGCAGAAGAAGCTGCCGCAGACGCCGAGTAAATCAGACGCTCACAAGGTTGTGCCCCGCACCAGAAGACACGTGCTCTTGGCTCAACGCGGTTTCCCTAACGGACGCCTGCAATCACTGCGTTCGTGAATGCTTCGAGGCTGAGATCTTCGGGATATCGTGGCCGCCGCCCCAAACGAAGCGCCACAACCCCGAGCGATGGAATGATCGTCATCATTTGACTTCCCCAGCCGAGCGCCCAAATCGTGTCGGCTGGTGCACCTGGCACAAGTCGGCCATTACGCGGCACATCGTCGTGGTCAAGCCCAACCGCCCTGCCGCCGTCATAGACATATCCATCAACATTGATCCACCACAAGTAGCCGTACGCCGGATTGATCGCACTGCCTGCTCCGGTCGACTCAGCGATAAACGCCGACGGCACGAGTTGATGTCCGGTTGCAACACCCTGATCGAGCACAAGTTGCCCCAAGGCACCAAGGTCGGCACCGGACGCCGTGATGCCTGCGTACGTCAGCAAGTTGTGGGACCGATCGCGTTCCCACGAAATACTCGTGAGCCCTAAAGGCTCGAAGAGTCGTTCACGAGCAAAGGCTTCGATGTCTCGACCAAGCGCCGCCGTGAGGACGGGTTCGAGTACTTGCGCGGCCATATTGTCGTAGTGCCAAACGCCCCCAGCCTCCCCCGACTGCCCGGCCTCACGGGCAAACGCGCTCTGGTTCTCGGCGAGCGACACCATCTCATCATCGAGTTGCGGGTTCCAAGTGCGTCCTGAAGTCATCGTCAAGAGATGCCTGATCGTGACCTCTGATGAAGCGCTAGTTGCCCATTCGGGCAGAAATCGCGAAACCCGATCGTCCAGGTTGATCAAGCCTTCGTCTTGGGCGATGCCTGTCACGAGCGACACGATCGACTTCGTTATCGAATAGACCCGCCATGGGCGGTCAACGCCTTTGCTCAGGTTGGTGTGGACTCGTTCACCATCGACCCAGACCATCGTTGTCACTGATTGGTGCGCATCAACAAGTTCGTCAAGTTCTCGGAAGTTCATGGAGAATCATTTACCCATTCGCAGGAGTTTTTCGTGGCCAGACACGGCACTTGTGAGCCTACCCGTTCACCGGCACCAGAGTGCCCAAGGCTGACGTTGAGGATTTGACCCGGTGAGAGATACTAGAGGAATGCCCACATCACGAGAACTGCAGATCGCACTGCGGCATGAGGTCTCGTTCACGATCGGCGAAACACCTGCTCAATCTCGCTTCATTTTCCATACAAATCAAGGTGATCTCGAAGCCACCGCGTACGAAGCAGTTGGGCCACTTAGCCAAGGCATTCGTGCCATGTCGGCCCACGCCAAGACCCGCGCGTGGGCCACTCCTGCGATTCTCGCGCTGCGTCTCATGGCAACAGGAAACCTCGCAAATCCCAGCAAAGAGGAGCTCTCCCAACTTCTCGAAGCGGCGACCAAAGTGGGGGCTAATCCGCGTGAAGGGCAGGCCCTGGTCCGCGCATTTATCGAGGCACTCGCACACGATGCGCCCGAAGTAGCCAAGACACCGCAGCGCAAACCTGAAGTTGCACCCGAATTGCCACGCGTACACGAGCCTCGGGTCTTCTCCTATCAGTTGCACATTGGCTTCCTCGACGACTCCAGCACGGATGTCGCACAATTGACGCTCCGCATGGACGCCGTCGACGCGACTCGTGCGCAAACCTCAGGCTGGGCGGTTATCAACACGGTAGATCATCACTACGGTCCACGAGCACAACCTGCTGTTCACGGAATGCTCGAACGACTTGCCGTGGCCTGGCCAGCAGCGTCGCGACTTTCCGACGAGGAAAGCCCACACATCTCAGCTACCGAACTTGACGCCTTGCTGAGCCCGAGCGTCCACACCAGCCTGCTCGCCAATCGCGTCGAAGTCATCTGGCCAGATACCGTTCACCGTGCGGTCGAACTCACGCCTGTCTTACGTCGACGCAATCAGCCTGCCTCCGCAATGCCATCGTTCGATCCGAGCCGGCCGCGCGCGTTCGGACCTGAGAATCTCTTCACGTTCAATTGGCGAATCACCATGGACGGGGAACGCCTAAGCGACGCCGACTTAGAGGTATTGAAAGCAAGCACTACCGGACTCGTCCGTCTTTCTGGCGGCTGGGTACTGGCTGAACGAGAAACTCGATCAACCCTCGGTCAGGCTCTTCCTGGCAGCCTCGATCCGATTACGGCCTTGCGCGCGAGCGTCACTGGCGAACTCGATATCGCGGGTCGAACCCTCGCGATCGAGACGGAAGGATGGCTTGATGAGGTACGCACGCGACTGACAACGTTCGATCGTGACCTCATCGCGCGCGAACAGCCTGCATTGCTGAACGGCACCTTGCGTGAGTATCAGCGGCAAGGACTTACGTGGCTGTCACAACTCGCCGAATTGGGTCTCGGCGGAGTGCTTGCCGACGACATGGGTTTAGGCAAAACAATTACGCTCATTTCGCTGCACTTGCATCTTGATCTCGCTGAACCGACGCTCGTGGTGTGCCCGGCTTCGATGATGTCAACGTGGGAACGAGAAATCGCGGCGTTTGCGCCGACTGTGCCCGTACACCGATTCCACGGCCCTGGCAGGTCTATTTCGGATGTCAAGGAAGGTTTCGTCATCACGACCTATGCGACATTGCGTTCGAGCCTGTCAACGCTAGGCGAACGGTCGTGGGGAATGGTGGTGGCCGACGAGGCACAGAACGTCAAGAACCCAAGGAGCGCGGCCGCTCGCGCATTACGTGTTCTAGCGACCGACGTACGCATGGCGTTGACGGGTACGCCAGTGGAAAATCACTTGGGCGAACTCTGGGCGATTCTCGACTGGACGACGCCTAGCCTGCTGGGTTCTCTTGAGAGTTTCAGACGCGATTGGGCTAGACCCATTGAAAGTGATCGCGACCCAGAACGTGCCGCCGAGTTGGCTCACCTCGTGCGGCCTTTTGTGCTTCGTCGCCGAAAGCACGACCCAGGCATTGCACCTGAGTTGCCAGAAAAGATCGAAACTGATCATGTTGTGCCACTCACGAAAGAACAAATTGCGCTGTACGACACTGTGGTGACCTCCACGATGCAGCAGATAGCCCAAGCTCAAGGCATCCAGCGGCGTGGCTTGGTCATTCGGCTCATCACGATGCTCAAACAGGTGTGCAATCACCCCGCACACTATGCGCGCGAGAAAGATCCGAGCCTCGCGAAGCGTTCTGGAAAATTGCAGGTCCTCGAAGAGCTCGTTACCGAGATCATTGATGAAGGACAGTCCGTTCTCGTGTTCACACAGTATGCGCAGATGGGGCAGCTCCTCGAACAGCGGCTCAGTGAAATGCGTATCGACCATCGGTTCTTGCATGGCGGCACGACCGTGGCGCAACGCGATGCCATGATGAACGATTTCCAAGCCGCGAAGTTCCCGGTCTTTGTGCTGTCGTTGAAAGCAGCGGGAACTGGCTTGAACCTAACGCAAGCCGAACATGTCATTCATTTCGACCGCTGGTGGAATCCTGCGGTCGAGGATCAAGCAACCGACCGCGCACATCGCATCGGGCAAGAACGAAAAGTCCAAGTGCACCGGCTCATTTCCGAAGGCACTGTGGAAGAAGCTATCGCAGACCTCATGGAGAGCAAGCGCGCTATCGCTGACGCAGTCGTCAACAGTTCAGAGATGCAATTGACGGAACTGTCGAACGACGAACTTGCTTCGATCGTTCAACTGCGTCGACGCTAAACCTAAGCGCGACCATAAACTCAGGTCAGATTGCGAAACGGTTGCTCGAGAGGCTCGATGCCCGGCGACGCGAGACGCTAACAACGGCACCCAAGTCCATTTCGATTTCGCCAAGGATGCGCTCGACGCCGCCAACTTCGCCAACGCCCGAAGGATCGAGGACCACTGCGTGCAACATCCGAGGGCCGGACGCGTCATTGAGCTTCCACTGCGAACCTGGCCGCAATGCCATGCTCGCGGGGAACACGATCGCCACGTCACTTGATCCAAGGCGCTTTCCGGCCGCTACAACTGTTTCAGCCATTTCGTCGAACACTGTTTCTGAGTATTCGTCGGCCGAGACCATGATCGCAACTACTTCATCGCCCACTTGCACCACGATGTCGGCGAATGCTTGCTCGCGAACACGGGTCGAACGAACCGATGCCAGCGGCTTCTGCTCACGATATGAGGATCCACCGGCGACCTTTGCCGCCGTTTCGATGACCGCATTGACGAATTCAGTGAACATGACGTCGGTCTTCCACAGGAAGGCACGACCAGGAGCGCCGGGGCGGGCCGAGTTTCCACCCTGCGGACCCATGGCCAAAAGTCGAGCGACATCGAGCGCATCATGCAGGAAGCCAAATTGGGGGCTCAACTGCATCGAGTCGAGCACACTTTGCATGGGGAGTTCACGGCTGGCATCAGGGAAGAGATCCGTGTAGTTGAGCAGTTCGGCTTGCAGCCACTCTTCCTGAACAGCTCCGGAGAGCTCTCCACATGCCCATTTGAGTGCCGAAGCAACCGGGTGGTTCGCGACGAAGTCTGAATAGCGGCAATCGACCGTGTACGGGTCGATGACGCGCTGCCAGGCTTTCGATGCGTCGATTTGTCCGCGGATGGACGCCAAGCGTCCCGAACCTTCCACATAGTTTCTCGGAACGCCTTCGCCAACGGCGCGACCCATGGCTTCGGCCACGATTAGTCCCATCAACCCTGGGAGGTTCGCGTGACGAGTGGCTCGATCGGCGATGGGGACCCATTCGAGTCGGTGGATGGTGGAGAGCATCGTCAACATCGACAAACGCCAGCCCGGATCGTGGCGCAACACTGCGGGCATGATTTCGATCGTTGAGTCACCGAGCGGAATGTAGCCGGCGACGTGGCGCACCGCAACGGTATGCGCCTCTTCGTCGACGATAAACGGTTCTTCTGGCAAGCCCAGTCGGGAAACCAGTTCGACCGAACGCATCTTCAACTCGTGAAGGTCACGATCTGAACCTCGGAAAATCTGTGCCGGTCCCCCTTCGACCAGAGTGATATCAGTAATCATCATCCACGCACCAAGAAGTCAATGGTCTCTGCAGATTGAACATCGGTCATTCCCATCAACGGCAATACGTTGATGGCTCGACCGGTGATCGTGCGGAGACGGAACGGATACGACGCCGGAGCGCTGTGCGAATTCACGCGCAGCAAGTCCGCCAACTGGTCAGGCCTGGCGCCGAACCTGTCGCGCAATTGTGGCCACACGTCGTGGTCCCAAATGCGTTGCAGGTCGTCCCATGACTTGACCTTCCAGAAATACAAGTGCCCGAGTTCGTAATCTTGACCAAGTCGTTCGGTGATTTGATCGTTGAGGTAGACCAGTAGAGCCACGGCAGCAAGTTGCGGCGTCCACTGTTCTAGTTCAACTTCGGGCGACTCCATCAATTCGCCGACTGCCAGTAGGCTCACGCCTAAATGTTCAGCCAGGAACTCAACATCGGCGTACGCGTCGATTCGTTCAAATCGACGCCCGATGGCTGAGTCGAGCGGTGCAACCGCTCGGTCGACGGAGTTCATTGTCGCGAGGATGTTGACCTCGCGGGGGAAGTACCACGGCAATTGCAGCATGGTCGAGTCGCCAGAGAGCATCCAGATGGGCTCTGTGAGCGAATCGCCCGTTGGGCTGCGCTGCACTTTGGGAAGGTTGACGGGAATCGCTGACGGGTTGTCTTCGCCAGCAGCACCACGCCGGTAGGAGGTGTCCATGAATGTCATGAAGTCACCAAGGATCTTGGGAACGTTGCCACGGTTGATTTCGTCAATCACCAGCAACCCTGAACCGCGGCCTTGTCGTTCGAGGCGCACCGCGAGGTCGAGCAAGCGGCCTGCAAAGGGAGCCAAGCGGATGCCCTCGCCGGTGGGACGCAGACCAATAATGAAGTCCTCGTAGCCGTAGTCCTGGTGGAATGTCACCCAGTCGGTCAAGACTGGTGGAGCAAGTGGTGATTCTTCAAATCCAGACACGAAAGGTCGTTCCGCGTTCTGCGGGTCGAACTCGAGCGCTTCGCCACCGGACCATTCAGCGTCCAAGACTTGGCGAACTTGAGCCACTGCGTGGGTCTTGCCAGTACCAGGAGGTCCATAGACCAACACGCTCTTGCGGTCGCGGAACGCCATCAGAATCTTGCGAGCGAGTGGCGTCAACTGTGAGACTTCACCCGTTCCTACTTTGATGACACCGGCACCTGCACCGTCGAAGAGCGGGCGCAGCGAATCGGGCCAGTTCGTCGGAATATGCCGGCCGTAGGTTGAGCCACCGTAGTAGGTCCCGTCTTGTGACCGAACGATGTAGACGTGGATGCCCCCAACAATGTCAAGGATTCGCTTGGCGTCTTCGACGCTCGTGGGAACTTCGGTGTTGATCGGCCAACCCGAATCTGGCGTCCAGCCGGCGTTACGCATGTGGCGATCGTCGTTGCGGTTTTGGTTAGGGATCTCATAGGTTGCGTGCCGACGGTTCGTTTTGAACTGGATCGGCGACTGCACATTTGGATTTCCGATGGCACGCACGTCAAGCGTGACGTCTGTCCACCGATCCACCGGCAGATTCGAGCCATAGCCGAAAAACTCGAGCAGTTCGGGCACGCGCGAAACTTCTAGGCTGGTCTTTCCCTTAAGCCCCAATCGCGGAACTTTTTCCATGCTGTAGAAATCTTCTGCGCTGATTTCCTGCCACCAAATGCGATCGACTTTCACGCCGCTCCCCCTTGAAGTCGTGGGTTAAAGTCAGAGGCAACCCGTGACACGTGTGCATTCGACGTTGATTGCAGTGGCATCGTGCGGTTCACCATCTTTCTCTACTCACTCGATCCGAAGCCCAAACGGCACGGCTGTTGTAACTCTTATTGACTGTCTTTAAACCTACCTGCACCAGATGGAGCACTTGAATCGCCCGTTCGGGTCATTCGGCTTAGTCCAACAGGGGTGTGACCAAAGTGACTGGTGATTCATTTTTGCAGGGATTTCTGAACAAAAAGGCGTGCCGCGAGGATTATCCCTCGCGGCACCCTAGTGACTAATTGGTAGAAGAGTTTCAGAATTGTCCGCAGTTAGATTTGAATGGTCTTCCGGCGATCTGGTCCTCGATGAATGTGTACATTTTGTCTTGCAGTCCTCCCGCTCCACCGATGTGCGTGGGCATAGCAGTGGCCACGAATTGAACCTTCGTGCCATTCTGCCACCATTTCGCACTCAACCGTCAGTCTAGGAGTTCTTAAACGGGTCAAGACAAAACGTTCTAACTATTAAGCGTTAGCACTTTCGAACGAGCCGCCTAGCGAGATCAAGGTGAATCGATTCGCGCTCTCGCTCACTCAATCGACCTTTGCACTTGAGCTTTCGCATGAGTCGCTTTGGTTTGACCACGTCGAACCCGTCGACATCAAATGAGAAGAACGGCAGATTTCCGTCCATGACGCAAAAGAGTGTCGTCACCGACACATCAGGACATGGACCGGTCTCCACGGCTGCTTGGAACGCATCACTGTTCTCGTTCATGGAGCGAGTGAGTCGATAGTGCAACACTGAATCGACAAGGAAGTTGGCACCCGTTGGGTCGACTCGAACGTGCGCACCCGGGAACGAAACGGGTTCGATGAGGAAAACGCCACTCGGCGCCGTTGCGACCAAAGGCAAGGGACGAGAGTGACCCCAAGGAGTTCGCTCGATAAGGAGTAAAACGTCATCGCCACAAGCCTGAGTGATGGCGTCGGTGAGACGGTCGATCGGACTGCCGATTTCCTCGGCATCAGCAACATCACCCGAGGGCGGTTGTTCTGCTGAAACAACTCGAAGCGCTGGCCGAGATTGGCCCTGATACTCCACGTGGCGATGTCCCTTCATACCAATGAAACCGCCTTCCCGAGACTCTATGACGTGATTCTTGTCATATTTATGCCGCAAGGCCATGCCCTTGTGGAACTAGATTCAGTGCCGCAACGGGCCACCTAATGTCTAGCCCGGCACGCGAATCGGGCTAGACATCTGGACGTGCGTTGCGATTCCGCATAGTCAACGCGACGCTAGGTGCTTGCAGGCGGCCATGGCTGCAGCAAATCCCGGACCACCGTGCACTCCCCCGCCAGGATGTGCCGAAGCTGATCCCAAGAAGACCCCCAACACCGGCGTGCGCGGACCGGCCAGTCCTAGGGTCGGCCGAAAGATGAGTTGATTCCGCAAGAGCTGAGTTCCGCCACCAATGGCGCCATTCACCAAGTTCGCGTTCCTGGCCTGCAATTGAGTCGGCCCCCAAACTCGACGCGCAAGAATGCGCGATTCGAATCCCGGCGCAAGAACTTCGAATCGCGATTGGACCCGATCAGCAAAAACTGCGAGGTCAGAGTTGTTCCACGTTCCAGAAAGTTGACCGGCCTGATCGGCAACGAAAACTTGCGGAATGCGCGTATATGCACTCAACGATTCTGTTCCCGCTGGAGATCGGGTGGCGTCAGACGTCGTCATCTGCCCGGCAACGATAAACGGATCAGACGGCACGATCCCGGCCCTAATCGCGTCAGTATTGCGCCTGATCTGGTCAAAGTCATCGGCCAGATGAATCGTGCCTGGGGCGACATTCGGTGGCGTTTGCCACGGCACAGGGCCGTTCAACGCCCAGTCAACACGGACCGTTCCCGGATCCCACGTGAACGTGTGCATCGCCCGAAGGATGCGCGCCGGCACAACATCTCTCCCCAAGAGATCAAGATAGAGCGACGGCGCAGAAACGCCCGCAATCACCGCATCGCAGGCAATTCGTTCGCCGCTCGCCAACACAACGCCGGCAGCCCGATTGTTCGTGACGTCAATCCCGACAACGTGTGCGTTCGTCCGAATCTGTCCACCGAGTGACCCAAGACGCCGCGCTAGCGAATTTGGCAACTCTTGCGCCCCACCGCGCGGCACGACGAAACCTTCTTGGTGCCCCAACATGGTCAAGACGATTCCCATCAGGCCGGAGCCTGGCATGCGATGAGACATGTCGGAATGTCCGGCATTACCGGCCAACAAGAGCGGAAGAGTCGGTCCTCGGAATTTTTTCACAAGTTGGTCCAGCGGCAACGCCAATGTTCGCAGAAGTCGACGGTGTTCCCGATCCGATACCAACGCGCGCACATGCTTAGCGGCAGGGAACGGAGTTACGAGCGCCTTCACGACATCTGCACCGAGCGCCGCCCAATCAGTCCACATCGCTTGGAAACGCGCGCCGTCGCCGGGTGCTTCAGCATCAAGTAGTTCCGCCATTGCCGCCACATCTTCAACTTGAAGATGCCAACCGTCAGATCCGCGCGGATGCCCCAACACTGCCGGCGCCTTGCTGCGCACGAGGCCAAAATCCGTGAGCGCAAGTCGCTCAATGATGGGCGAGGCCGCCGCCAACGGATGAAAGGTGCTCGCGACATCGTGAATAAAGTCGGGGTGTACGCCTCGATCGCTCGCCGTAGCACCGCCAATGGAGTCAAAGGATTCGAGAACGAGTACACGGTGCCCCGCGTCTGCGAGATAGTTCGCCCCAACCAAACCGTTGGGGCCCGATCCGATGACGACAACGTCAGCCATGGCGATGCGAATCCACCGTCTGTGCGAGTGGAATCTCTCGAACAAACCACAAACAGATAAATGAAACGAACATGAGTGGCACGAGACCTAAGAACACCGGCATGAGAGCGTCGTTATAGGCAGCGACGATCACCTCCCGAACCGGATCGGGAAGACTCCGAACCAAGTCAGGCGTCAATGCATTCGAATCGAAAGCGCCAGCGCCCGGCCCCGCCTCAACGTGCCCTTTAAGGGATGCGAGAAGTCGCGCAGTGAAGATGCTGCCAACGACAGCGGACCCGAGAGTAGCGCCGACTTGACGAAAGTAATTGTTCGCGGCCGTAGCGGTACCGACGATCGCGTGCGGGAACGAGTTCTGCACGATGAGCGTCATCACTTGCATTCCCAAACCAATTCCCACGCCGAGGACCAGCATGAACAACTCGATCATGAACCGACTTGTCTGGACCGTGATGGTCGACATGAGATATAGGCCAAGCATCATCACTACGGCACCGGAAATGGGATAGCGACGGTATTTACCTGTGCGCGAAATGATGATGCCCGTGCCGACTGCCGTAATCAAGAGACCAGACATCATCGAAATCATCATGAGTCCGGCTTGCGTGGCGTTGACGCCCATGGCCATTTGCAGGTAGGTAGGCATGTAACTGATGGCACCGAACATGGCGATGCCGAGGGCGAGCGAACCGATTGTCGTCAAGTTGAAATTGCGATCCCTAAACAGTGCGATAGGAATGATTGGCTCCGCGGCGCGCGATTCGGCCGACCCGAACGCGACACTGCCCAAGACGGTCGCGAAAGCCAGAGTCATGATCTGAGGACTAGTCCACGCATATTGGTGTCCGCCCCACGTCACACCCAAAACGAGCGACGTCGTCACGCACGCGAGCAACATCATGCCGAGATAGTCGGGCCGCGTCGGTTCTGATCGGCGCGGTGGTTTCTTCAGCAGCACCGCGGTAACTGCGAAGGCCACGATACCGAGCGGCACGTTGATCCAGAATGCCCATCGCCACCCGGGGCCTTCAGTGAACCAGCCACCAAGCAACGGCCCGACCACGGAAGAAAAAGCAAAGGCAACGCCAACAAAGCCCATGTACTTGCCGCGCTCACGCGCCGGCACGACATCGGCGATGGCCGCTTGAGACAGCACCATCAAGCCACCTCCACCAAGACCCTGGACGACACGGGCAATGATCAGAATCGGCATGCTCGTGGCGATTGCACCAAAGAATGAACCCACCGTGAAAACGAAAACGGCGCTGAGCAAGATCGGCTTGCGGCCGAACTGGTCGCTCAGTCGACCTTGAATCGGCATCATGATCGTTGAGGACAAAAGATAGGCAGTAATTACCCAGAGAATATGGTCGGCACCGTCAAGCGCACCGACGATCGTGGGAAGAGCAGTCGAAAGCACCGTCTGGCTCAACGAAGCCAACAGCATCACGAGCATGAGTGCCGCGACGATGAGCACCAGAGTCCGTCGATCAACCGAAGCTTCAGTAGGCAAGTCTCGATTCATGGCGTTCATCCGGATTGATTCAGCACCTTGGTAAACAAGTCGATCGTCTCGTTCAGCATTTCGAAGCCGGCGACGGCTAAACGCCCAGGATCAGTCTGCCAAGCGAACGCCACCATCGAGAACGACAAGACCACGAGTGCGAACGCTTCTTCATTGTTCGTGGGCATACCTTCAGCACCGAGCCACAGCACGTCGGCTTCGGTGATGAGCGCACGCATGACGAGTTCGCGCCCGTGCATCGCCGAATAGCTCGTGCGAGCGAGGAGTTCTGGATACTTTTCGGCAAGCTCCTGACGGCGTACGGGATCGCCACTGCTCATGAATGCCGTGCCAAGGACCCGTGCAGTCAGCACAACTACTCGTTGGAGCGGGGTCAAGCCCTGATTCTCAATAAACTCTCGAATGAACTCGTCATCAAGATGAATTCGGCCAAGTCCAAGGATCGCGTCTTCTTTCGTCGCGAAGTAGTTAAAGAATGTCCGTGGTGAAATACCTGCGAGCTCTGCGATCTTTGCAGTGCTGACGCCGTCTGGACCTAAGGCGAGACATTGCTCAGCCGCAACACCGTGAATCTCTAGCCACACCTGTTGCATACGCTCAGCGCGCGGTTCAGACTTTTTTTGCATAACTGCATCGTATGCCTGCGTGCACTGACTGCAAAATGCACCCCGGGTTGGCACGACAAGGCACGCTACGAGCGCAACTCTCGAATCGCCCGAGCCACGGAACTGTGCGACACGTTCACGAGGGCAACGATCTCTTCATACGACATTCCCGCTTCCACGGCAGCGGCCAATGCGGCAGACCATTCGTGTCGAATAGGCGCCAAGCGCTCCTCGTGCTCCGCAATTTTCTTGTCGTAGGACGCTCGTGCGCGTTTGAGTTCTGCCGGGACGTCTTCGCCGTATTCAGGCCGGTGTCTAAAAGCCATATCTTCAGGTTAGACCGCTTTGGGCAGGTCCACATCTCAACGCAAACGCTGCTGACGTTTCTCGGGTCGTAGGCGATACACAACATTTGTGAGGTGCATGGTCCGATTTGCTGCCACCATGGGGTTCATGCCCGTTCGTTCATGGTGGGGCTGGGGAACGATAGAGAATCGCGTCACCGGCCCCGAGAAAACGCAACTCCTCAGTCGTGTCACACAATTCCTCGACGGTAACGAACTGCGCGAACACGCGCCCCCTTCAATTGACACCTTGGACATGTGTCAATTGCGAATCACTCCCCCACCTGCGCTGGAACATCTCACCTCAAGCGACCCCCACGATCGCGCGGGGCACGCTCACGGCAAAGCATTTCGCGATGTGATCCGCAATCTCCGTGGGCACGTCAAATCTGCGCCCGACCTCGTCGTGAGGCCAGTATGTGAAGCAGACATCCTGCGTGTGTTGGACTGGTGTTCAGAGTCAAACATCACGGTTATCCCCTATGGCGGCGGGAGGTCCGACGTCGGGGGTGTCGAGGCGCGTTTCGATGACGACCGACGTGTCATCAGCCTTGACCTCGAACGGCTCAACAAGGTGCTCGAGGTTGACCAGACAAGTCGGGCGGCCCGCATTCAAGGCGGCGTCTTGGGGCCCCATCTGAGCGAACAGTTGCGTGCACACGATCTCACGCTTCGACATTTCCCCCAATCTTTCGAGTTCTCGAGTCTCGGTGGTTGGCTCGCAACCCGTGCGGGCGGCCACTACGCAACTGGCCCCACCCACATCGACGACTTCGTTGAATCGCTTCGAGTGGTCACGCCCACCGGTATTAGTGAATCGAGACGACTACCCGGATCTGGTGCAGGCCCGTCCCACGATCGGCTTTTCTTGGGATCGGAAGGAACGCTTGGCATCATCACTGAAGCGTGGATGCGCCTACAAAAGCGCCCAACGTTCAGGACAGGAGCCTCGGTGAACTTCACTGATTTCATGTCCGCGTCCGAAGCGGTTCGAGCAATTTCTCAGTCCGGGTTGAATCCCTCGAACTGTCGATTGCTCGACCCTATGGAAGCGTTCATCAACGCAGGCAGCACGGCCGCCGGCGGAGTGCTCGTTCTTGGTTTCGAGTCTGATGATCATCCGCAAGACGCCCTTCTCGCACGCGCTTTGGAATTGTGTGCCGACTTTGGCGCGCTCGTCCAGCCGGTGAAGTCGGACGGCCCAGCGACTTCAGCAGACACGTGGAAGTCCTCGTTTTTACGCATGCCTTACCAGCGTGATGTCTTGGCCGCTCATTCGATCATCGCCGAAACGTTCGAGAGCGCCTGCACGTGGGATCGCTGGCCGGAGTTTTACCAAGCCGTGACGACTGCAGCAAATCAGGCAATGAGCGAATTAGGCATCATGGGCGTCGTCACCTGCAGGTTCACGCACGTCTACCCCGACGGCCCAGCCCCCTATTTCGGGGTGTATGCCGCCGGCAAGTGGGAGTCGCTGTTGGGCCAATGGGATCACATTAAATCCGCAGTGAGCGAGTCGCTGATTACCTCGGGGGGAACCATCACCCATCATCACGCTGTTGGTCGAGATCACCGACCCGGTTATGACCAACAGCGCTCGAACCTTTTCGCATCCTCGCTTCGCGCGGTCAAGTCAACACTCGACCCAGCCGGGATTCTCAATCCAGGCGTACTTTTCGATCTCTAGCCGTGTAGCCCTCATGAGCGATCAGGTTCGCTCATGGGCACGTGAACGAGAAGTCACCACTTACCTTTTCTCGCAATACAAACGGCGCGAGTCAGAACTCCGAAGAGACTGACTCGCGCCGTTTGAGGCGATTGTGCGAGCTAGATTAGCTGCAACCGCTTGTGCTTCCGCACCCTTCACACACGTGGCAGGAACCCGATGGCCGCATCTTCGTGCCACAGGTCATGCACAACGGGCTATCGATGGCTCCGCCCGTGATTTCTTCGAGCAGTTCAGTCGACGTGTGTGCGTTGCCCGTCACCGGACGTTCCGTCAGAACCTCGACAACGACCTCTGCCGATGCAGGAGTTTCAGCCTCAACCTCGTCGACAAGTTCCGCTGCTGTCGAGCCGTCTCCGAGCGCGGGTTCGTACGATCCCGTGTCGAGGAAACGCTGGCGCTCTTCGGCGGAATAGATGCCGAGAGCCGAACGGGTATCGAAGTCTATGTAGTCCAAGGACAAGCGACGGAACACATAGTCCATAATCGACTGCGCCATCCGTACGTCAGAGTCGTCAGTCATGCCGGCAGGTTCGAACTTGAGGTTCGTGAACTTGCTGACGAATGTCTCCAACGGAACGCCGTATTGCAGGCCAATGGAGACCGCGATACTGAAAGCATCCATGACACCAGCGAGCGTCGAACCTTGCTTGCCCAGTTTGAGGAAAATCTCACCGAGTGTGCCGTCGTCGTGTGCGCCCGACGTCATGTAGCCCTCAGCACCGCCGACGCTGAAACTCGTGGTGATGGACGAACGAGATTTCGGCAAACGACGACGGATCGGCTTTTCGACGATCTTCTCGACGACATGAACTTCAGCTGACTTTGAGGACGATTCCGCAGGCTTGCTCTTTGCGTCAGAGAGCGGCTGGCCAACTTTGCAGTTGTCACGATATACGGCGAGAGCCTTCAGGCCCAGTTTCCAGCCTTGGAAGTAGACATCAGCGATCTCTTCAACGGTAGCCGTTTCTGGCATGTTGACTGTCTTGCTGATGGCACCGGACAGGAACGGTTGACATGCAGCCATCATGCGCACGTGTCCCATCGGGGAGATCGCACGCTCACCAACAGCGCAATCGAAGATCTCGTAATGCTCGGTGCGAAGACCAGGAGCGTCAACGACGTGACCGTGCGTGGAGATGTAATCCACGATCGCTTCAATCGTTTCGTCGACATAGCCGAGCTTTTCAAGCGCAACAGGAATGGTTTGGTTGACAACCTGCAACGATCCGCCGCCGACGAGCTTCTTGAACTTCACGAGCGAGAAGTCAGGTTCAATTCCTGTCGTATCGCAATCCATCATGAAACCGATCGTGCCGGTAGGCGCGAGCACCGATGCCTGGGAGTTACGCCAGCCGTTCTTCTCACCGATCTTGAGGTTAAGTGCCCATTCCTTGCCTGCGGCCTTATGCACAGCAATGTCGACGGCGTGCTTCGTACGCACTTCGTCGTTGGCGGCTTGGTGCTTGCGCATGATCCGCTGATGACCATCGAAGTTTGCCGCGTATCCGTCGTACGGGCCAACGACTCCAGCGAGTTCGGCACTGCGACGGTACGAGGTTGCGGTCATCAACGAGGTGATGCTTGCTGCGAGCGCGCGACCACCTTCAGAGTCATAAGCAAGACCGGACGCCATCAACAAGGCACCGAGGTTCGCGTAGCCAATTCCAAGTTGACGGAAGCGACGAGTCGTGTCACCAATTGGCTCCGTTGGGAAGTCCGCGAAGCAGATGCTGATATCCATCGCGGTGATGATGAGTTCGACGCTCTTAACAAACGTGTCCACATCGAACGAACCATCGTCTTTGAGGAACTTGAGGAGGTTCAAGCTCGCAAGGTTACAACTCGAGTTATCGAGGTGCATGTATTCCGAACACGGGTTCGATGCGGTGATCCGGCCGGATTCTGGCGTGGTGTGCCAGTCGTTGATGGTCGAGTCGTATTGAATACCTGGATCGGCGCAAGCCCACGCAGCGTGAGCGATCTTGCCCCAAAGATCTTGAGCGTCGATCTGCTCGATGGACTCGCCAGTCGTGCGGGAACGCAAATCAAATGGAACACCGTTTTCGACGGCCTCCATGAACTCATCTGAAACCCGCACTGAGTTATTCGCGTTCTGGTATTGGACGCTCGTGATATCGGCCCCCCCCAAGTCCATGTCGAAACCAGCGTCACGGAGCACACGGATTTTCTCTTCTTCACGTTCTTTGGTCTCAACGAACTCGACGATATCTGGGTGATCAATGTCAAGGACAACCATCTTGGCCGCACGACGCGTTGCACCACCGGACTTGATGGTGCCTGCCGAGGCGTCAGCGCCACGCATGAAGGAGACCGGGCCCGATGCAGTACCGCCCGATGAACGCAACAGTTCCTTGGAGGAGCGGATACGCGAAAGGTTCAAGCCGGCACCCGAGCCGCCCTTGAAGATCATGCCCTCTTCCTTGTACCAGTTGAGGATGGAATCCATTGAGTCGTCGACAGCCAAAATGAAACAGGCGCTGACTTGTTGCGGGCTTGAGGTGCCAACGTTGAACCAGACGGGGCTGTTAAAACTGAACAACTGATGCAACAGCATGTAGGCGAGTTCGTGTTCGAAGACTTCACCGTCAGCGTCCGTCGCGAAGTAGCCGTAGTCGCGTCCGGCTTTGGAGTACGTCTTGACGACGCGGTCAAGAAGTTGACGTAAGCTTTGTTCGCGCTCGCTGCTGCCGAGCGCGCCGCGGAAGTACTTGGTCGTGACGATCGTGGATGCGTTCACGCTCCAGAAATCGGGGAATTCAACACCACGTTGTTCGAAAACAGTCTCGCCGGTCTTCCAGTTTGTTTGGACCACGTCACGACGTTCCCACGTGACTTCGTCGTAAGGATGAACTCCTTCAGTGGTGAAAACCCGCTGAACCGAGATGCCCTTGTTCTTGGCTGCGCCCTTGCGACTAGCCGAGCCTGTTGGGCCGCTGACTGTTTCTGTCATGGAGGTGATTCCCTTCTTCTGTGTGCTGAAACGTGTGAATTCTGAGATGTTCAGTTTGTGGTGCGCTCATCGCGAAGTGTCGCGTTGGCAAATTTCTCTTCAGCCTCGGCGGCCATCATGGAGGCGATTTCCGCTGCGAAGTCATCTGCTGAGGCAAACGACTTATAAACCGAGGCGAACCGCAGGTAGGCAACTTCATCGAGCGCGCGAAGCGGTTCGAGGATGGCCAGGCCCACGTCGTGCGCCGGGATCTCCGCGTGCCCCGCTAGGCGGAGTGCGTCTTCGACGTCTTGGCCGAGTCGTGCCAAATCATCGGCTGATACCGGGCGGCCCTTGCACGCTTTGGCCACGCCAGCCACGGCCTTGTCGCGGTCGAATGCTTCCGTTGCGCCAGAACGCTTCACCACCATGAGCTGCATTTGCTCAATCGTCGTAAATCGCTTTTCGCACAACTGGCAACTGCGGCGACGCCGAATTGACCCACCGTCATCGGCTACCCGTGAATCGAGGACGCGCGTATCGCTGTGTTTGCAAAATGGACAGTGCATATCGACTCCTCACGTGTGGATAAACCGGGTTTTCATGTGGATCTAGGCCGCATTTTGTGGATATCAGGCACATTCCTGTGCATCAATATGTGGAAAACTACATTCATGTGACTACTAGATGTAGTGGTTACTCTACGCGTTCGACACTAGCCGTTCAAGACATTTGTGAGTGTCGTCGTGAAATCTCAAAAGAATTCGCATTTGCGCAGGTCACGTGAGGTAGGCCACATTTTCATCGGCGTGTCGCGAGCAAAAAAGACCCGCGCCGGAGCCCCTTCCCCAGGACATCCAACGGCGCGGGCCAAGCTAAGTTCGTGCGGTCACTCGTAGATAGGAACCGAGAGGACGAGGCCCGCAGGCAGCGGCTTGCCCTTCTCTAGAGAGTTGAGGCGCACAATCTGCGATACCGTCTCGCGAATATCACCAGAGGGGTTTGCTTCGCTTGCGATTGCCCACAAGGTATCCCCTGGCACAACCCGAACCGTCTCGACTGCAAGAGCAGCAGAATCCTTACTTGCCGCGACCGTCGCGCCAAGCAACACAACCGCTGCAAGCACCAGTGCAGCAATCACGATGGCAAGCACAAAGCGCCCACGTGCAGTCAGCACAACCGAAACATTCCCACGGGTCGCAGCGCCGCTACGTCGTGGCGAAAACTGTCGAGGCGAAACCACCGTGCCGAACTGGGGTTCATATGCGATCGTCATTGCGGACTCCTTAAG
>CALMUY010000002.1 GCA_937873005.1 uncultured Aeromicrobium sp. | reverse complement strand
TGATCAGAAGTTCCACGCAATTAAAAATAGTCGCGCTCGTAGTGGCGCTCGGGATACCGTTTGTGTCCTCGTCCCCTGCGTTCGCAGCAGGGGGTGACATAAGTCAGGTTGAATCATTCATCCGGAGCGTCATCACCACCATCGCAGGATTAGCCGGTCTCATAGCGACCGGTTTTTTAGTGTATGGGGGCCTGATTTACATCACCAGTTCGGGAAACCCTGAACGATTAGACGGAGCGAAGAGGACACTCTTCTTCTCTGCAATGGGGTTGGCGATCGTTATTGGAGCATTCGTGCTCAGTAACATTGTCACAACTCTCGCTACCAATGCCTTCGGTAAGTAGAAAACCAAAACCACGTAACTAGAGGGTCAAAAACCAGAAAGGGGTATATGGATAGCGTCCTACTAGCCACGCTCACGCACTTTGGCGACACGTCTGCGGCAATTAGTGCCATGAGGGACTATGTAACACCAACAATCCGTACGTTAGCTGCACTTGCCTCGATTGCCTGTGTATTCTTCCTCGTCAATGGTGGTTACCAATACATGACCAGCACGGGTAAGCCAGATTCACTCGAACACGCAAAACGGGTCATTCGCAATGCACTCCTTGGGCTTATCATAGTCCTCGGTGCAATCACCTTAACCTCAATACTTTCCAGTGCCTATGGCACACCACACAATCCAACCGGCGCAACGCTCCCAAGTCTGGAAGCCATACCGCCCAAAGATGTTGGGAATGGACTTATCGATGTTCTGATAAATGCCGTCACCGGATTCCTGAATAATATCATTCAGGCTGTCGCAGCGCCGTTCCTGTCGGCACTCGACTATTTCATGAAACAAACTCCGCTGATGGCCGAGAATGCCAGTGTATTCAACCTATGGCTCGCCATGGTTGGTATCACTGATGTCCTATTTGTCATAGTACTGGCACTGATCGGATTCCACGTCATGAGCGCCTCAAGTTTCGGCTTCGATGAAATAGAGTTCAAGCACCTGTTACCGAGAATAGGGTTTGTGTTCTTGCTTCTTAACTCCTCAATCTTCGCAATTGATGGAATTATCGAACTGAGCAACGCCCTGATTACTGCCATAGGTAAAGTATCTGGTGCCAGTTCAGTCTGGCAAACATTAACAGAAGTGGTGAAGGACGCAGGTGGACAAGGCCTTGCGGCGTTACTCATCATGCTGGCATTCCTGATCTTCTCTGTGATACTTCTGGTCTA
>CALMUY010000001.1 GCA_937873005.1 uncultured Aeromicrobium sp. | reverse complement strand
TCTTCATGTTGTCTGCAACTTCTTCAGGATTGAAGGTAATCGACACATAGAAGTAGGTGAAGAAAACGATCAACGCGAAGAACGTGATCATGTAATACGGGTGCCCGCCGGTGGTGAAGTAGTCATTGATCCAGCTAGAGAACTTGCCGCCTGGGTTGAACTGTGCGAACAGCACGGGAATATACATCAAGCTCGACGCGAAGATCACCGGAATGATGCCAGCCTGGTTGACCTTCAAGGGGATGTATGTTGCGGATCCACCGAACATCCTGCGACCTACCATGCGCTTGGCGTACTGGACCGGAATGCGGCGTTGGGCTTGTTCAATGAAAATCACCAACAAAACCACGGCGAGACCGACGGCCAGCACGATCGAGAACATCGACCAACCCTTGGTGGTCTTGATTTCCCACATCGCGCCAGGGAACGTGGCGACAACTTGAACGAAGATGAGTACGGACATGCCGTTGCCGACACCACGGTCGGTAATTAGTTCGCCGAGCCACATAATGACGGTAGTTCCGGCCAAGATGCTGTCCGGGTTGTAGAGCAGTTTTTCCTGGCAAGCACCACCAAATAGCATGCCCGAGCGGGCCATCGCGACGATTCCGACTGCTTGCATGATCGCCAAGCCGACAGTCAGGTAACGCGTGTATTGGGTGATCTTCGTTTGTCCGGACTGGCCTTCCTTCTTGAGCGCTTCAAGTCGCGGAATAACGACAACAAGAAGCTGAAGGATGATTGAGGCCGTGATGTACGGCATGATCCCCAAAGCAAAAACGGTCAGTTGGAGCAGTGCGCCACCGGAAAAGACATTGATCAAGTTGAAAACGCCGGCGTTTTCGCCAGTGGTAGCCAAATCAATACATTTGCGCACGTTCGTGACATTGACGCCAGGAGCAGGAGTCATCGAGCCTAAGCGGAACAAGACAATAATGCCGAGAGCAAAAAGAATCTTCTTGCGCAAATCAGGCGTCTTGAACGCGTTGATGAAAACGCTAAGCACGTGGTTTCCTCCTCGGTCGCCCACCCGGCAACCATTCGCTTGTTAGGGCACAAGTCCCGACTTCACACTGTAACAGCGTGTGCCATGTCAGTTTTGAGGTCGGTTGAGTTCTGTCGTTTCAAGCCCAAGAGCGGGCAAGCCATGTAGGGCTCACCCGCTCTTGAACGTTTCTCGCTTGTTTGTTCAGGCTCCGAGCACGGTGACCGAGCCGCCTGCGGCTTCGATCTTGCTCTTCGCTGATGCCGAAGCCTTGTCAACGGTGACGTTGACTGCGACGGTGATGTCACCGTTGCCGAGGACCTTGACTGGCTGGTTCTTACGAACCGCGCCCTTCTCAACGAGGGCAGCGACGTCAACAGTGCCACCTTCTGGGAAGAGTTCGTTGAGGCGATCGAGGTTGACAACTTGGTATTCAACCTTGAACGGGCTCTTGAAACCCTTAAGTTTCGGAAGGCGCATGTGCAGTGGAACTTGTCCACCTTCAAAGCCGAAGGGAACCTGGTAACGAGCCTTTGTGCCTTTGGTACCACGGCCCGCAGTCTTACCTTTGGAAGCTTCACCACGACCAACGCGGGTCTTAGCGGTCTTCGCACCGGGCGCTGGGCGCAAGTGATGCAACTTGATAGTCATATCAGTTGGCCTCCTCTTCTACAGTCTTAACCGACAACAGGTGAGGAATGGTTTTCACCATGCCCACGAGTTCGGGACGATCTTCGACAATGACGGTCTGGCCAATTCGCTTGAGACCGAGCGAACGCAGAGTCTCTTGCTGATTCTTGCCACGACCGATAGCCGAACGAATTTGTGTAACTTCGAGCTTCGCCATCACGCACCTGCCTCAACAGTTACAGGCGCTTCTGCCTTTTCGGCGGCTGCGCGGATCAAGTACTCCGGAGCCACATCTTCAACAGCCAAGCCACGACGGTCAGCAACCTGCTGAGGCGATTCAAGCGTGCGCAACGCTTCAATCGTGGCGTGGACGATGTTGATCGCGTTCGCCGAGCCAAGCGACTTGCTCAACACATCGTGAACACCAGCGGCTTCGAGAACGGCGCGCACTGGACCACCTGCAATAACACCGGTACCTGGTGCAGCGGGGCGAAGGAAGACAACACCAGCGGCCTTCTCGCCCTGAACTGGGTGAGGAATCGTGCTACCTACCAACGGCACCCGGAAGAAGCTGCGCTTAGCTTCCTCAACGCCCTTGGCAATAGCGGTAGGAACTTCCTTGGCCTTGCCGTAGCCGACACCGACCTGGCCTTCGCCGTCACCGACGATGACAAGCGCGGTGAAGCTAAAGCGACGACCACCCTTGACCACCTTGGCGACACGGTTGATCGTGACGACCTTTTCAATGTAGTTGGACTTTTCAGCAGCACGGTCCTGGCGTCCACGACGCTCTCCACTGCCCTGTCGGCGCGCGCTCATGCCGCACTCCTCTTGATCGTATTCATGGTCATCAGAACTCCAGTCCGCCCTCGCGAGCGCCTTCAGCCAATGCTGCAACACGGCCTGCGTACTTATTTCCGGCGCGGTCGAAGACAACGGTCTCGACGCCTGCAGCCTTAGCGCGTTCAGCGATAATTTCGCCGGTCTTACGAGCCTTAGCGGTCTTGTCACCGTCGAGGTTGCGCAAGTCAGCTTCCATCGTGGATGCCGAGGCAAGCGTGTGGCCTTCGAGATCGTTGACGACCTGAGCGAACACGTGCTTGCTCGAGCGAGTGATCACGAGACGGGGACGCTCTGGCGTTCCGCTGATCTTCTTGCGCCCACGCGTCTGACGGCGCTTGCGCGATGCGAGACGATCGCTATTGCTCTTGGATTGCTTAATTGAAATTGCCATGGCTTACTTTCCAGCCTTTCCAGCCTTGCGGCGGACGTGTTCGCCGGCGTAACGCACACCCTTGCCCTTGTAAGGCTCGGGCTTGCGCAGCTTGCGGATATTTGCCGCGACTTCACCAACAAGTTGCTTGTCGATACCAGCAACGCTGAACTTCGTGGCGCTCTCAACAGCGAAGGAAATACCTTCGGGAGCCTTAACGAAGACCGGGTGGCTGAATCCAAGATTCAGTTCGATCTCTTGGGGGCTCTTGAGGATGACACGGTAACCAACGCCGACGATTTCGAGCTTCTTCTCGTAGCCCTGCGTCACGCCGATAACCATGTTGTTAATCAGCGTGCGGCTCAGGCCGTGCATTGCCTTGCTGCGACGCTCGTCGTTGGGGCGTTCTACAGCGAGAACGCCGTCTTCCCCCTTGGAGACTGTGATCGGCTCTGCAACAATGTGGCTGAGTTCGCCCTTCGGACCCTTGATCGAGATGCTCTGACCGTCAATGTTGACGTCCACACCTGCAGGGACCGGTACTGGGACTTTACCAATTCGTGACATGTCTTATCTCCCCGTCACCAGACGTAGGCGAGCACTTCGCCGCCGACGCCCTTAGTTGTGGCTTGCTTATCAGTAAGCAGACCGTGGCTGGTGGAAATAATGGCCACGCCGAGTCCACCAAGCACCTTTGGCAAGTTCGAGGACTTCGCGTAAACGCGCAGACCTGGCTTGCTGATGCGGCGGATTCCGGCGATCGAGCGCTCGCGCTGCGGACCGTATTTGAGTGTGATCTGCAGCGTCTTGCCAACCTGACCCTCGGCGGGCTCGCGCACGTCGAAGTCGCTGATGTAGCCTTCCTGCTTCAGGATTTGAGCTACACCTTCCTTGAGCTTCGAGTGTGGCATCGAGACCTCATCGTGGTAGGCCTGACTGCCGTTACGAACACGCGTGAGCATGTCCGCGATCGGATCTGTCATTGTCATTTCAGTGTTTTCCGTTCTCGCTGTGGTTTCCTTGCTCGTCCCCGCTAGAGGTGAGAGCAGACCTGCAACGTTGTTTGGTTAGTGAATTACCAGGAACTCTTGGTTACGCCGGGAAGTTCGCCACGGTGGGCCATCTCGCGCAAGCAAACACGGCACAGACCGAACTTGCGATAGACGGACTTTGGACGTCCACAGCGCTGGCAGCGGGTGTAACCGCGAACCGCGAACTTGGGCTTACGCGCTTGCTTTACTTTCAAGCCAGTCTTTGCCATATCAGTTCTCCTTGTAAGGGAAGCCGAGCAACTTCAGCAAAGCTCGTCCCTCTTCGTCGTTGGTAGCGGTCGTGACGATGGTGATGTCCATTCCACGCTGACGATCTACCTTGTCTTGATCGATTTCGTGGAACATCACTTGTTCGGTCAAGCCGAACGTGTAGTTGCCACGGCCGTCGAACTGCTTGGGCGAAAGCCCACGGAAGTCACGAATACGCGGAAGCGCGAGCGACAAGAGACGATCCAAGAACTCCCACATGCGGTCGCCGCGAAGCGTGACGTGAGCACCGATTGGCATTCCTTCACGCAACTTGAACTGCGCGATGGACTTACGAGCCTTGGTCACTTGTGGCTTCTGGCCGGTGATCGCGGTGAGGTCGCGGATAGCGCCTTCGATGAGCTTTCCGTCACGCGCAGCTTCGCCGACACCCATGTTGACGACGATCTTCGTGAGTCCGGGGATCTGCATGACGTTCTCGTAGCCGAACTGCTCCTGCATTGCCGGGGCAATCTCTTCGGCGTACCGCGTCTTGAAACGAGGTGAAGTCGATGTGCTCATGCTCAGATCTCCTTTCCAGTCTTGCGAGCCACGCGAGCGCGTTTGCCGTCAACAACGGCGCTGCTAACACGCGTAGGCGTCTTTTTGCCATCGATGTCTGCCAAGGGCATGACATTCGAAATATGAATGGGGGCTTCGGTCGTGATGATGCCACCCTCAGCACCAGTCTGGCCGGCGCGAGTGTGCTTCTTCACACGATTGACGCCTTCGACAACCACACGGTCGCCGTCGCGCACGATCGAGATGACCTTGCCTTCAACGCCCTTGTCTTTGCCTGCGACAACCTTGACCTGGTCGCCAATACGAATACGTGCCATCTCAGATCACCTCAGGTGCGAGAGAAATGATGCGCATGAACTTCTTGTCGCGCAGTTCGCGGCCGACTGGGCCGAAGATGCGCGTGCCGCGGGGGTCGCCGTCGGCCTTGAGGATCACTGCAGCGTTCTCATCAAATTTGATGTACGAGCCATCTGGACGTCGGCGTTCCTTCACGGTACGCACGACAACCGCCTTGACGACGTCGCCCTTCTTAACGTTTCCACCGGGGATGGCGTCTTTGACCGTCGCAACGATCGTGTCACCAATGCCGGCATAGCGGCGACCGGAGCCACCGAGAACACGAATGCAAAGGATTTCCTTCGCACCAGTATTGTCGGCAACCTTGAGTCGCGATTCCTGCTGAATCATGACGTGTCTCCTACTTCGCCTTCTCGAGAATTTCGACTACTCGCCAGCGCTTCGTGGCTGAGAGCGGACGAGTTTCCGCAATCTGAACGCGGTCGCCGATACCGGCAGCGTTGTTCTCATCGTGTGCCTTCAGCTTGATCGTGCGACGAAGAACCTTGCCATACAGCGGGTGCTTGATTCGGTCTTCGATGCTGACGACGATGGTCTTGTCCATCTTGTCGCTGACTACAAGGCCTTCACGGACCTTGCGTGCTGAACGATCTTCGCTCACTTCGTTTTCCTTCTTGCTCATGCGGAAACCTCTTCACTCGAGGCGGACTCAATGATTCCGAGTTCGCGTTCGGAGATAACCGTGTAGATACGCGCGATTTCGCGACGCACGGTACGGAGGCTAGCCGTGTTATCGAGCTGGCCAGTTGCGTTCTGGAAACGCAAGTTGAACAGTTCTTCTTTGGCTTCCTTCAACTTGGTTGCCAACGCGTCGGCATCAAGTTCGCGGAGTTCTTCGGCTGTTACGCGTGCCATCAGACATCTCCTGATTCTCGAGTGATGAAGCGAGCCTTCATCGGCAGTTTGTGGATTGCGCGGCGCATTGCTTCACGTGCGACATCTTCGGGGACACCGGAGAGTTCGAACATGACGCGACCGGGCTTGACGTTGGCGACCCACCATTCGGGTGAACCCTTACCAGAACCCATGCGGGTTTCAGCAGGCTTCTTGGTGATGGGGCGGTCTGGATAAATCGTGATCCAGACCTTGCCGCCACGCTTGATGTGACGCGTCATGGCGATACGAGCGGCTTCGATCTGGCGGTTGGTGACGTAGTGTCCTTCAACTGCCTGGATTCCGAAGTCACCGAACGCCAATTGCGTTCCACCCTTGGCCATGCCACGGCGCTTTGGCCGGTGCTGCTTACGGTGCTTGACCCTGCGGGGCATCAACATCAGGACTCAACTCCTTCAGGCGTTGCTGCCACGGGTGCAGCTTCGGTTGCCTCAGGAGCGGTCTCGGTTGCTGCTTCCACTGCAGGAGCAGCATCGCGAGCTGGACGGCGAGCGCCGCCGCGGCCTCCCGAGCGTCGTGGGCTTGGTGCTGCAGCACGCTTTGCGGCCTCGGCTTCACGCTCTGCGCGGGTGCCGGCAACTTCGCCCTTGTAGATCCATACCTTGACGCCGATGCGACCGAAGGTGGTCTTGGCTTCGTAGAAGCCATAGTCCACGTCAGCGCGGAGCGTGTGCAAGGGCACGCGGCCTTCGCGGTAGAACTCAGAGCGGCTCATTTCAGCGCCGCCAAGACGACCCGAGCACTGGATACGAATACCCTTGGCGCCCGAACGCATCGTGGACTGCATGGCCTTACGCATTGCGCGGCGGAACTGGACACGGCCGGAAAGCTGTTCAGCGACACCCTGAGCAACAAGTTGCGCATCGAGGTCAGGCTGCTTCACTTCAACGATGTTGAGCTGAACCTGCTTGCCCGTGAGCTTTTCGAGGTCAGCGCGAATGCGTTCTGCTTCTGCGCCACGGCGACCGATCACGATGCCTGGACGGGCAGTGTGAATGTCAACGCGGACACGATCGCGAGTACGTTCGATTTCTACGCGGCTAATGCCGGCGCGATCCATGCCCTTTGTGAGCAACTTGCGGATCTGTACGTCTTCACCGACGTAGTTGGCGTAGAGCTTGTCTGCGTACCAACGGCTCTTGTGGTCGGTCGAGATGCCGAGCCGGAAACCGTGCGGGTTAATTTTCTGTCCCATTTATCGGTTCCCACCCTTCTTATCGTTGATGGAATCTTCTGGCTGGACGACCACGGTGAGGTGGCTGCTGCGCTTGAGGATGCGGTTTGCTGCACCCTTGGCGCGCGGACGCCAACGCTTCATGGTTGGGCCTTCGTCTACGGTCACCGTGGTGATCACAAGCGAGGAACGATCGAGACCTTCAAGGGTTTCGGCGTTCGAAGCAGCCGAGTCAACCAACTTGTAGAAGTTCTCGGCCACCGCCTGAGGAGCGAACTTCAGCGTGGTGAGTGCGTCTTCTACGCGAGCCCCACGAATCAGGTCGGCAATACGGCGCGACTTCTGCGGGGTGACACGTACGAAACGCGCGACAGCAAACGAGCCTGGCTCGTCGCCCAAGAGACGCTCACGGCGAGCGCTCACATTGTTACGTGCAGCTGCACTCATCGCCTCTTCGCCTTTCGGTCGTCCTTTTCATGGCCACGGTAGGTGCGCGTAGGCGCAAACTCGCCGAGCTTATGACCAACCATGGAATCCGTAACGAAAACCGGAACGTGCTTGCGTCCATCGTGAACGGCAATCGTGTGCCCAATAAAGGACGGCAAGATCATCGAACGACGTGACCACGTCTTGATTACGTTGTGTGTACCGGCCTCGTTCTGTGCGTCCACCTTTTTGAGCAGGTGGCCGTCTACGAACGGGCCCTTCTTGAGACTGCGCGGCATGGTTCAGTCCTTCCTTACCGCTTGCCGGACTTGCGTCGGCGGACGATCATTTGGTCACTGGCCTTGCTCTTGCGAGTACGACCTTCAGGCTTGCCCCATGGGCTGACTGGGTGACGGCCACCCGAAGTCTTACCTTCACCACCACCGTGCGGGTGATCAACAGGGTTCATTGCAACACCGCGAACGGTTGGGCGCTTGCCCTTCCAGCGGTTACGGCCGGCCTTGCCCCAGTTGATGTTGGCTTGTTCGGCGTTGCCGACTTCACCAACAGTCGCGCGGCAGCGGACATCGACGTAACGCATTTCGCCGGAAGGCAAACGCAACTGAGCGCGCTTTCCTTCTTTGGCGACGAGTTGGATACGAGCACCGGCTGAACGAGCCATCTTTGCACTACCACCGGGGCGCAGTTCAACAGCGTGAACGACGGTACCAACGGGGATGTTGCGCAATGGCAAGTTGTTTCCGGGCTTGATGTCCGAGCTTGGACCAGCTTCGACAGCCATACCTTGAGTCAGACCATCGGGAGCGATGATGTAGCGCTTTTCGCCATCTGCGTAGTGCAACAAGGCAATGCGAGCCGTGCGGTTCGGGTCGTACTCAATGTGAGCGACCTTGGCCGGAACGCCGTCCTTGTCATAACGCTTGAAGTCGATAATGCGGTACGCCCGCTTGTGACCGCCACCTTGGTGACGAGTCGTGATGCGTCCCTGGTTGTTACGCCCACCCTTCTTGGGGAGTGGCTCAACCAACGACTTTTCAGGCGTGCTGCGCGTGATTTCAGCGAAGTCGGCTACTGAGGAGCCACGACGGCCCGGAGTAGTCGGCTTGTACTTACGAATTCCCATATTTGTTCAGTCCTCGTCTCAGGCCGGGCTCGAGAAAATGTCGATGCTCTGACCAGCTGCAACGCTAACGACGGCGCGCTTGGTGTCCTTGCGCTTACCGAGGCCGTTGCGAGTGCGGCGGGTCTTGCCCTTGCGGTTGATCGTGTTTACAGACGTGACCTTGACGCCGAAGATCTCTTCGATAGCGATCTTGATCTGCGTCTTGTTCGCTTCTGGGTGCACGATGAACGTGTATTTGTTGTCGTCGAGGAGCGCGTAACTCTTTTCGCTGACGACGGGTGCGATCACAATGTCGCGGCCGAAAGTTCCGTTGCTCACTTGCTAGCCTCCTCGGACTTGGCCTTGCTCAATGTGATGGTTTCTCCACCTTCAGTTGCACGCGCTGTGACGAATGCATCGAATGCGCCTTGAATGAAGACCACATCGTCTGCACGGATGACGTCGTACGTGTTGAGTTGATCGAACGTGATCACTTCAACGAACTCCGCGTTGCGCAGGCTCTTGATGGTGTTGTTGTCGGTAGCTTCCACGACGACCAACACACGGCGTCGACTCGTGAGTTCCCGAAGCGCAGCAATTGCGGTCTTGGTGGAGATGCCTTCACCAGCGAGGGTGTCGACAACATGGATGCGTCCGGACTGTGCACGATCGGTGAGGGCGCCACGCAAAGCGGCTGCCTTCATCTTCTTAGGCGTGCGCTGATCGTAGGAACGCGGAGTGGGACCGTGGACTACGCCACCGCCGGCGTACTGAGGTGCGCGGATCGAGCCCTGACGAGCGCGACCGGTGCCCTTCTGGCGGTATGGCTTGCGTCCACCGCCGGATACTTCGCCACGTGACTTGGTGTCGTGCGTGCCCTGGCGTGCCGCAGCGAGTTGCGCGGTAACAACCTGGTGGATCAGCGGGATGCTGATGCGTGCGCCGAAGATCTCAACGGGCAGTTCAACGTCGATTGACTTAGCCATGACGTCATGCTCCCTTCGCTGCGTTACGGATCACGACGAGTGCGCCCTTGGCGCCAGGTACGGCACCCTTGACGAGGATGACACCCTTGTCGGTGTCAACAGCGTGAACCGTGAGGTTCTGTGTGGTTACGGTGTCGGTACCCATGTGGCCGGCCATGCGCAAACCTTTGAAGACACGACCTGGCGTGGCGCAGCCACCGATTGAGCCTGGCTTGCGGTGGTTGCGGTGTGCACCGTGCGATGCTGGCGCGCCGCCGAAACCGTGGCGCTTCATGACGCCGGCGAATCCCTTACCGCGGCTGGTGGCGGTCACATCGACCTTGTCACCCGCGGCGAAGATTTCAGGGCTGATTTCTTGGCCCAGCGTGTAATCGGCAACCTGTTCAGTGCGGATCTCAACAAGGTGGCGACGTGGTGTAACGCCAGCTTTGTCGAAGTGACCAGCTGCTGGCTTGTTCACTTTGCGACCGTCGATTTCACCAAAGCCGAGTTGGACAGCGCTGTAGCCGTCTGTCTCGCGGGTGCGGATCTGGGTAACTACGTTGG